>JBQTIC010000010.1:0-14353 GCA_052388435.1 Chromatiales bacterium | reverse complement strand
GGCGGCAAGCCGTTGAAGATGAAGCAAAGCAAAAACCACGCTTTTTGCTTTGCGTGCTCTGAGAAGTCCAGGATGGGCTTATTCAGAGCTTCCTTAGGGCACCTCTGATTTTAAGTCGGAGTTTCCTTAGTCGACCAGGCGGTTCTGTATGCAATAGCGAGTCAGTTCAGCGTTGGTACGCATTTGCATCTTGTTGAGCAGGCGCCTGCGGTAGGTGCTCACGGTCTTCACGCTCAGATAGAGTTCCTGCGCGATCTCGCTCACCGACCTCCCCGAGGCCAACAGGCGCAGCACGCGAAACTCCCGCTCCGACAGCAGCTCGTGCGGAGCCTTGACGGCGTCGCCAATGAGCTTGGCGGCCAGGCGTTCGGCAAGCTCGCTGCTCACATAGCGACCACCACCCAGGATCTTTCTCACCGCCCGTACGAGCTCCTCGGCGGCTTTGTCCTTGGTGACATAACCCGCAGCGCCTGACTTCAGTGCGCGCACGGCGAAATGCTCCTCGGCGTGCATGCTTAAGACCAGCACCGGCACGGAGGGGTGCTGTTTGCGTATCTGGCCGAGACAATCCAAACCGTTGCGGTCGGGCAGCGACAGGTCCAGGAGCACGAGATCGAAGGGTTCATGCAGTCCAGCGAAGAGCGCGCCGGCGCTGTCGACCTCTTGAACCACGACGCGCGGGAAACTTTCGATCAGAATGTCGCGCACGCCGCGCCTGACGATCGGGTGATCGTCGGCGATAATCACGCGCATGTCTCTTGCCCCTTGCGAGCACCGACGCCGGCGCGCAGCGGTACCGTCAGGCGCACCAGCGCTCCGCCTTGAGCGCCCCTCTGCACAGTAAGCACGCCGCCCATCAACTGCGCCCGCTCGCGCATGCCGAGCACGCCAAGAGTTTTGCCAATTGCCCCATTGTTCTCGTCAATGCCCCGGCCGTTGTCCGTCAACTCGAGGGTGAGGCTGTCAGCGTCGGCCTGCAGCTGGATGCCGGCGCGGCTGGCGCCGCTGTGACGCGCGATGTTCGTCATCGCCTCCTGAAGGATGCGGAAGACGCCGGAGGCGCGCGCCTTGTCGAGCGTCACGTCGGCGACCAATGCCAGATCGCAGGGGATGCCGGTGCGCTCGCTGAACTGCGCCGCGTACTCCTCGATGGCCGCGGTCAGACCCAGGTTGTCAAGCAGCGTTGGCCGCAGGCGCGTCGCGATCCGGCGCACCACGGCGATCGTCGAATCGATAAGTTCGCCCGTCGAGGCGATCTTCCGGTGCAGGATCGACGCGTCGCGCAGCGCCGACTTGTCATAGAGCCGCCGTCGCATCCAGGCGAGATCCATCTTCATGCCGGTCAGCGACTGGCCGAGTTCGTCGTGCAGTTCCCGCGCGATATGAGTGCGCTCCTCTTCCACCGCCGCATCCAGTTGCCGCGCGAAGGTGCGCAGGCGCTCGCGTGACTCCAGCAGTTGCACCTCCGCCTTCTTGAGCTCGGTGATGTCGCTCGCGATCCCGTCAAGACGCAACGGGCGCCGGAAACTGTCGGTCACCAGACGCGCGCGATCGCGCAGCCAGCGTATGCTGCCGTCGGGCCGGATGATGCGGTACTCATAATCGTAGTGGCCGTTCGCCACCACCTGGGCCACCGTCGCCCGCACACGCGGCTGGTCATCCGGATGCACGACATCGAACCACAGGGTGGGCTGGGCAAAGAAGTCGCCCACGGCACGCCCGTACACCAGCTCCGCGGAGGGGCTGACGTAGAGTGGCTGGCGGTCGGTGACGGTCGAGGACCAGACAACATCATCCAGCGAGGTCAGAATGCCGGTGAGGCGCTCGCGGCTCTCACGCAGGGCATCCTCAGCCCCCTTGCGATCCGTCACATCGCGACAGTTCACCACCACGCCGTGCAGGGCCGGTGAATCGATGTGACTGCGCCCGAACGCCTCCAGAATGCGCCACGATCCATCGCGGTGGCGCACCCGCAGCTCGATGCGTCGCACGGCGCCGGGGTTCGATACCGCGTCGCGCAGGGTGGAATGTGCCGGGATGCGATCATCGTGATGCACGAAATCGAAGGTGCTCTTGCCAATCAGCTGCGCCGGCTCATAGCCGAGGATCGCCGTGACTGACGGGCTTGCGAAGAGGATGACGCCGTGCGGGTCCAGGATGAGAGTCATGTCGGAGGACATTTCGACGAGTGCGCGGAAACGCTGCTCGCTGGTGCGCAACCCCTCCTCGGTGCGCTTGCGCCGGGTGATATCGCGCGCGCAAGCGACCACACCGCTGCAACGCTGCTCCCCGTCGCGCAATGGTCCCGCGTGAATCTCGAGCCACCGGCGCGAGCCCTCCAGGGCCTGAATCTCCACCTCGATTGATTCGTTCATGCCCTGCTGCACGCGCCGCCCCAGATCCGCAAACGCCTGGCGGTGATCAGGGAGCAGAAACTCCAGCAGCGATCGCCCCTGCACCGGATCCGGGGCATCGGACTCCAGCAGATTGAGCCCGGCGCGGTTGATCTCCACGAGCTTGGCGTCAGGGCTGAGCACGAAGACGCCGTCCGGCTGCAACTCGCTGACCGCACGTACCCGCTCCAGGCCCTGACGCAACGAATCCACCTGGCGCCTGTACTGGCTCACGTCGCGCAGTATGACTGCCTGCGCGACGCTGTCCGCGTATCGACAGGGACCGGCGCTCAGCTCCGCTTCCCACAGCGACCCGTCGAGGCGAGCGATGTTGTGCACGAGAGGAGCAGCTGCCTCGCTGGCGCCGGTGAGAAGCTGCCCGATCGGTTCCTCGATGAGGCGCTGATACTCGCCGGGGATGAAGTCGAAGGGGGATCGGCCAAGCATCTGCTCGCGTGAGATCGCCCCGAAGAGCTTGAGCGCCGCATCGTTAACGAACGTGATGCGATTGCGTTCGACGACGAGCACAGCCGCAGGCAGCATCTGCATCAGGCGCCGGTGGCGCTCTTCGCTCTGCCGCAGTGCCCCCTCCAGATAGCGGCGCTCGTAGAGCTGTCCCTGCAGGACAACGTGCTCGCTCTCGAGGTCTCGAATTCGCCGCGATTGCCGATGCTGAAATCCACCCACGGCGCCGCCAAGGAGCGTGGTGGTCGTGGCAATGATGAAATGTGACAGCGCCTCGCCTGCCAGCAGCGGCTGCCGGGCGTCGCCGGAATAGAAGTAATAATAGAAGGCGACGCTGAACAAGGCGCTGGCGATTGCGGCGCCGCGCCCACCGTAATACCCGCACGCGATGACTGCCACGCCCAGCAGCAGCGCCGGCTGCAAGATCATGTCGAGGTGCGCGAACTCGATGACAACGATCAGCAGCAGCGTCAACACCGGCCCGAGCACGCGGGCCATCCGCGGCCGGCTCTGCGTCTGACCAGCGTTTGCCGTTGCAGGCTTCGGAGGACTATTCACCAATCGGTACCATTTGATCAGCAGCCATGTCATGGACCGCTCTGCAACCGCGCGCACCGGCAGCAGAGGCGCCACCGGTGTCGATTAGTAACACAAGGCCGGCGGGGTATCCAGCGCGCCGATCACAGCGCTGAGGATGCGCGCCACGATCCTCACCCTGATCGATGAGGCGTCCAGCCCGCGTTCATCTGCTGGCCAATCCGAGGGCATCGCGCAGCCCGGAAGCCCGCTGCAAGGCACGGCCTATCGCGCGCGCGAGGACGGAGTCGTCGCTCCAGATCTCTACCCGCTGCCGCGCGCGTGTGATCGCAGTGTAGACCAGCTCGCGGGTGAGAACCGGTGAGTCGGCCTGCGGCAGCACCAGCAGCACCTCGTCGAATTCCGATCCCTGTGACTTGTGCACCGTCAGCGCGTAGGCGGTCTCGTGCTCCGGCAGGCGCAGCGGCGGGATGCTGCGCACGCTGCCATCGCCGCGATCGAACCAGACGCTCGGCCCAGGGGTTCCCACTGCCTGCCACACCACTCCCAGGTCCCCGTTGTAAAGGGCCGTTGCGTAGTCATTTCGGGTGACGAGAACCGGACGACCTGGGTACCACGGCCACACCCCGCGCGCCGGCGTTGATTGCTCGATGAGCCCGTTGATGCTGTCCAGGCCGAGCGGACCGTGTCGGTGCGCGCACAGCACGCGCGTGCGGGCAAGAGCGGCAATCAACTCGCCCGGATCAGACGCCGCATCGACGGCGGCCCGGTAAGGGGCATACGTCTCCTCCAGCCGGCTCCGCAGCCACATCGACGTGGCGCCTTCGTAGCGCCGCCACCGGATTTCCTCTCCCTGCGCCTGCGTCAGCATCGCCAGCGCCTCCTCCGCAGCGCCGCTGCTCACCGCCTGCGCAAGGCGGCGGATGGCGCTGGTCTCGCCGAAGCGATAGTTGCGCTCCAGGAAGACCAGGCAATCCTGAAGCGGATGCCTCGCCACGTCGGATCGCGGCAGATTGGCGTCGCAGAGCGCGCCGAGGCGCTCGGCATGGCGGCGCGTGTATGCACGCCAGCCGCCGCAGAGTTCGCCGAGCACCGCCCCGGGCTCCACGGCCGCGAGCTGGTCGCGATCCCCCAGCAGGATGAGCCGGCAATCGCCGGGCAGCGCCTCGAGCAGGCGCACGAGCAGTGCGAGGTCCACCATCGACACCTCGTCCACGATCAGCACGTCCAGGGGCAGCGGCCGCTGCGGTCCGTAGCGAAAGGTCCGACCGTCGCCGCGGCTGCCGAGCAGACGGTGCAGTGTGCTCGCCTCCGAGGGCAGCCGCTCGAGCAGCGCCGCGGGGGCCGGCAACGAGTCCGCCGCCGCACGCACCGCCTGCTTCATGCGCGCCGCGGCCTTGCCGGTGGGGGCAGCAAGCCCAATCCGCAGCGGGCTCTCGCCCGTCAGCTCGAGCAGGATGGCGAGGATGCGGACCATGGTCGTCGTCTTGCCGGTGCCCGGCCCGCCGGAGATGATGCACAGCCGGCGCGTGACAGCGACCGCCGCCGCGACCTGCTGCCAGTCGGTCGCCGTCCCCGCCGCGGGCGGGAAGTAGCGCTGCAGCGCCTCGCGCAGGCGGGCGTCCTCGACCGTCTCCTCCGCCACCGCGCGTGCGCGCAGCGCCCGCGCCAGCCGCTGCTCGTAGTGCCAGTACCGGTACAGGTACAGGCGTCCCGCCTCATCGAGGATCAGAGGCCGGTAGTCCCCCGGTGCGCCGACCACCCCGCTGTCCCGCAGCGACGCGGTCAGAGCGTCGAGCGTCGGCGGACAGCGGTCCTCTGATCCCGGCGCAGTCCCGGTCGCAAGCTCGCACAGATCGATGCAGTTGTGTCCCGCCGCCGTGGCTTCGCTGACCCGGCGCGCCACCAGCGCGAGCAGCGGGTCATCCGTGGCGGAAAGCCGTGCCAGCAGGCCGGCGAAGTGCCGCGCCAGCGTCAGCACTGCTTGATCCCGTTCCGCGTCCGCTTCGATCCACATCACCCGTGGTCAACTCCCCGTGGCCAGATAGGCGTCGAGCTCGGCGATTCGCTGTGCTGCGGGCCGCGCCGAGTACACGCCATAGCGACGCCCGTAAGCCGGCTCGATGCCACGCAGGAACAGGTAGAGCACGCCTCCGAAGTGGCGCGCGTAGTCGTAATCGCGCAACCGCTGCCTCAGAAACCTGTGCAGCCCCACGGCGTAGAGCAGATACTGCAGCGTGTAGGCCTCGCGTTGCATCGTTTCCGCCAGGGCGCGCTCGTCATACGCACTCGCCTCCGTGCCCAACCAATTGGACTTGTAGTCGACCAGGTAGTAGCGCCCGCCGGCTTCGAACACCAGATCGATATAGCCCTTCATGTAGCCTTGCGTAGGCGCGAACTGCAGCGTGTCGATGCGCGCATCGATCCCGGCCATCGGGCTCGCAGCGGGCCCCAGCACGCGCTTGAGGCCGGCCACGGTCACGCGCGCGACGGGGTAGTGAAACTCCAGCTCGTTCATGCGCCGATCCATCGTCACGCTGGCCAGCCGCAGACCGCTGTCGTTCAGGGCAACGTCAAGCACCGCGCGCAACGTGCGTACCAGCACCTCGCCCCAGTGGCTTTCGAATCCGTGGCGCGCCAGTTCCGAGTTCACAACCCCGCGCAGGTGTTGCGGGTCCGGATCTGTGAAGTCCAGTCTTTCCAGCATGGCATGAAGGCAACGGCCAGCGCGCGCTCCGCGCGGGAAGGCGGCGATCCCGGTCAGCGGCGATGTCGCCGCAGCGGCGCCCATCGTCCCTGACGCGTCGTAATCGGGCTCGTCCACATCGCGCCGGCGCAGCAGAGAAGTGTAGCTGCTGAGCTGCCATGGCGGGCGGATGGTGCCGCGGAACACGCGCGCGGCAAGCGCTCCGCCAGCACCTCGCAGCGTACCGAGTTGCCGGCGGGACAGCGACGCCGCGCTCACCCCGATCACCCCGCCGGCGCTGTCGGCCAGCACCGCGAGATCAGCGCGCACATCCTCATCCGTCAAAGCCGCGAAGGCATCGGCGTCGAACGGGGTGGCGGGATCCGGACGCCGATGCGCATGCAGGAGCCAGCCGGGCGCCGCCGCCTGCGCGCCCTTCACCGCCCCCCAAAGCACCACGCAGCGCTGGCGTGCGCGCGTCAGCGCGACGTAGAACAGCCGGAGTTCCTCGGACAGCGCCTCGCGCTGCCACTGCGCCGCCACGTGCGCGGGTATTGCCTCCGAGAGATGCAGCACAGAGGCATGATTGTCGTTCACGTCGTGATAGAGAAACGGCATGTTCGGAACACCCGTGATGTCCCGCGCATCCCATGCAAACGGGCAGAAGACAATCGGGTACTCAAGACCCTTGCACTGGTGTACGGTGATGACCTGCACCAGTTGCTCGTCGCTTTCCAGCCTGAGCAGTTCCTCCTCCGCGTCGGCGCGCCCGGCGTGCCGACGCTCATCGAGCCAGCGGATGAGCTGCTCCATCCCGGCGTGTGCTGCGCGCGCCTCACCGTGCAGCAGCTCGGCGAGATGCAGCAGGTTGGTCAGCCGCCGCTCGCCATCTTCCATGCCAAGCAATCTCGCCGCGACTCCCTGTTCGGCCATCAGCGTATGCAGCATGACGAAGAACCCCCGCTCCTGCCACAGCGCATGGCAGGCGTGAAAGCGATCGCTGACCGCCTGCCACTCGCCTTCCGAGTTCATGAGGGCGTAGAGCCTGCCGCCTGACCAGCCGAGCATGTCGCTCACCAGCGCGGCGTGCAGCACCGCCTCGCGACTAGGCTCGGCCACGGCGGCCAATACGCGCGCAAGCTCTTCCGCCTCGTGGGTGGCGAACACCCCCATTTGCGTACGGAGCACGCACGCGACACCCACCGAGGCCAGTGCATCGCGCATCGCCTGCGCCTGGCGGTGCGTGCGCACCAGGATGGCGACATCATCGCCCCGCAGCGGCCGGTACTCGCGGCTGTGGCGATCCGGCAGGGTCGCCCGCCGCTGCATGCCGAGTGCCAGCAGCCCACCCACCTCGCCTGCCACCGCGGTTACGGCTTGTCGCGTCGCCGCCGCCTTGCTGAGCGGCCCTGCGCCATCCCGTTCCAACAGCCAGATGTGCATCGGCTCCGCCGGCTTGCCATCGATCAGCAGGGGCGGTGGGGGCTCATCGGCCGCGGCGACGGGCTGATAATTGATCTCCTCAATGACAAAGGGATTTGGCGCAGCGCCGAAGATCGCGTTCACGGCCTCGATCAGGCGCGGCTCCGAGCGCCGATTCACGCTCAGGGCGTGATGCGCTATGGCGTCGCTGCGCGCCTGGAGATAGGCAAAGATGTCGGCGCCGCGAAAGCCGTAGATCGCCTGCTTGGGATCGCCCACGAGAAACACCGCGCGTCCGGTGCCGCCGTAAATCCGCCGCAGAATGTCGTACTGCAACGGATCGGTGTCCTGAAACTCGTCGACCAGCGCAGCCCCGTATCGCTCAACCGCGAGCTCCCTGATCCGCTCGCCCTGCCCGCCTTGCAACGCATTGGCGACATTCACCAGCATGTCGCGATACGACAGCACCCGCATACGGCGGTTGTGGGCCCGCAGCTCCCGTTCGCAGCCCGTGAGCAAACGCAACCGCAGCGCCGCCAGGCGCTGTGCGTAGCAGGTTCGCAGCGCCGCAGCGGCCGCCGCCAGCGCGCCGCAAAGATCGAGCAGCGGATGTTTCGGCGACTGCTGTCCCTTGTTCGTGCCCCGGACGATCCGCTCAGGAGTGAAGTATGCGAAGGCCTCGGGCAGGCACAAACTGCTCTCTCCCGCCATCACCGCCGTCACTGCCGTCACCCAATTCACAACAGACTCGCGCCGGTACCGGTTGCGATTCAGCGAACCGTTGCGCGTGAGAAGGTCGAGGAGTTCTCCCGCATGCTCCCGCCACGCGCACGCCACCTGCCGGAACAGATCCTCGTAGCGGCTCTCCGCATCGCTGCAGTCGGCTGGCTCGCCGCCATCCACACGCAGACGCGGCCTGCCCAGGTGCGCCTGCACGTCGGCCAGCAAACGCTCCGGCGCGTCGCGCTTCACCTCCTGGAGATATTCGGCGAATAGCTGGTTCTCGCCGTAGATCTCGCGCCGCCAGAAATCACGCGCGATCCGGTCGAGCACCTCGCTCTCGTCGGTCAGCACCTCGCTAGCAAACGGCATCCCCGCGCTGAAGGCCAGCTCACCGAGCAGGCGCTGGCAAAATCCGTGTATGGTCTCGATCTGCGCCGCGTCAAACTCGCTCAGCGCGCGGCGCAGGCGCGCCTCGGCGCGGCGGGGGTCGTCAATGCGCGGCAGCGCCTGCGCTGCCACGGCGTCCGCCGTCTGACCCGCCGCGAGGCCCGCCAGCAGTGAGGCCACTGCCCGGCGGATCCGCTCCCGCAGCTCCGCGCAGGCCGCGCGCGTGAAGGTCAGCACCAGGATCCGATCGACGTTGAGCTCAGTCTCGATGAGCAGGCGGAGATAGAGAGCGGCGATGGCGTGCGTCTTGCCTGTACCCGCGCTGGCGTCGATGAGCTGCATACCGTGCAGCGGCATGTCATGTATCGACGAAGTTGACGGGAGCCCCATCTTCACAGCGCCTCCATGTGATCGATCAGGGGGCCGCAGATGCGCCGCGCCAGCGCCGCGAATTCCTCATCCAGCGGCTCATCGCCCCCGAATGCCACATGGTGATAGGGATCGTCGCCTTCGCCGCGAACCCATTCGTCGCCGCGCCAGATCTTTTGTGCGCGCTGCAGGGCGACCGCTTCCGGCTTATCGTTCTGCAGCGACCTCTGGTACCGGTAGGCGCTGCGCGGAAAAAACCTGAGCGGCGAATGCAGACCTCGCCAGTATTCCTCGAGCAGGTCGTTCAGCAACGTCTCAGCATCGGACACCGGCTTGAACGCGAATGCCTTCTCCCGCGCCACGCACAGCGTGCGCCGCTGCAAGTCACCAGACGCTACGCAGTGCAGGATCAGGTGACGCAGCCAAAGCTCGATGCGCGCCCCGGCGTACACCTCTCCCGCGACCAGTGTCAGGAGACCGCTGCGCGTGACGTCCGTCAGCTCGCCGCTCAGTTGGAACCCGCCGATCACCGTGTCAAAGGCGACGGTGGAGGTCGTGAGATCGCCAAAGGCGAGGGCACGCGCGCGCAGAGCCTCCGCCACCTCGGCCTGCGCGCGCAGGGTCACGTCACCGATGGGACCATGCGGGAGCATGCCACCGGCACGCAACAGCGCCTCCGCCGCATCGCCGGACATGCCTCGCTGCACCCGTGCCATCCACTGCTCGCGCAGCGCCTGGAGATCGCGCCGCTGCAGTTGAAACGGCTCGGCGTCATCGAGTTCGCGCGTAGTCTCGCCGAGTTCGATGCGCAGGCGGCGCCGAAGCAGGAAGCGCACGGGATGGCGGTAGAACGCAAGCAGGTCATCGAGACTCACCTGCCGCCACATCGCTTCTGCCGGCGGCAATGGCTCGGACAGAAACATTACACGTTGTCCGGTTCCGCCAAGTGCCGCGGCGATGCAGTTGTCCTCACGGTAGCTGAACAACCGCGGGTCGGTGCCGTCGAAGTAGCGACGACTGAACGGTTGCAGCGGCTGCCTCACCAGGAGCGCGTCGCGCAGCGGGCCGCCGTCGACGCCGTGGTGGTAATTCCGATCGACGTAGTCCAGCAGCTCATCGACCACCACTGACGGCGGCGCGACCCTGTTGTCGTGCTGATCCTGTCCAACGTAGCTGAGATAAAGACAACGCCGCGCCGACAGCAGCGCCAGCAGGAACAGGTAGCGGTCCTCGTCACGCCGCGAGCGATCGCCGCGTCGCCACTGCGCCGCCATTAAATCGAAATCCGGCCTTGCAGGGTTGCGTGGGAACAGATCGCCGTCGAGTCCCAGCACGCAGACGATCGCGGAAGGAACGCCTGGCAGGGCGGAGAGATTGCAGAAGGTCACCGTTCCCCGCACCGCGGAACCGCCGGCGCGCCCGGTCTCCAGAAGTTGCTGAAGGCGCATGCCGATGAGCTCGGGGCCTACCGGATCATCCATGGCGGCCTGCGCCGTCTCCTCCTCCAGCATGGAGATCGCTTGGCGTAACTCGGCGAGAAAGCCTTCTTCTGCCTCCTGCGGCGAGAACAACGCCGTCAGCCACAGTCGCAAGCGGTCCGTCCATTCGCCTACGCGCCGTTGAGTCCGGGTTTCCATGCGCACGGCGAGCAGCGCGTCGTAGTAGGCGAGCAGCTTGCCCAGAGCGCTCGCCTGGGTTCCTTCCGCACCGTCGCATGGAAGCAGGCCACCGAACAGCGCATCGGCCTGCGGCAGGGCATGGCCCAGGAGCAACCGGTCGAGCCCGCGGCGCCAGGTGTGATCGCCGCTCCCCGGTAATCCCAGCTCAGAGCGCATCGCCGCTTCCGTGCCCCAGCGGATGCCGCTGTCACGGACCCAGTCGCGGATGCGTTCGCACTCCTCCTCCGACAGATCGAAACGGCGCCGCACGGCCGGCAGATCCAGTGGCGCCAGTATCCGCTGCGCTTCGAAGCGGTCGTGCCCCAGCGCCAGCAGATCGAGGAAGGTCTCGACGATCTGGCCGCGCGCCGCCGCGCGGGCGTCATCGACGTGATAGGGGATGGCATTACCCTGTGCAGCGGTTGCGAAGACCGCCGCCACCGCCGGCGCGTAGCGCTCGATATCCGGAGCCATCACCACGATGTCGCTCGGCGAGAGATCCGCCCAGCGTTCGAACATCCCCAGCAGCTGATCGTGCAGCACCTGCACTTCGCGCATCGGGCTGTGGCAGGCGTGCACAATGAGAGACACACCCTCTGCCTCGACCGGCACGCGCTCCTCGGCCGGCTCGCCATCGCGGAGCTCGAGGATGTCGGCCTGTATCCGCGCCAGCAAAGTGCGATCCGGCGGCGGGGTGTAGCGCTCTGCGCCCTGCTCGGCCACTTCACCGACCGCATCGATGAAGTCGCGACCGTGCCGGCCCATGCTGGCGAGTACCGTATTGCCGGTCTCCGCGTAGCCGGCGAGCGCGCTCCCCTGCTCTTCCAGCCTCGCCTGCGCGCGCGCACTGATGATGTCGCCCCAGTAGTGGCGGCACGGATTAAGCAGCAGCAAGTGCACTGTCACCCGCGAGGAAAGTTCGTTGAGGACATGCAGGTACGAGGGCGACAGGGCATGTACTCCGAACACCGTCACTCGCGCCGGCAACCGCGGCGAAGGGGTGGACTCGCGCCTCAGGGCCGCGACGAAGTCATCGTAGCAGTGCACCCAGTGCTGCCTGCCCCCCTCGCTCACCAGCTCGCGCCACAGGCGCGCCTGCCAGTGACTCTCCTGGCCTCCTTCCCAGCGTCGCACCCAGTCGGGCCGGAACACCAGATAGCGATCGAAGCACTCGGCGATGCGCGCCGCCAGCTCATAGCGCTGGCACTCATCGGCATTCTGCAGGTAGTGCGCGACAGGTCCGAAGCCTGCCTCGCCGGACAGCCGCGGCAAAAGCCGGAGCAGACGCCAACTGTTTATCTCCGGGGAGAACGCGGCCACCGCCGGCAGCGGCTGGGGCGCCACAGCGCGCAGCAACTCCCAGATGAAGGCCGCCGGATACTGGAAGCGCAGGTTGGCGCAGATACCGAATCGATCGGCAACGCGCAAGGTCAGCCAGCGCGCCACCGCCGCGCCCGGCACCACCACCTGTTCCGGCTCGAGCGGCGAGGACGGCGGCTGCGCCAGGATCCCGAGCAGCGCGTCGGCGAGCGCCTCGGTGCGGTTGCTGTAGACAACGTGGAGCATGACAGCCGGTATCGCCTGATTCGGACGGCTGATTATAGTGGTCCATCCCGCCCCGCCGACATGCGCGCGGCCCCCCTTCGACCGGGCTCAGTACACGCGTCGCCCGCCGTGAGTGGGGCGTGGTGAGAACGATCGGCTTGGGTGAAGGACTCTGGGGGGTCAGACGAGATCAAGCGGACTGCGCCCGCCGCGCCCGCCGCGATTGAGCACGTGTGTGTAAATCATGGTGGTACTCACATCCTTATGTCCGAGCGACTCTGGTACCGTCCGGATGTCGTAACCCGACTGCAGCAGATGCGTCGCAAAGCTATGCCGCAGCGTATGCGGCGTGGTCAGCTTGTGGATGCCCGTCGCACGCCGCGCCTGGCGCATGGCCCGCTGGATAGCCTACTCGTCGGCGTGATGACGTCCTATCCGGTCCGATAATGGATCGCGGGACAGAGGCGCCGAGGGAAACACGTATTGCCAGCACCAGGTTTTGCCTGCATTCGGATACTTCCGCGCCAACGCGTGTGGCATGCACGCCGTATCCTGCCTTCAAATCCGCCCCGTGTAGCAGCGCTACCCTTGCCCGATGCTTGTGCCGCGCATTGGCCAGGGATCCCGGGAGCATGGTCACGCGGTCCTTGAAGCCCTTGCCCTCACGGATGAGGATTTCGCCGCGGCCGAAATCGACGTCTTGCACTCCCAGTCGCAGGCACTCCATGATGCGCATGCCCGCACCGTAGAGCAGATGCCGAATGAGGCCACTGGCGCCAGTAGTGCGGGCCAGTATTGCCGCGACCTCCTGCCGCGTCAGTACCACCGGCAACCGCTTGGGCCGCCGGGCGGACTCGATGTTATCGAGCCCTGGCAGGGTCTGCTCCCAAACCTCCTTATAAAGAAACCGTAACGCGCTTTTGGCCTGATTCTGCGTGGAAGCGGACACCCCTCCGGCAACGGCCAGATGGGTAAGGAAGTTTTCCACCTCCTTGGCCCCCATCTCCCGTGGATGTCGTTTGCGATGGAACAGGATGAAACGTTTAATCCAATGAATTACAGGCATCCTCGGTGCGGAGACTATAATGCTTACGACGGCTGCGGTCGCGAACCTGGTCCAGGAGTCGTTGCCCGCTCATCATCCAACCTATCCTAGGGTGTGTTTGGTTCCGGTTTTTAGGGTGCGCTACCAATAGCTAACTCGTTGACTGATAAAACGAGCATGATGCATGCTATATAAATATACAGTATTATGCCGAAAAATAAAGCACCATTTAGGGTGGCTACTTCTAGTTCAGCCCCGCTCGCGCCGTGGGAGGGAAGCCGCTTCGAGGAAGGCACGATGACGGAACGACGTAGTGCTTCGACTGAGATGGACGGCGCCACGCTCGCGGGACTGAACGGCAGCGGGAGCTGCGAGCAGTTGGCCCCGTCGCGCCGCAGAGCCACACGCAACCGAGAGTGCTTCTGCATGACAGGGTCTTCGTTGCAATCTTGTGTTCGGCGCGACCGGGGCCGAACTGTCGCCGGAGCGGCCCGCTGCCGTTGGGCATCGCAGAAGTGATGCGCATCTATTTTCTTGAGGAGCCTCTGGGCACCGACGACATTGCTTTCGTCAAGGAGGCGCTGAACGTCACAGAAGAAATAGAACAAGTGCGCGTTCCGTATGTTTTGCCCGTCCTATCCAGGGAGGCCTATTCGGAAGCAGAACACCGCAAACACGAGAACCTGCTTCGTAGCCGTTTGCGTGGAGCTGGCATCGGTAAAGACCACGGAAAACAAATTGTTTTGGTGGCTTCTGAGCAAATGTACTGGCATGCCGTTCTGGTCGGTGCCGTCTACGAAGAAACCGGCGCGTATCCTTGGCTTGTGCAAACCGAAAAACAGAGAGCGGCTATTGGCAACCCCGAAGCTACTCGTCTGCTAGATACTCACGGTCTCATGGGCCTCAAAGGGTAACGCGATGCCCAACCAACGGTTCCAGCGGACGGTGCCGCTTCGCGGCACTTCCCTCGCTGCGCTCGGCGCCGCTGAACCTGTGCGTTATGTGCCATTCGCCGACGACAAGCGGCTGTGGCAAAATTAAGCGCGACACGGAGGCTTTTCCTATGTCCACCGTAAAGGAAGAACTCACCCGCCTTATTCAGGGTCAGCCTGACGACAGTTCG
>JBQTIC010000009.1:0-20140 GCA_052388435.1 Chromatiales bacterium | reverse complement strand
CCACAGGGGCTTCCGCCTCGGTGGGCGGAGTCACGGCCGCGATTGCACTGGTTTCTGTAGCCGGTGACTCGGGCCCAGGTTCCGTCGACGCCACCGGCGTTCCCGATGCCGGCGATTCTGGGGGCTCCTCCGAGGCAACCATAGGCTGCTCAGCCGCAGGCGGCTTGATGGCCGGCAGATCCAGCGGCGGCGTGTCGATTCTTTCCACGCCCTGCGCTACCGTCGGCGAGGGTACGACGCTGGCTGCCCTTGACTGGGTGTACCAGTGGTAGGCCCCGACCGCCCCGAGGCCCCCTGCCCCCAGCAGAAGCAGTGCGGCGACCAGATTGAGCACACTGGAGGAGCCCGGGCGGCGCTTTGCGGAGAAGACCGTCTGAGCTGTGATCTGGCCTGAGTCCGTCCCTATCTCGTGCTCGTCGGTCGGGCCACCGGAGCGGACCTTGGCGCGCTCTATTGACCGCGACGGCTCGAAGTATTCCTCCAGCGACTTCTTCAGCATGCGCTTGGAGGGAACGGTGGATTCCTGGTCGTAGGGAATGTTCTCTACAACCCCGGCCGCCTCTCCCCTGCGCGGCACGCCCAGCGCGTCGAACACGCTCCGTTGCGCCTCGGTCAACCGCATTTGCGTCGTCTCTCCAAAGGCCGCCGACCTGGAGCCTGTATCAGTCGTCTCTCCTGGCGCCGCCGCTTCGCCTTCTATCGGCTCAAGGCTAAGTTTCTCGGCGTCGTGCTCGCCCGTTACGGAGCCTGCCTGTTCGCGCGGCGTCTCAGGGGGATATGTCGTCGCGAGCCGGTCCTGCACCGGCGCTTGCCCGTCAGCATCGGGCGCGCCGCCCTCTTTCTCCTTCGCGGCCCGCCGCTTTTCCTCCTCCGCCTTGCGGAGGGCATCCATCAACAGGCTCATGGCGCTATTCTCTCAACGCTACTGGCACCACGGTCCGTAGCATCTGCGGTTGGGATTGCAGCCGGGCTCGTCGCGGTAGCAGGGCGGCTTCCGGCCATCCGGAGACGGCGCCAGATCGAGGTCCGGCTGCGGCGAGAGGAACTGCCGGTAGCTATCAAAGTCGCCGTCGATGCTCGGATTCTTGATCACTGTCGGACGCAGGAATATGACCAGCTCGGTTTTCGCGTACTGGTTGTCGCGGTGCTTGAACAGTTCACCAAACACCGGCGTGTCCTGCAACCCGGGTATGCCCTGCGTCGCGGCATTGAGCGAGTCCTGCATCAGGCCCCCCAGTACCGCGATCTGGCCGCTGTGCACCTTGAGCATGGACTCCAGTTCGCGAGTCTGGATGACCGGGATGGCGCTCCTGACGCCCGCCTGCGCCAAAGCTGGATTCGGATCAAACGCATCGGCGAGCCGGCGCGAGATGGTCGGCCGCACGTTGAGCATAACGGCATCGTTTGCATTGATCTGCGGTGTGACGCTCATCACCAGACCGACCGGGACAGTGTGTGGCGTCGTATCGAACGTGGTGCTTACCACACCCTGCGTCGTGTTGGTCTCTACGTCGATAGTAAAGAAGACAATGTTATCGACCACCTTCAGCAGCGCGGTCTGATTGTTCAGCACCATCAGCTTGGGACTGGACAGCACCTGCACGTCGCCAAATTCCCTGAGCAGTCGCAGCGTGAGCGAAAAATCCTCACCAAAGAAGCTGAAGCCAAAAAACGGCGCCGTACCCAGATCGCCGGCGAGCAAACTGCTCTGAATGTCAAAGTCGCCCGTGAGTGCACGCCAATCGATGCCACTGCGATAGCGGTCGCTTAAGGTTACCTCTACAATCGTCGCCTCAACCAGCACCTGACGCTCCGCGCTGGCCAGCACCTCGTCAAGCAGCTTCTGGATCTGCTCATGCTGGCGGCTGGTGGCCAGCACGCTCAAGACGCCCGTCTCCGGACTGGCGACCACCGACTTTGACACCGGGAGTTCACCGCCTGTTGTTGTCTTCTCTGGTTCCTCGCCGACGATCGCCATCACGTTGCTCACCAGTGTCCCCCAGAAGCGCTGATACGACGTGCTGGTGACGTCTGTGGTGGAGTTGTTCCTGCCAGCGCTGCCGCCGCCCCCGCCGCCGGTCCCAGTGATATTCACATCTCCACCCGTCTCAATCTGAGTCAAGACAGTGACAGTCGTCCTGGTGTCTCGCGACATGTTGAGGAAGTTCACCGCGTAGGACCGGAAGAACGGTGTGTCCGGCATCACGACGATTGTGTCCGCCTGGACCTCGTAGCGCAACGCAACCTGGTCCGCAATCCGGTCCAGAATCTGCCGCATGGTCTGATCCACGGCGTTGAGCGTCACCACCCCGTCGATGCTGGGATTGATATCCACATTCATGTTGGCGTCGCGGGCAATGGCAAACAGCAGTTCCTTCACCGGCACCTCGTTGACCACCACGGTGTATCTTTCGGCCGGCGGCTCGGGCCGGGGCGGCGGCAGGACGGGCGCCTCTTCGACAACCCTGGGAATGTCGCCGGTCACCGGTTGCGCTGTGTCCGGGCGCAGATGCCCCCCTGACGGGGGACGTGGTGGTGGCACAAGCTGAGCGCATGCGCCAAGAAACAGGAGGACAAAGATTGCAACGATTTTATTCATGGCGTTCCGCTGCGTGAGCGGCATGGCTGCCCCGCCCCTGCCCGTCCTGCTGTAGCCAGGGCGCTATTCCCCGCACCCCGCCACGGACGCCGGCATCGGGACACATCTAATGACCATCCGCCCGCTTACCATATCATAGAACCGAAGGCCCGGACCAACCAGCGACTCGCGTGCGAAGGCAGGGGGGAGAATCGCGGGTGACCAACGCTTGGCGCGGCTAGTTGGAAGCCGGGACTGAATAGGTACTCATAACCGCGCTACACGTTCTCCGGTCTGGCGGGCTTTGCGCGCCTCGGCGCGCAAGCGGAGCACGGCGAGTACGCCGCCGTGGCAGTGAATGGTACATGGAAATACCGCGAAGCGTAGCGGCGCAAAACCCGTCAGACCGCCCAATGACCCGGATTCAGGAACAGTTAGTCCTTATTGTTTCATCCTGGGCGAGGGCGCGCCGCCGCTGGGGTTGCGACCCGCGGCAGCTTTGCTCGCATCAGTATCCGAGACAACGCCTGTTCCCTGTGGCGTGGAACTGGCAACGGTGCTGGCATTGACGGTGGCGGTACTCGCGCCGCCCGATGCCGCCTTCCTCGCGGCATCTTTCTCCCCCGCTCTTGATTTCTGACTGCCCTGCCCGGTCGCGGCCTTCTCTTCTTTTGGCGCTGGCGTATCGGCCGCGGAGTCATTATCAGGTCCCATGGCCGGGAACGGCCCGCCCTGCCACTGTGGACTGGCATAGAGCCAAAACACCCCCGCTGCCACCGCCAGCAGCAGCACCGCGGCCGCCGCAACACCCGCCCACGAACCCAGAAGTCGCTGTGGGATGAACTCGCTGTCTCGAGCCGCCATTTCGACATGGCGCGGGGTGACGGTCACTGCCTGCTCGGCATAGGCGGCCAGCAGCGACTTATCGGCCAGTATGTTGATACGCCGCACCAGTCCCTGCGAATAGCGCTCGATGGCGCGGATGGCCCTCCCGCTGAACAGCTCTCCGGCATGGAAGCCGCTGGCACGCAAGCGGCAATGGAGGTAGTCGCGGATCTCCCAGCCCTTTAGAGGTGTGAGCATGAAACTGTAAGTGATGCGCTCCTTGAGCTGCCGGATCTCGTGATTGGCGAGCGTCTGGTCGAGTTCGGGCTGGCCGAAGAGGACCATTTGCAGCAGCTTGTCCTGGCCCGTCTCCAGATTGCTGAGCAGCCGCACCTCCTCAAGGGTTGCCATCGGCATGCTCTGCGCCTCCTCGATGAAGAGCACCACGCGCCTGTTCTCGGCGTATTTCGCGAGCAGGTAATCCTGCAACGCCTGCATGATTAGCAGCCGGTCGTCGTCCTGTTTTACGGGCAGTCGCAGTTCGAAGGCGATCGCATGCAGGATGTGCTCGGGCGAGAGCGTCGGGTTGGCGATGTAGACGATGTCCACATGCTTGGGCAACTCCATCTGCAACATTCGGCAGAGCATGGTCTTGCCGCTGCCGACTTCGCCGACGACCTTGACGATGCCTTCGCCGTTGACGATGGCGTAAACGAGGGCCTCGAGCACGGCGCCGCGGTTGGCGCCGGGAAAGAACAGGCGCGTGTCGGGCGTGATCTTAAACGGGGGCTGGTCGAGCCCGAAATATTTGAAGTACATGACTTAAGGCTCCTTACCGCGCTCCGGTGGCCGCCTGGCAGCGCCGGCCTAGTCTGAGACTTTGATGGAGAGTCGCTGTAGACGGCTGTACAACGTGGTGCGGTTAACCCCCAGCAGTCTCGCCGCTTTGCTCAGATTACCGCCACTGATGCGAAGCGCAACATTGATGTAACGGCGCTCCCACTCCGCGAGCGCCTGATCCAGAGTAAAGCCGCGCCCCTTCATTTCCTGTGCCGCCGCCGCTTCCAGAGTCTCGGTTTCGGGGGCGGTCGTCGATATGACGTCGCTTTCCAGCTCTGCGGCCAGTTCGCGCACGCCGACGGTCCTGCCGGCGTATTTCGCCCCAAGACGAATGACGATATTTCTCAGTTCGCGCACGTTGCCCGGAAAGCTGTACTCCCGCAGTTGCTGCTCAGCCTCCTGGGCAAGCGCAAAGGGCGCCGCCTTGGTGGCGTACAGATCGCGGAAGTTCTGCAACAGCAACAGACAGTCGTCATCCCGCTCGCGCAGAGGGGGCACGCGTACGGTGAGCACGCTCAGCCGGTGATAGAGGTCCTGTCGGAAGCGACCTATGCGCACCTCTTCGCGGAGATCGCGATTCGTTGCCGCAATGATCCGCGCCCTGGCCACCCGCGGGTCGGTCTCCCCGATCCGGTAGTATTCGCCGTTCTCCAGCACCCGCAACAGCTTTGCCTGCAGCGGCAGCGGGAACTCGCCGATCTCGTCGAGCAACAGCGTCCCTGCTCCCGCCTGCTCAAAGAAGCCGGCCTTGGCGCTGTCGGCCCCCGTGAACGCGCCGCGAGCGTGACCGAAGAGCTGCGATTCCAACAGCTCGCCGGTGAATGCCGCGCAGTTCACGGCGAGAAAAGGCCCGTTGGCGCGCTCACTCTCACTGTGCAGGGCCTGGGCGACCAGCTCCTTGCCGCTGCCCGATTCGCCCTCCAGCAAGACGGGGAACGGTGCCGGGCCGAACTGGCGGATAAGCGCCCGCAGCGTTTGCATCGCCGGACTGCGCCCGAGTATGCGCTCTGCGGAGGGCGCAACGGCCGTTTCCGGTTGCTCCGCTTCCAGCATCATCTGCTGGTGACTGAGCCTCGCTTTCAGCAAAAGCGCATCCGCCGGCTTGGGAATGAAATCGACTGCGCCGAGAGTGAGGGCGTGCTGGATGTTCGCGCGAGAGCTCTGCCCGGAGAGCACGAGGATCTTCATCGCCGGGTTAAAGGCGAGCAATTCCTCAACGAGGGCAAAGCCTTCCGCCGCTGTGTGTGGTGTGGGCGGCAGGCCCAGGTCGACCAGGGCGAGCCCCGGTATCACCGGCAGCTTGCGCAGTATGGCCTTGGCCTCCGCGCGGTTTGCCGCCGCGTGCACGTGATAGCTGTCTTCCAGGACGAACTTGAGCGAGTCGACGATGAGCGGGTCATCATCGATGAGCAGGAGCGCGGGCAGCGCCGGCGCTCTCGCCGCAGAGGCTGTCCCGCTGGCGCTGTTAGGGCTCATCTCGATAATCCCCACATGACGTGTGCGACGGCGGCGCTTTCGGGCAGGGGTGCAGCAGCCGCATTGGAACGTCGAACGCGGTGCGCCGGCCGTGCCCGCACTCGATGCTTACGCCCCCCGGGGCACGGAGGTTATATCGTTTTGGCCAGCAACGCATCGCGAGAGAATTATTAAATTGCGCTCTTGGGGCGCAAACTCACCTTACGCCCATTGCCCAGCGCGGGCAACCGCGCAGCAGACCAACCCCGCAATCCGAGATTCTCGGCAAGCGGAGGCGATTCTGTAGGTCGGTAACGAAGGCAAGATCGATGCAGCGGATCAAGGCGCCGTGGTCGTGGAGGCGCACTGGATCGAGGCGCCGCTAGCGCCTGCGGTTCTCAAACTCCTCAGCGAGGACATGGAAGAGATCCACGCTAGCATCGATCTCATCGCGGTTGATCGATACGCTTTCGACGTTGATGCCGAGCGGGATGTGATTGAAATAGTCATGGTCCAGGATCCCGCGCAGATTGTCACGGCAGATGTCGATCGACTTACCGATCGGATTGGGCGCCGAAAGGATGGCACGCTCGGTCTTTGTTGGAACCTTGACACCGAGCCAGCGGATGAACGCCATCGTCCTTTCCCGGCCGCAGGGCGCGAAAGAGAGGACGACGCGGCGTGGATCGACCCCCGCGCCGCGGCAATCGCGCAGATAGTCGCGCAGGAGACGGATGCTCTGCCCGGCGTGGTACACCGTCTGCGAAATGAAATAGCTGCAACCTTCCATGCTCTTGGCGAGCATGCGGGCGGCCTCGCTGCGGCGGATGTCGTGACGTTCGGCGATCACCACCGCGCCGACGGTGAAACCGTGCGCGTGGGCCACCGCCATGCCGATGGCGCGGGAGAGCTTGACGGGGTGGCGTACCCCGGAAGTCGGGCGGCCGACGATGGAGAGGCACGAGAGTCCGTAATCTCGGCCAGTTTCGTCCAGCCACGCCCGCCACTCGGGCTCGCTGACATCCCCTACGCACTTGTAGGTGATAGGCGGCCGCTCGGCGAGCCGCCCCAGCAACCGGGAATAGGTTCTCGGGTCGGTTGTGCCGGTGAAGGCGAAGGGACGCGGGATGTGGGTCCGTCCCGATTCATCCTGAATGTCGTAGACCACGATCGCGTCGAGTGGCAGCTTCCGAATGCGCGCCGCGAGCTTCTCCGCCGCCGAGTCGATCGCTGCCTCCGAAGAACCCGCGCGGGGCGGGGTCGTGCCATAGAGAAGGACGGTCCGCTGCGGGTCGAGGAGCTTTGCTTTCAGATCCATGAGGGGAATGCCGGCAGCCGGGGCCAAAGGCGAGTCCGCGTTGACCGGCGGCTAACTGCTCGGTCGAACGCGGACAGTTAACGTGGCAGGCATGGCCCGCCGCATTAACCGTCAGTAGCGATAGTGTTCCGGCTTGTACGGACCCTCGACCGGCACACCGATGTACGCGGCCTGCGCGGGGGTCAGCTCGGTCAGCGTTGCGCTGAGCCTGCGCAACTGCAGTCGCGCCACCTTCTCGTCGAGATGCTTCGGCAGAACGTACACTTTGCCCTTGTCGTAGCCTTCGTTGTGGGACCACAGCTCTATCTGGGCAATGGTCTGGTTGGCGAACGAGGAACTCATGACGTAGCTCGGATGCCCCGTGGCGCAGCCGAGGTTCACCAGCCTCCCCTCGGCGAGCAGAATGATGCGCTTGCCGTCCGGGAAGATGATGTGATCGACCTGCGGCTTGATGTTCTCCCACGTGTATTGTCGGAGCGAGGCGACGTCGATCTCGTTGTCGAAGTGGCCGATGTTGCAGACGATGGCCTGGTCCTTCATCTTCTGCATGTGCGCGTGCGTAATGACGTGGTAGTTCCCGGTCGCAGTCACAAAGATGTCGGCTAATGAGCAGGCCTCATCCATGGTCACGACCCGGTAGCCCTCCATTGAGGCCTGCAGCGCGCAGATCGGGTCGATCTCGCTCACCCACACCTGCGCCGAGAGCGCCCGCAGCGCCTGCGCCGAGCCCTTGCCGACGTCGCCGTAGCCGCAAACCACGGCGATCTTGCCGGCGATCATCACGTCCGTGGCGCGCTTGATGCCGTCGACGAGCGACTCGCGGCAGCCATAGAGATTGTCAAACTTGGACTTGGTGACGCTGTCGTTGACGTTGATCGCGGGAAAGTGCAGATCACCGCGTGCAGACATCTGGTACAGGCGTTTGACGCCCGTTGTCGTCTCTTCCGTCACGCCCTTGATGTGCCGGATGCGTGTTGAGTACCAGTGCGGCTCCTTCGCTAGCGTTTCCCTGATTGATGCGAAGAGCGCCGCTTCCTCTTCGCTGCCCGGCCCGGCGATCACCGTTGCGTCGGCCTCCGCCCGAGTGCCCAGATGCAGCAGCAGCGTGGCGTCACCGCCGTCATCGAGGATCATGTTGGTATGGCCGCCGTCGGGCCATTCGAAGATACAGTGGGTGAAATGCCAATACTCGGCGAGTGACTCGCCCTTGTAAGCGAAGACGGGCGTGCCGGTAGCCGCGATCGCCGCAGCGGCATGGTCCTGGGTCGAGAAGATGTTACAGGACGCCCAGCGAACCTCCGCGCCGAGGGCCTTCAGGGTCTCGATCAGCACGGCGGTCTGGATGGTCATGTGCAGCGAGCCGCCGATGCGTGCGCCCTTCAACGGCTGCCTGGCGGCGTACTCTTCGCGGATAGCCATCAGGCCCGGCATCTCGGTCACGGCGATGGCGATTTCTTTGCGGCCCCAGTCGGCGAGGCCAAGGTCGGCGACGTGAAAGTCGCTGGATGCAGCTTTAAGCACGGCGCTCATCTCGCGCCCTCCTCTAGTAGAATAAAGAAGTGTGCGAGCGCCGTTTGCTTTGAAGCCACTAGCCCTGAGCCTGACGTTGCCACGCGGGCGACGCTGCAGCGCTCCTCAGGGCGGAATCGGATTATAGACGCCGATTGGTGCCGCGCAAAATCGGCACGGCTTTACTGAACGGATAGGCCCTGGAGGCGCTACCCATGGACCGCCGCCCGCATCTCCCCCTTCAAACCCGCGCGGTCACGCAGTGCCGCCGCCTTGTCCGTGCGCTCCCAGGTGAACTCGGGCTCGTTGCGTCCGAAGTGGCCGTACGCTGCGGTCTTTGCGTAGATTGGGCGCAGCAGATCCAGCGTCTGCACGATACCCTTGGGCCGCAGGTCGAAGTGTTCCATGACCAGTCTGGCGATCGCGTCGTCAGGTATGAGCCCCGTGCCCTCCGTGTAGACCGTGATGTTGATGGGTCTGGCCACGCCGATGGCATAGGACACTTGCACCTGACACTGGGCGGCAATTCCGGCGGCGACCACGTTCTTGGCTACGTAACGGGCTGCGTAGGCCGCGGAGCGGTCCACCTTGGACGGATCCTTGCCGGAAAAGGCACCGCCGCCGTGGGGTGCCGCGCCGCCGTAGGTATCGACGATGATCTTGCGGCCGGTGAGACCCGCGTCGCTGTGGGGCCCGCCGATCTCGAAGCAGCCGGTGGGATTGACCAGATAGCGGGTATCGCTAAGCCATTCCCGGGGCAATACCGGCTTGATGACCTCCTCGATCACCGCCTCGGCCAACTCCTTTTGCCTCTCATTCATGCTCGGATGATGCTGGGTTGACAGCACCACCGTGTCGATGCCCTTGGGCCTGCCGTCGACGTAGCGGAAGGTGATCTGGGACTTCGCATCAGGGCGCAGCCAAGGCAGCCGCGCGCTCTTGCGCACGTCCGACTGCCGCTGCACGATCCGATGGGCGTAGTAGATGGGCGCCGGCATGAGTTCTGGCGTCTCGTCGCAGGCGTACCCGAACATGAGACCCTGGTCGCCCGCGCCCTGGTTGAGGTAATCGTCGGAAGCGCGGTCCACGCCCTGGGCGATATTCGGTGACTGGCGGCCGTAGCACACCATCACTGCACAGCCATCAGCGTCGAAGTGCAGCGCCGGATCGCTGTAGCCGATGCGGCGGATCGTCTCGCGGGCAGTTTTGCCGTAGTCCACGTTCGCCGTAGTCGTGATCTCACCGGCCATCACAACCAGGCCCGTGGCAACGAGCGTCTCTGCGGCCACGCGGGCAACGGGGTCCTGCGCTAGAATCGCGTCCAGCACGGCATCGGAGATCTGATCGGCGACCTTATCGGGATGGCCTTCCGACACCGACTCGGAAGTAAACAGATAGCTGGACATAGGGATCCCTATCGGCTCTTATGAGGGACGTCGAATCGGGGCGACAGTCTAACCGCAACCCCGGCGGATTGGTATCGCCAGCGACCCCATGCCTTTGATCTACAGAGCATAGCGATGGCACTGACGCAGACCCCAGTCTGCAACTTTGGCGAGCCGGCGCACGACTTTCGCCTCGCCGATCCCGACGGCCAATTATGGTCGCTCGCTGACTGCCGCGGCGAGAAGGCGACGCTGGTGATGTTTATCTGCAATCACTGCCCATACGTGCAGGCGATCCGCGCAGACCTAGCGCGCGACGTGCGGGAGCTGGAGCGGCACGGCGTAAAAGCAGTGGCCGTCATGCCCAACGACTACGACGCGTATCCCGAGGACGCGCCGGAGTACATGCGCCGCGTGGCCCGGCAGTACGGCTTCACCTTCCCTTACCTCGTCGACGAGACGCAGCAGGTCGCACGCGCCTACGGCGCTGTCTGCACGCCCGACTTTTTCGGGTACGACGCCAAGCTGGGACTTCAATACCGGGGCCGTCTGGACACCACCACGCCCGGACGCCCCGCACCGCGAGGCAGTAAACGCGAACTCCTGGAGGCGATGATAGACGTGGCACGCACCGGACAGGGACCGCAGCAACAGATTGCAAGTATGGGCTGCTCGATTAAGTGGAGGGCATAGCAATAGCTCCATCGACCACCCAACCAGGTAGAGGGCAAGAGATTGCAGGGGAAGCTCTGACCGAATCCAGGGCGGAACTATGTCAGAGTTTCCTTAGTCATCCCGCCCTCCTCGGGCTTGTCGTGGTCCCTGAGGATTGCGCTGATGTCGATATCATCCACCCACAACGAGTGCGGCGCCTCGGCCTCCTCGTCGTCCAGTACGGCGGCTGAAGCCAATTCCTCCTTCGACTCCGCCACCTCGATATCCCCGATATCGCCGATATCGTTGATCGGTTCTGTCGCGTGTTCCGCACTTAGTTTATCCGCCGGTTGCCGCGCCGCATGTCCGATCTCCGACCACACGCGTCTCGCTATCTCTTTCGCCTCCAGCAACTCCTGGTCAGCCAGTCGACCGGCAACGGTCTCGGCAAACCTGATTACCCTCTCCTCGCCAGTGATCGCGGCAGCCACGTAGAACCAGACATAGGCGCGGGCGTAGTCTCGAGGGCCGCCCCGCGCAGATGCGCAGAGCACACCGAGCCGGTAGGGTGCGCGCGGATGACCACCGCGCGCCGCCATCTCCAGCCAATAACGCGCCTCCTGCTGTTGAGGGCACTCCAGACCGATGCCAGCCGTGTACAGGCGTCCCAGGCGATACGCGGCCTTGGCGCTACCGTGAGCCGCCGCTTTGCGCAGCCACCGGTACGCCGTCGGCGTGTCCTGCTTGACGCCCAGTCCCTTTAGGTAGAATGAACCCAGGGCGTACTGCGCTTCCGCGTGTTTGCGCCGTGCTGCCCGCCGATACCAGAGCACCGCCTCTGCATCGCTTCCGTCCACGCCGATGCCAGAGGCATAGAGGTAACCAAGGTAGTGTTGCGCGTCGCGGTGGCCGCGTTCGGCAGCACATTTCAACCAATGCGCCGCCTCTAGCGGCTGCTCATCAACGCCTTTGCCGCGCAGCAGCGCCAGCGCCAGTCGATACTGGGCAGGGGCGTGACCCTGACGTGCCGCGCGATCAAACCATATCATTGCCTGCACGGGGTCTTTTTCACACCCCACGCCGCGGGAATAGCCGAGACCCAACCGGTGCTGCGCCGGCGCATAACCCTGCCGGGCGGCGTGCCGGAACCATTCCGCGGCAAGTTCCATATCCCGGGGAAGCCCGAGTCCCCTCGCGTGCGCGCACCCGAGCAGATAGCGCGCCCGCGCGTGTCCTTTCTCAGCGGCGAGCTTGTACCACTGTACTGCCTGGGCAGGATCGCGGACGACACCCGTGCCGCGGCGATAACAGTCGCCGATCAGCACCATGGGAGCGGCATGTTCCCCGTTCGCGCAGGTGCGCATAAGCCAGTCAAGATGCTTGAGTTGATCACGCGCCACGCCGTCGCCGTCGCGATACATGGTGGCGAGGGTGAATTGCGCCGGGTAGTAATCCGCCTCAGCAGCGCGCAGATACCACTGCAGGGCCTCGGCGGGTTCACGTTCCACGCCGATGCCATGGCGGAGATGTTCGGCAACAAGGGTGGCCGCGGAGGGGTCGCCTGCCAGCGCGCGTTCCTTCAGGGACTGAAACTGTTGTTCAAGTTTCATGGACACGTCCTCGACGGTGACGGGCGGTGTCGAGCGGCCAGTCGGCGCCTGCTCCGCGTGTGCTTGCAGGAGCGAGCCCACGCGGCGGCTCATTCCAGGTTTCCTTTTTCCCCTACCCTGCTGGCAGTCTCCCACGAATCCACTGATGAGGAAAGCGATCCGGCACCAGCGTTACCGCGTTTTTACTTGCCCGAAGCAGCCCGCTGCGGGAGAATGGCGCCCTTTTTAATTGGTGGTTCTTGGCCGCCGGCCGCCGGCCGCCCAGCCGCCGCCAGCGCGAAACGATAACGCAGCCCAGCCAGTGATGGACGCCCCCCGAGTGCCCGCTCGCCGTGAGCTGGCCAACGCCATACGCGCGCTCAGCATGGATGCCGTGCAACAGGCGAATTCCGGACACCCTGGTGCGCCCATGGGGATGGCCGATCTGGCTGAGGTACTGTGGAACGACTTTCTCCGCCACAATCCGTGTAACCCCCGCTGGCCAAACCGCGACCGCTTCATCATGTCGAATGGCCACGGTTCCATGCTGCTTTACTCGCTCCTGCACCTGAGCGGCTATGACCTGTCATTGGAGGACATAAAGCGCTTCCGGCAATTAAACTCCCGCACGCCCGGGCACCCGGAGTATGGCGTCACACCTGGCATCGAAACGACAACCGGCCCTCTTGGACAGGGTCTGGCGAACGCCGTCGGCATGGCCATTGCCGAAAAGCTGCTCGCCGCGCGCTACAACCGCGACGGCTTTACCATCGTTGACCATTACACCTACGTCAGTGTCGGCGACGGCTGCCTCATGGAGGGCATTTCGCACGAAGCCTGCTCGCTTGCAGGCACCCTGCGACTTGGCAAGCTCATCGCACTCTACGACGACAACGGCATCTCCATCGACGGCGAGGTGCGGGGCTGGTTCACCGATGACACGCCGCTGCGGTTTGAGTCCTACGGCTGGCACGTCGTCCGCGATGTCGACGGCCACGATCCGGATGCCGTGCGTGCTGCGATCCTCGCCGCCCAGGGCGTCACCGATCGTCCGAGCATCCTCTGCTGCAAGACCGTCATCGGCTATGGCGCCCCGACCAAGCAGGGCACTGAGAGCTGCCACGGCGCCGCCCTGGGAGCGGACGAAGTAGCGCGTGCGCGTGCGGCGCTCGGCTGGGAGCATCCGCCCTTCGTGATTCCGTCCGCGGTGTATGCGGCGTTCGATACGCGCGCGAAAGGAGCGGCGGCCGAGTCCCAGTGGCAACGACGTCTTGAGCAATATCGGAAGGCCTTCCCCGACCTTGCCACAGAGTTCGAGCGGCGGATGGCGGGAGAGCTGCCCGCACAATGGGACGCGGGAAGCCGGGCGTATGTCGGCAGCGTAGCCGTCAGGGGCGAGAGCATCGCGACGCGCAAGGCTTCGCTCAACGCCCTGAACGCTTATGCGCCGCTGCTACCCGAACTTATCGGGGGCTCCGCCGATCTCACCGGCTCGAACTTGACCCTCTGGTCGGACTCGAAGCCCGTGAGCGCGGCGGCACAGGAGGGCAACTATCTCTATTACGGCGTGCGCGAGTTCGCGATGTCAGCGATCGTGAACGGCATGGCCGTGCACGGGGGCTTCATCCCTTACGGCGGCACCTTCCTCGTCTTCTCCGATTATGCGCGCAACGCGGTGCGACTGGCCGCGCTAATGGGCGCGCACAGCATCTTCGTCTATTCGCACGATTCTGTCGGGTTGGGCGAGGATGGTCCCACGCATCAGCCGGTGGAGCATGCCGCATCGTTGCGGCTCATGCCCAGCATGAGCCTTTGGCGTCCCTGCGACACGACGGAGACGGCCGTCGCATGGAAGGCTGCCATCGAGCGGCGCCACGGACCGACCGCGCTGCTACTCACGCGCCAGAACGTCCCGCCGATGATGCGCAGCGAGGATCTGCTCGGGGAGATTGGCCGCGGCGGGTATGTGCTGGTCGACACGGCCGGATTGCCCGAGGCAATCCTCATCGCCACTGGCTCCGAGGTCAACCTCGCCGTGCAGGCGGCACAGGCGCTGAGCGGCGAGGGACGCCGCGTGCGCGTCGTGTCGATGCCGTCTACGGACGTCTTTGATGCGCAGGACGGCGCTTACCGCGAGCGGGTCCTGCCACGCGCGGTGCGCGCCCGCGTGGCGGTGGAGGCCGCCGCCGGCGACTACTGGCGAAAATACGTGGGGCTAGATGGCGCGGTGGTCGGGTTGGACAGCTTCGGAGAATCGGCGCCCGGCGACCTGCTGCTGAAACACCTGGGATTCACGGTGGAAAATGTCATCCGAGCCGTCCGGCAGGTCCTAGCGTAGGTCGTCCAGGGGTTCGCTGCTTCGCGAGAATTCCATCGCGCCTGAGGTGCGCGTCGTTGTTGCCGGCGGGTCGTGAGCGTGGTGGCGGGTGATCGTCACTGGAGGCATTGGGGCGCAGCAACGCCCCGGGAACGACACAGAATGGAGACTAGGTATGGCTATCAAAGTTGGCATCAACGGTTACGGACGCATCGGACGCAACGTGCTGCGTGGGCTGTACGAGTCCCAGCGCACCGATGAGATCGAAATCGTCGCCCTCAACGACCTCGGCGATGCCACCACCAACGCCCACCTTACCCGCTACGACAGCGCCCACGGGCGGTTCCCCGGCGAAGTGGTCGTGGACGGCGAGCACATGGTCGTCAACGGCGACCGCATCCGCGTTCTCGCCGAGAAGGACCCGGGCAAGCTGCCCTGGGGCGAACTGGGCGTGGAGATCGTGCTCGAATGCACCGGCCTGTTCACGACGCGGGAGAAGGCCGGCGCGCATCTCAAAGGTGGGGCAAAGAAGGTCATCATCTCCGCGCCGGCAAGCGACGAGGTCGATGCCACCGTGGTCTATGGCGTCAACGACCACACCCTCAAGTCAAGCTACACGGTCATCTCGAACGCCTCCTGCACGACCAACTGCCTCGCACCGCTGGTCAAGCCGCTGCACGAGCGGATCGGCGTGACTGCCGGCCTGATGACCACCGTGCATTCCTACACCAACGACCAGGTCCTGACCGACGTCTATCACAAGGACCTGCGCCGCGCACGCTCGGCAACGCAGTCCATGATCCTCACCAAGACCGGCGCTGCGGCCGCAGTGGGCCTGGTGCTGCCGGAACTCAAGGGCAAGCTCGACGGTCTGGCGGTCCGCGTCCCGACGCTCAATGTGTCGCTGGTCGATCTGACCTTCAGCGCGGCTCGAGACACCAGCAAACAGGAGATCGACGCCATCATCAAGGAGTACGCAGCCGGTGCGCTGAAGGGCATCCTCGGCTACAACGCCGAGCCGCTGGTCTCGATCGATTTCAATCACGACGCGCGCTCCTGCATCTACGAGGCCTCCGAGACCAAGGTGACAGGCAGGCTGTGCAAGGTGATGGCCTGGTATGACAACGAATGGGGCTTCTCCAACCGCATGCTCGATGTCGCTGTCGCCTGGTCGAAGGCCAAGTGATCCCAAGGCAGAATCGCGCAAAGATCAAGCCGCCATGATGAGGATGTCCGAGGTAAAGCTGGCGGGCCGCCGCGTTCTCATCCGCGAAGACCTCAATGTGCCGATCGAGGAGGGGCGCGTCACTGAGGACACGCGCGTCCGCGCCGCGCAGCCGACCATCGAACGTGCAGCAGCGGCGGGCGCGAAGGTAATGGTGATGTCGCACCTCGGCCGCCCCAAGGAGGGCGAGGTCGTTGCGGCGCTTTCGCTCGCACCGGTAGCGTCAAGGCTTTCCGAACTGCTCGGCCGCCCGGTGCGACTCATTAAGGAATGGTTGCACGGCGACTTCGAGATCGCCGCGGGAGAAGCAGTGCTGTTCGAAAACGTGCGCTTCGAGGTGGGCGAGAGAAGGAATGACGACAGTCTTGCGCGCAAGATGGGGATGTTGTGCGACGTTTACATCAATGACGCCTTCGCTACCGCCCACCGCGCCGAGGCGTCCACGCACGGGGTCGCCAAGTATGCCCCGGTCGTCTGCGCCGGCCCGCTGCTCGAGGCGGAGATGAGCGCGCTGCGGCAGGTCAAGGACAACCCCGCGCGACCGTTGGTTGCGATTGTCGGCGGCTCCAAGGTGTCGACCAAGATCGAGGTGCTGACCTCTCTGGTCGAGATCGTGGACCAGCTCATTGTGGGCGGCGGCATTGCCAACACCTTCATGAAGGCGGCGGGGCTCTCGATCGGCAAGTCGCTCTGCGAAGACGAACTGCTCGACACCGCGGGCCGGCTCATGGAGCGCTCGCACGCGCGCGGCGCCTCTATCCCGCTCCCGATCGATGTAGTCTGCGCGAAGGAATTCGCGCCCGGCGTTGCCGCCTCCACCAAGCGCGCCTCTGAAGTGGAAAGCGACGACCTCATCCTGGATATCGGCCCGGAGACGGCCGCCATGTACGTCGAACTTCTGAAGCAGGCTGCTACGATCGTTTGGAACGGACCACTCGGCGTGTTCGAACTTGACCAGTTCGGGCACGGCACCCGCGCGCTCGCACTCGGGATCGCCGCGAGCAACGCATTCTCCGTTGCCGGGGGCGGTGACACGCTCGCCGCCATCGCCAAGTACGGGGTCGGCGACCGGATTTCCTATATCTCCACTGGTGGCGGCGCGTTCCTGGAGTATCTGGAAGGCAAGACGCTGCCGGCGGTGGCGATCCTGGAGGAGCGTGCGCGCGCCACGCCGCACCGGCTCCATCCCAGCGAGGGTTACTAGAGCCTGTCTCTGCGAACGCGCGACCGGTTTTCCCTCTCCTTCTATGTCCCTGCGCCGCACCAAGATCGTCGCCACTCTCGGACCGGCGACCGACGACCCCGAGATCATTCGCAAGCTCATCGGCGCGGGCATGGACGTGGCGCGCATTAATTATTCGCATGAGACCCATGACAAGCACGAGCGGCGCTTCCAGCTCGTACGCGAGCAGGCTCAAGCCCTCGGGACCGAAGTGGCGATCATCGCCGATCTGCAGGGCCCAAAGGTCCGCATCGAGCGCTTCGAGGGCGGCACCATCTTTCTCGAGGAAGGCGACTCGTTCACCATCGACGCGGCGCTCCCGCCGGAGGCGGGCAACGAGGGGCGTGTCGGTGTCACCCACAAGAGTCTGCCTAAGGACGTCAGGTACGGGGACAGACTGCTCATCGACGACGGCCGCATTGTACTCAAGGTCGAGCGGGTGAAGGGGACGGCTGTTGAGTGCGTAGTGCTGCTAGGCGGTCAGTTGTCCAACAACAAGGGCATCAATCGCGAGGGGGGCGGCCTGTCCGCCGAATCGCTGACTGCCAAAGACAAGCTCGACCTTAAGCACGCCGTCGAGCACGGCGTCGACTATATCGCCGTCTCCTTCCCCCGCGACGCCAGCGACATCCAGAGCGCGCGCAAGCTCATCAAACGGGCGCACGGACGCTGCGGCATCATCGCCAAGATCGAGCGCGCCGAGGCGCTGGAACACATCGAAGCAATCATTGAGGCGTCCGACGGCATCATGGTGGCGCGCGGCGATCTCGGCGTGGAGATCGGTGACGCCTATCTGGTGCCGGTGCAGAAGCGCCTCATCCGCATGGCGCGGCAGATGAAGCGCTTCGTCATCATCGCCACACAGATGATGGAGTCGATGATCGAGAACCCGATCCCGACACGCGCCGAGGTGTTTGATGTCGCCAACGCCGTGCTCGACGGCACCGACGCCGTGATGCTGTCCGCGGAGACCAGCATAGGCAAACACCCCGGCGAGGCGGTGCAGGCCATGGCCAGGATCTGCCTCGGCTCGGAGCAGCAGTGGGAGGACCAGGACAGGCACGTGCGGCTCGACGTGCATTTCGACCGCATCGACGAGGCTATTGCAATGTCGGCGATGTACGCCGCCAACCGCATCGATGCCAGGGCGATCGCCGCCTTGACCGAGACCGGCAACACCTGCATCACCATGTCGCGCATCCATTCGGCAATTCCCATCTTCGCCTTTACGCGCCACGTGCCAACGCAGCGCAAGGTGACCATCTTTCGCGGCGTGTATCCGGTCAACTTCGATGTCATGCACACGGAGTCGGCGGATGTGAACCGCGAGCTGGTCAAGACTCTCCTTTACCGCAGGGTAGTCGAAGAAGGCGATGTCGTCCTTATCACCAAGGGTGACCTGCGCGGCAAGACCGGCGGTACCAATGCACTGAAGATCGTGCGCGCGGGCGATTACATCGAGCGGCTGTTCTAGCGCGGTCTCTGTAGAGCCCGTCCCAAGTCGGAGAGCGCACAACTTTGCCCCGTGCAGCCACCGTGCTATAAAAAGACGGCTTGTTTGATAGGCACCGCTCTCTTCGCGCGCTAATCTCCGCGTTCAGGATCTACCGATCCTGTGGGTAAGGGAGCCTATCCCTCTGGCAGGCAGGACTCAGGCCGGACAATTTCATCGCACTACGAGGACGATCCCCATGTCAGCATACAGCCACGAGATGGCGGCACTCGCCAAGGCACTCGTCGCGCCGGGCAAAGGCATACTCGCCGCCGATGAAAGCTTCGCCACTATCAAGAAGCGGTTCGATACGATCGGTATCGAATCCACCGAGGAGACGCGCCGGAGTTATCGCGAGATGCTGCTCACCAGTGCCGGCGCCCACGAATTCATCAGCGGCGTGATCTTCTTTGACGAGACGCTGCGGCAGTCCACTGCCGGGGGCGAACGCTTCGTCGATGTGCTCAACCGGCAAGGCGTCATCCCCGGCATCAAGGTAGACACGGGCTCCAAGCCGCTTGCCGGCTTCGCTGGCGAGGAAGTCACCGAGGGCCTGGACGGACTGCGCGGGCGGCTCACGGAATACAAGGGCCTTGGCGCCAGGTTCTGCAAGTGGCGCGCCGTCATCAACATCGGCGCCGGCATCCCGACGCCGGCCGGGATCCATGCCAATGCTCATGCGCTGGCCCGCTACGCAGCGCTGTGTCAGGAACAGGGATTGGTGCCGATCGTGGAGCCCGAAGTAATGATGGAGGGCGAGCACGGCATCGAGCGCTGCTACGACGTCACGGTGGACACTCTGGGACAGGTCTTTCGCGCACTCGCAGAGCAGCGCGTCGTCTTTGAGAACATGCTGCTCAAGATCAACATGGTGGTGCCGGCGAAGAAGTGCCCGCAACAGACGGGCGTGCAACAGGTGGCGGAGACGACGGTGCGCGCGCTGCGCACTGCCGTGCCGGCATCCGTTCCCGGCATTCTATTCCTCTCCGGCGGACAGAAAGCGGAACCCTCGACGGCCCATCTTAACGCCATGAACGCCATGGGCGTCACGCATCCTTGGCCGCTGTCGTTCTCCTATGGCCGCGCGCTGCAGGACCCGGCGCTGAAAACCTGGGGCGGCCGGGTCGAGAATTTTGCCGCAGGTCAGGGGGCGTTCTTCCACCGCGCCAGGATGAATGGCCTTGCCTGTCTCGGCAAGTACGCAGACCGCATGGAGAAAGAGGCCGCGTAGGTCGCGAATCCTCAGCACCGCACGGTCGATCGAAGGCGGGTCCCTGGACCCGCCTTCTTTATTTGTGGCCGCCGCGGCGGTCGCGGCTTAGCAAAGCGCCCGCGTACCCGTGGTTACCGTCAAGCCCCGCGTGGATCGGGCCGATACCGGTGCAGTCGTTGCTTCGAACTGAGCTGCTAGGGAACCTCTGATTAAGTCAGAGGTTCCTGCGGCACAGGGATGTGCCGCCATCTTCGAAGGCGGCAAGCCGTTGAAGATGAAGCACAGCAAAAACCACGCTTTTTGCTTTGCGGGCTCGGAGAAGTCCAGGATGGGCTTATTCAGAGCTTCCTTAGCGATCCCCGTGCAAACCGGCCCGCAACGGTTTCCCCCCTCTCATAACCCATCAGCACGTAAGCAGTGCCCCTGCTCTCGAAAACGTCAAGGACGCTGACGATGTTCGGGTGATCAATTTTTTGCAGGGCTCTGGCCACTTGCAGGGAATGCGCAAGCCCAAGCGC
>JBQTIC010000008.1:0-29847 GCA_052388435.1 Chromatiales bacterium | reverse complement strand
CCGATCTCCTCGGCCCGCTTCGATAGCCCCTTGTAGACGAACGAGGAGTGGCGGGAAATGACGAAAAGCTCGGAAAGCCTCGAGAGCTCCGTGATCAGGCCGTCGGTGATGCCGTCGGCGAAGTACTCCTGCTCGGGATCGGAGCTGATGTTGGTAAACGGCAACACCGCGAGCGAGGGCTTGTCCTCGATCGCGCGCAGGCGGGCGGAGGCTGCGATGCCTTGACCGGCCTCGTGCGCCGCTGTCGCAGTGGGTGCACCCGCTGACTCCCACTTCGTCGCCGAGGCTTTAAGCGACTCCTGCTCCCGCCATTCGATGCCCACCGCGTAAGCGCCCTTCGGCAGATCGAAGCGCACAGGATCGGTGCGGCCTTCGCCGTCATAGCATTCGCGAAGCTTCGCGCGCAGCCGCGCCGCCTCCACGCGCACGATGGCGTCCACCGTCGGGTCAAAGCTTGGATCGCGATCGAAGACCTCGACGCCGATAGTGTAGCCCTTGAGTCGTTCGGTGTGGCCGGATAAGGTCTCGGTGACGATGAACTTGAGGAAGCGCTGCTGGCGCTCCGACTGCGCAAACACCGGGCTCGCCAGGATTCGGGTCAGGCAGGCATGAACTTCGGAGACTTCCGCCTGTGTCCAACTGATACCGGACGCCGCGGTCATCATCAATCGAGCGCCTCCAGACGCGCCGTATCCGCGAGGTCCTGCGGACGGCCGACGGCGCGTTTATTGGCAATCAGGTCATGGCGGTGAAGTATGGGCAGAGGCAGCCCGTCGACGACGATCTCTACGCGCCGCTGCCACGCCGCTTCGAAATCCACCGCGTCGATGGAGGTCAGGATGTCGATCCGGCGCGGCGCCACGCCGATTTGAAACACCTGTCCTGCAAGTTGTAGATCGGCCTCCGTCAGGCCGGAGAGCGGAGCGCCGAACGCGGCCAGAGCGTTCCATACTCTGCGGGCATTCTCCGGCGACGCGCGGACCCAGAGATCGATGTCGCCAGTGGCGCGGGGAATGCCGTGGGCGGCGAGTGCGTAGGCACCGACTATCAGGTATTCAACGCCCCCGGAGTTGAATATGGACAACATGTCGCGGAAATCCGGGTTCAATGACGGGCTCTCCCTTGAATGCCCACGCCTCCAGCGCCAACGGCCACATCATGCGCAGCCGCTCCTCCGCGGTGGTGGAGGCTGCCCGCAGTCGATCGTCGTTCGCTCCGAAACGCACGATGCGTACAGGCCGACGTGTGTGCGCCATGGAGAAACTATAGCATCTGGCCTACTCCCTGGCATGCACAATATTGATGCGGTCAGATCCCCGGATCTGAGTGCCACGATTGGCGACTCAGCGGTCTTGTGCGGGACCTGCAGGCGGTCCAAGGACGCCCGCCAGTTCCCAGCCGCTGTTGTAAAGATCTAATTGCTCTTTCTTGAAGCAAATCCCGACTCGCAACACGTGCGCTGCGTAGTTCGAGAAGAGCCTCGCTCCGCGTCGCCTCCCTTTGTCAAAGGCGTCGGGCGGAGCTGGATGACCGGCGCGTAAGCGCCTTTCGGCAAATCGAAACGTACAGGGTCGGCGCGGCCTTCGCTGTCGTAGTGCTCGCGGAGTTTGGCACGCAATCGCGCCGCTTCGACACGTACTATTGCATCGACAGCGGGGTCGAAGTCCGGCTCGCGGTCGAAGACCTCGACGCCTATCGTGTAGCCCTTGAGCCGCTCGGTGTGGCCGGCCAGCGTCTCGATGACAATGAACTTCAGAACCGCTGCTGGCGCTCCGACTGCGCAAAGAACAGGCTCGCGAGGATCTTGTCGAGGCAGTCGCAAACCTGCGGCTGCTCCGCCTCGTTCCATTCCCGAACGGGTGTAAGCATCACTTCCAATTGGGCAGCCGACGCGTCCGGCGCGCCCCAGCCCCTCTCGTCATTCTAAGTCTAGCACGTGCCAATGGTAGCGGCGACGCATCGGGAACGCGAAGCACATGCTGGCTGCTGGCTGCCTCCTTGAGAAAACGATGGCTGTGCGGAGATGAGCGTAATGCAAAGCGGCCAAATGCCACCATTACATTATGGTATGGTACACCATCATGGAGGCACTGCAACTGTTCACATTCAAGGATAGACAGGGCGAACTGACGGTTGAGATGGAGATCTGGAAGTTGCAGGCGCCGACGAAAGACAGGCCACACGGCCTGAAATACCGGCTGTATTGCGGTCGTCTCGGGCGGTGCGTCGTGCGTTATGACAACGAGACTGGCAAAGGTGACCACCGGCACAAGGGCAACCACGAGGAACCGTACCGCTTTGAGTCTGTTTCGAAGCTTATCAACGATTTCCGTGCCGATTGTTCCAAACTGGCAGGATGGAGGTGGAAATGAAACGAGTCGAGGTTGAGGTATTGAGTTCAAAGGCGGCGCTGAAGGCCTTTGCCAAGACGTGGCGGCAGGCGCGAACGGGAAGGTCTGTCACACCGCGTATCGCCTTCGGAAGTTTAGCCGAGCTTTTCTCCGCCATCACCGAAAAGCGGCTGCAATTGATCCGTCATGTCGCGGCGCACGCGGGATTGAACATCAGGCAAACCGCGTTACAACTCAAGAGAGATTACAAGAATGTCTACACGGACGTCAGCGCGCTCGTGGAGCTTGGTCTGCTCACCAAAGACAATCGGGGAAGGCTATGGGCGCCGTATGATGAGATCGTTATTCGCGCGGAATTGCGCGAGGCGGCCTAACCGGTACATGCCCGTGACAGCAGCGGAAGTGCTGCTGGCGCTCCGACTGCGCAAAGAACGGGCTGGACACAATCTTATCCAGGCAAGCGCGGACCTGCGAACGCTCCGTCTCGGTCCATATTCGGCAGCGGACGCATCCGGCGCGCATCCTTTTTCGTCATGCTAAGCCTAGCACGCGGCAGTTCTGGCGGCGACGCACCGGGAAACTACATATTACCCGCCGTCTGCCCAGGCCGGAAACGCCGGCTGTGCGGAAGACGCAACGATGCGAGGCTAGTTAAGATCAGCAGCGCAGGGCAAGCAAACTCCCTGCCCTGTCTGCTCCTTGCTTAATCCTCCGCAGCACGCTTTCATTAATACTGAGGAACTGACGAACAGCCGTTCCGTTGAAGAGGTCGAGAGGCGTTATGCGAACGGCTACCCCGTGCCGCTTCGTGTGGAGCGCACTATTGGTGTTGGGCGCCATGTCGCCTGCTTGGGCCGAAGAGCGCGTCACCCTCAACGAAATCCGTCATGCAATGCTGTCCGCCGATCGCGCACGCATTGAACTCGAGTTGTCTGCGCCGGCCGGTGTTCCCCCGAGCTACGCGATCTTCAACCCCGCAAGGATTGTGCTGGATCTGCCCGGTGTCAGCCTCCGGCTCGCGAAGAAGACGCTGCCGGTCAAAGTTGGCCTGGTGCACAGTGTGACAGCGGTAGAGGCGGCCGGCCGCACGCGCGTGGTTATAAATCTGGTCAGGCTGGTGCCGTATAGAGTCAGCACAGCCGACCGATCGATTTATATAACGGTTGGTGCTCCGTATGCCATGGGCGGTGCAGGCTTGGGGCGCGACGCCGGCGAGGATCGTGTCGAGGTCTGGAGTGTCGATTTTCTGCAGGGCGAAGCCGAGGAAGGTCGCGCGATTATCACGCTGTCGAACAGCTTCGCCGGCACGACGGTGCGTCAGCAGGGACGACAGGTCGTTGTTGAGTTACCCAATGCGCACCTGCCCGAGCGTCTCGCCAGGCGCCTTGACGTCCTGGACTTTGCCACGCCCATACAGACTATCGACAGCTTCCGGTACGACGACGGGACACGCGTGGTAATCGCAACTACCGGCCCATTCCATCTCCTGGCGTATCAACGCGGGAATCGCCTCACCGTTGCGATCACGCCATACCGCGCCGAGAAGGAACCCCTCGCGTACATACCGGCATTCCGGTACCGGGGATGGCCGCTCGTTCACTAGCCGCGCGATCGTCAGGTTCCCATTGCTGTTGCGTAAAGAGCCGGAGCGCGAGATTTCGATGCAACCACGGCCTTGGCAACTTCGACCTGCCCCTGTTGGTCCTGTTTCCTCATGGCTCAGCGCGACTCACTGATCCGGGCGAAATGGCACGCAATCTCGCTGCCTACACGCGCACGATGGAATCTGCCGTCGGGTCGAAGACCTCATCCCGATCGTGTAACCCTTGAGCCTGTCGGTATGCCGACCCGTCATTTCGAGTCCCTACGTCCAAACCCACGCGACGCAGGCCAGCATCAGCCTGGCGATGATTACCGGGACTATGTCGGTTGACCGAAGGCCTAGTCGTACTTCATGTACTTGAAGCGCGGATCATCAGGCGTGCCTTCGAGCGCGGTGCCCTCCTCCTTGCCTGGCTGCCACATGAGGACCTCTTCGATCTTCTTCGCCAGCTGGAAGTCCTTGTCGGTGACGCCCTTGGCGGCGTGATTCACGAGCTTCACGATCACGAATGCATACGACACGGTGAGATCGGGATGGTGAAACGCCGCCTCCGCGAGGTGACCGACGGTATTCACCACCATTAACGTCCCCTTCCAACCACTGGTCTTGTACTTGCGGCGGATCCAGCCGTCCTCGAAGTACCACTTCGGCAGCTCCTCCTTCAGCCGCGCATCGATCTCCTCCGGAGTGTATGCCTCGTCTGCAGACTTCTTACGCCACTGTGCCATAACCGTACCCTCCTGCCACTGCACCAGTCGGTGGTGTGTGTGCCCTGAGCACGATTTCGCGTTTGAGTGCGGCGCGAACCGCAGCGACACGCTTGTCGCTCAGGTTCTGGTCTCTCTCGCCGCCGTCGCATAAGGCGCCACGGAAGCCGAGATAATCGGGGCTGCCCCGTGTTACTTCAGGGATATCTTCCAGGCGCAGACCTCCGGCCAGACCACAACGCAGCCGGTGCTTGTCGTGATGGCAGTCTTGCGGGAAATCATATAGCTGTTTCGCCGTCAGAAGTTGCGTCAGCGAACCGGACTGCTTGTCGGCGGTGTCGAGCATGACACCGTAGAGACCGGCCTGCGCGATGTCCGCCACGTCGAGGCTGACCGTGCGATCGACGAACAGCACCGCGACGACCCGAATGCCGCTCGCAGCAAGCGGCATCAGAGCCTGGAGGATTGCCGCCCGCTCGGATTGCTGGAAGATCCCCACTTTGATGATATCGACCCCCGTCGCCGCCATGTCCACCACTGCATCGGCAACACCCAACGGGTCACCCCGACAGTCGCCGACTGTTGCGCTGACCGGGACGTGCCGGTTCACGCGCGACACGACCGCGCGTGCGATTTCATGCGCTACGGCCCCCAGCACACCCGCGGAGGGCTCTTTGAGGTCGATGATGTCGACGCTGGCCGCGAGGGCGATCTCTGCCTCGAATGGCGAGCGCACGCTCACCAGCAGTGCGGTCATGCCAGGCTCTCCGAGTTGATGCTTGTCGCGCGCCGGTGCGCTTCAATGCGCTCCATAAGCCAGCCCCAGGCCATCCGCTCGCGGTCGCCCGCCGTCTTGTCGATGGCGATTTTCAGATACTCCACCTCCCGATCGATCTTCTCCATCGGCAGCATGTGCAGGCGGCTCACCAGGATGGCGGCTTCGAGCACGGCGCCCTGTGCGCGATTGAATCCCCTGAACGGCGCGTGTGTTTCCTCATGGACAATTTTGCAGAAAAAGCGCGGGCGCAGCTCATCCTCTTCCACCCGCTCCACCCTCGCCTCTGCATGCGCCAGTGTCGATGCCAGTCTTGCCCCCTGAATATGCTGCACCGGAACGAGCGGCCAGTCACGACGACCGGTCAGGCAGCCGGCGATCACTGCGACATCGTCGGTCATGTTGATGACGACCTCGCCGGTAGCGACAAGATTGTCCAGGGTCGCGGAGGGACGGAACGGCGCCAGCACCACACGGCCCTCCTGATGCCGGATGCCCATGGGCGCGATGTGGAAGCCGCCTCCGGCGCTGCGCGTCACCAGCACGGTCTCGTAGATCACGTCGAGCCCTCCCTTCTCTTGCGCGCCTGCAGTGTCGAGCCTTCGCCCTTGTAGGCATGCAGATCGGTGGTTTCACCCCGGCGCGCGTCCGGCACGGCGCAGCCCCAGTTGAGTTCCTCGTCTTGCGAGTAGCGCTTGCCGAGCTGCCATGCAATCTGCGCCCGCGCCAGCTCCACCCCCATGTAGAAGGCGTGGGGCGCGTCGGTCTGCAACTGCGCCAGTTGGGGAAATATCTTGAATGGATCGCCTCCGACCACCAGCTCATTGCGATTATAGACGTGGACACCCTCGCTGCTCACCTGCACGCGATAACTCGGGTCGCGGATCATGCCGGCCATTTCTTTGATCTCCTCCATCGAATACGGGAATGGCTTGCGTTCGTGGGCGACCAGCAGCGAGGCGTCGTAACCGCGCGGCAGGCTGCTGTCCTCGCGCGCGGCGTAGAGGATGCGGCGGGCGCGGTCGAGCTCGCGCACGCACGCGCAGGCATGCGGACTGACCTGGGTGGTGAGCAGATGCGTGATGCGAAGCTCCGACATTATCCCTAGAAGCAGCGCGTTGATACCTGAGGTGTCGGCATCGGTCAATTCGGTGAGGTTGCCGACGCCCATCATGATTTCCGCCTCACGGTAGCGCTGGCGCAGTGCGTGATAGCGCACGATTGACTCTGTAAAACCGAAATGGATGGGGTCGAGGATACTGTCGGCAATGAAGCGTCTCCCGCGCACCCCCAGCGCATCCATGGCGCGATGGAGTGAATCCATGTCATCGGCCGACTCCGGGATGAGCACCGGCACCGACTCCACTTCATCGGCCAGCTCCAGCGTGCTCTCCTTGAGACTCAGCAAATAGTGGGCACCCGCGAGCCCGCCGCGGCGAAGCTCCTCCGGCTCGATGGAATCGACGCTTACCTGGTAGCCGGTCCGGCACAGTGCTCTTACGGCGTCTTCCAAATGCGGAAAAGGCGTGCTTGGCAGACAGCCGACATCGATCACATCCGCCCCATCCCGCTTGTACGCGGCGGCGCGCTGCAGGATTTCCTCCACAGTGATGCGCGGCGCGTCGACGATTTCGGCGAAGATCTGCATGTCATGACGACTGAGATCGCGCGGGCGACCATCGGTACCGAAGAAGGCGGGCAGGTCTTTGAGATCCACAGGGCCGCGCTCGATTGGCGTGCCCAGCTTGCGGCTGGCGGCGTGCAGGTCGCCGATGCACAACCCCGGCACCAGGATCCTGGTAGCGCCACGCGTGTCGGCCAGTCTTCGCGCGACCATGTCCGCGGTCATCAGCGCCGCGACGCTGACGCCTATGTTGAGTATGTCGTAGGTAAAGGCGCTCGGCGCAATCGACTGCATCACCCGCCGCAGGCTGTTTTCGGCGAGCTTGCCGGTGAGGAGCAGGATGTGTTCCGCCATGTTTGGCACACGTTACCACAGCTCTGCCGGGGGTGACTGCACCTTCCGTCCGGTGCGCCCCGCGGGTGGCTTCATCGCGGGCGTTTGGCCACGGCGCCGACAAGGCGTATGTCCCGCAACGTCTTCGCAGAAACCGTGCGCGCCTCCCCGATGAACCCCCGGAGGTAGGCCGTCTGGGCCTCGTCGCGCCGATAGCCGGCGTGAAGCGTTGACCACAGACCACGACGGCCAAGGCGACAGCTGCGCACATAACCGGCCTCAAGATACTTGCTGATAGCCCAGTTCGGCAGGACCGCCACGCCCCGGCCGCTCGCTACCAGTTGCACGATCACCGAGGTCAGTTCGGCGGTGCGGCGGGCGCCGGGCCGCACTCCGGCAGGGTTCAGGAACGCGCGGAACGCATCCAGCCGTTCCTCACCGACCGGGTAAGTGATGAGTGTCTCGTGTTGCAGGTCGACCGGCTCGACGTGGCGAGGGCCGGTCAGCCTGTGCGCGTTGGGCACGATCAACACTGCTTCGTAGCGGAACAGCGGCGCGTAACGGATGCGAGGATGCTCTTCGGGATCGGAAGTGATGACGAGATCGACGCTGCCGTCGAGCAGTGCCGCGAGCGGTTCAAAACTGTGCGCCAGGGACAGGTCAAGTTCAACGTCCGGCCAGCGCTCGCGGTAGATATCCATGGATGGCAGCAACCAGTCCACACAACTGTGGCAGTCGATGGCGATGTACAGACGGCCGGCCCTGCCGCTGGCCAGCCGCCTGCACTCCCGCTCCGCCCGCTCCAGTTCGGGCAGGATGCGGTCGGCCTGCGCCAGCAGGTGCCGTCCGAGCGGCGTGAATACCAGCGGCCGGCTCTTGCGGATGAACAATGCCCCTCCGCAGCGGCCCTCCAGCGCCTTGATCTGATGCGACAGCGCCGACTGCGTGACGTGCAGCCTTTCGGACGCAAGCGCGACGCTGCCGCACTCACGAATGGCCGAGAGGGTCTGCAGATGGCGCACCTCCAGAAACATGCGGAAGCTCCTGGCGATCACATACATGAATTATATTCACGTTTTCTATCATAAAAAATCATTTGATTCATGCGGCACATCCGCCGAAACTGCCCCCGCCAATCCGATTCGAACACGGAAGGACCGGCCATGAGCACCGCACATATCCTTGGATTCCCCCGCATCGGCGCCGGACGCGAACTGAAACGGGCGCTGGAGTCCTACTGGCGCGGCGACAGCACCCAGGAGCGACTGCTCGCGGTGGGGCGCAACCTGCGCCGTCGGCACTGGCAATTGCAGCGTGAGGCGGGCATGGATCTGGTCTGTGTCGGCGACTTCTCCTTCTACGACCATGTACTCGACATGTCCGCCCTGCTGGGCGCCGTGCCTGAGCGGTTCGGACACGCCGGGCACGTCGGCCTCGATGCCCTGTTCCTCATGGCGCGGGGCCGGGCGCCGGGCGGCACGGACGTTGCCGCCTGCGAAATGACCAAATGGTTCGACACCAACTATCACTATATCGTGCCCGAGTTTCGAGCCGGTCAGGACTTTCAACTCGGCAGCACGCGGCTGTTCGAGGAAGCCGAGGAGGCGCGCGCGCTCGGCCACGCCATCAAGCCCGTCATCCTCGGGCCGCTTACCTATCTCTGGCTGGGCAAAGCGACAGAGGACTTCGACAGGCTGGGCTTGCTGAACGCGCTGCTCCCGGTCTACCGGCAGATCCTGCAGCGGCTGGCGGCGACGGGCGCTGAATGGCTCCAGATCGACGAACCCATCCTGACCCTCGACTTGCCAGGGCGGTGGCTCGATGCCTTTGGGCATGCCTACGACACGCTCCACGTCCCGTCAGTCCGCCTGCTGCTGACCACCTACTTCGGTGCGCTTGAGGACAATCTGGATGTCGCCACACGGCTTCCGGTCGACGGCCTGCACATCGATCTTGTGCGTGCGCCGCGGCAGCTCGATCCGGTACTCGATCGCCTTGCCGACCACAAGGTGCTTTCGCTCGGACTGGTCGACGGGCGCAACCTCTGGCGTACCGATCTGCAGGCGGCGCTTGAACCTGTGAAACGAGCGGCGGCGAGGCTGGGTGACCGCCTGTGGGTGGCCCCGAGCTGTTCGCTCCTGCATTGCCCGCTCGACCTCGAGGTGGAAACCTCGCTTGATGAGGAGCTTCGCTCCTGGCTGGCATTCGCGCGCCAGAAGCTCACGGAAGTCGTCACGCTCAAGCGCGCCATCGATGAGGGCGGGCAGGCGGTTGCAGCCCCCCTCGCCGAGTCGAGGCGCGCCGTGCAGGCGCGCCGGGAGTCCCCACGCGTGCACGACCCCGCGGTGCGGGCGAGGATGCGGGAGGTCAACGGCGCATGGGCGCAACGCCGCAGCCCCTACTCCCTGCGACGGGTTCGCCAGCAGGAGCAACTGCAACTACCGCTATGTCCCACCACCACCATCGGCTCCTTTCCGCAGACAGATGAGATACGTCAGTGGCGCCACCAGTATCGCCAGGGCAAGCTCACCGAGGCGGCCTACCATGAGCGCCTGCGCGAGGAGATCTGCAAAGTCGTCGCCGCACAGGAACGGTACGGACTCGACGTGCTGGTGCACGGCGAGCCCGAACGTGGCGACATGGTGGAGTATTTCGGCGCGCACCTTAAGGGCGTGGCGATCACGGCGCACGGCTGGGTGCAGAGCTACGGCTCGCGCTGCGTCCGGCCACCCATCATCTTCGGCGATGTGAGCAGACCGGCGCCGATGACCGTGGAGTGGTCAGCGTACGCCCAGTCGCTGACATCCCGCCCGATGAAAGGCATGCTGACGGGCCCGGTGACCCTTCTGCAATGGTCGTTCGCGCGCGATGACTTGCCGGGCGCCGAGATGTGTCTGCAACTGGCGCTGGCTCTGCGCGAGGAGGTTCGCGGTCTGGAGGAAGCAGGTCTGCGCATCATTCAGATCGACGAGCCGGCCTTCCGCGAGGCTCTGCCCCTGCGGCAGCGCGATCATCACTCGTATCTGGCGTGGGCCACGTTCGCCTTCCGCGTCGCCAGCGCCGCCGTGGGCGATGCGACCCAGATACACACGCACATGTGCTACAGCGAATTCCGCGACATCCTGCCGGCGATCATTGATCTCGATGCCGATGTGATCACGCTGGAGACGGCGCGGTCGCGCATGGAACTGCTGGATGCCTTTGCGGAATGCCGCTATGCGCGTGCCATCGGTCCCGGCATTTACGACATTCACTCGCCGCGGGTGGTGTCGGGCGAGGAGATGCTGCAGCTTGCCGAGAAGGCGCTGGAGTGCATCGCCGCGGAGGACCTCTGGCTGAATCCAGATTGCGGTCTGAAGACACGCCGGTGGGAGGAGGTCGAGCCGGCGCTTGAAAACCTGGGGCGCTGCGCTCGCACGCTTAGAGCAAGGCTGGAGGACAGCGAACATCGAGACAGGGCGAGACGGGGGTCAGGCGGTTGAGCCGATGGTTCTGTAGCCATCGCCACGCGTGCCTTGGACCGCCTGTTATTGTCCATGTTCCCCATTGAAGGAGACAGTTATGCAGTGGGAGTGCCGCTTTCAGGGCTCTGCGTTTCGGCTTCGAGGTGACGATGTACATCAGCAACCGGTAATTAAACTGTTTAGCAAAAAGGGACTGGCCTTCTGGGCCAGTCCCTGTATTTTTACCACCCAGCGCGGCTTCGTTCGTCCCTGTCGCGGCAGCTTTCCCTGAGTGGTTTATTGAGACCATTTACCTGGCTAGGCGAAACCAGATGGGCCAGTGGATTCTGGAACTCCACGCCCGTTGCCCACCGGTACAGCGGACACCACCTGATTAACTTGTTGATTCTACTGCCATTTCACACGCCATACAGGACGCTGCTTTAGAACTAGTCTAAATTGGCACGCCGGCTGCACCAGGGGAGCTGTACGCCACCCCTACATGGACAGGACGGGTGGAAAAGTACGAGGTGGAAACAGCTCTTGTTTCCGGATTCGTTAGCCAACATTCCTGGAGGAGACCGTCATGAAGTGGGAGACCCCTGCTTTCGCCGATGTCCGTTTCGGCTTCGAAGTGACGATGTACATCAGCAACCGTTAAGTAAACAACGGTGCGGCGGGGGCCACCGCGAGGCGGCCCCCACGCTTTACGAATGAGCCCTGTGGAGTGGCAGCGTTTCCGCCGCCAGTACAGGGCTAATTCGTATATGGACCAGTCGCAGTACACTACCCTTTTGAGTAAGAGCGGACCCAGGGCAGACGATGCGCATCCAGGTGCTGGGATCGGCGGCAGGTGGCGGCTTCCCGCAATGGAACTGTAATCATCCCAACAGCCGCCGCGCGCGGTGGCGCGAGCCGAACGCGCGGCCACGCACCCAGTCCTCGATCGCGGTCGGCAGCGGCGGTGACAACTGGTTCCTGTTCAATGCATCCCCCGACCTGCGGCAACAGATCAATGACAACGCCATCCTCCACCCCCGGAACGGCCTGCGCCACAGTCCGATAAAAGGGGTGGTGCTGACCAATGCGGACGTTGACCACATCACCGGGTTGCTTACGCTGCGCGAGTCACAGCCTTTGGTCGTGTATGGAACCCGGCGCGTGCACGGTGTGCTGGCAGCGAATCCGGTTTTCAATGTGCTGAACCCGCAGTTTGTGAAGCGCGAAGCCATGACGCTCGATCAGCCAACTGAGCTTCGTGGCCCGGACGGCAAGACCTCGGGTATCGTCGTGGTGCCCTTCCCGGTCCCAGGCAAGGTCGCGCTGTGGCTGGAAGACGCTGCCAAAGGGCCGAACTTCGGTTCCATGGAGGAGGACACCATCGCGCTTGAGGTGCGCGACGCCGCGGGAAGGACGCTCTTCTTCTATGTCCCGGGCTGTGCATCGATGACAGCCGACCTGGCGGGGCGCGTGCGCGGCGCGCCGCTGGTGTTCTTCGACGGCACTCTCTACACCGATGACGAGATGATCCGCGACGGCGTCGGCGTGAAGACCGGCAAGCGCATGGGGCACATGAGCGTCTCGGGTGAAGAAGGCACCATCGCCGCGTTTCGCGATCTGGGTGTCGGGCGCAAGATCTTCATTCATATCAACACCACCAATCCGATATTGCTTGAAGACAGCCCCGAGCGGGCCGCCTGCACGGCCGCTGGCTGGGAAGTCGCTTACGACGGCATGGAGCTGACGGTATGACCGTGCATCGGCCCGACTATGTTATCGAGACATCCAGGGATGGGCAGCCCTGGTCCCGCGAGCAATTCGAGGCAAAGCTGCGCGAGAAGGAGAAGTACTACCACATCAACCACGAGTTCCACGTACTGATGAACTCGGGGAAACTGGACAAGCCCGCCATACGGGGCTGGACTGCCAACCGCTTTTACTACCAGATCAGCATCCCCGTGAAGGATGCGGCCATCCTGGCCAACTGCCCGCATCGCGAGATTCGCCGCAGCTGGGTACAGCGGATCATCGACCACGACGGCGCGGGAGGAGAGGAAGGCGGTATCGAGGCGTGGCTGCAACTCGGCGAGGCCGTGGGTTTGAAGCGCGAAGAGCTGTGGTCGCAGGAACATGTGCTGCCTGGCGTGCGCTTTGCCATCGACGCCTACGTCAATTTCGCGCGGCAGCATAGCTGGCAGGAGGCGGCCTGCTCTTCGCTCACCGAGCTGTTCGCGCCGAAGATCCACCAGAAGCGGCTCGACAAGTGGCCGGAGTACTATCCCTGGATCGAGCCGAAGGGCTATGCCTATTTCCGCAAGCGTCTGTCAGAGGCCCGGCGCGACGTGGAGCACGGGCTGCAGATCACGCTCGATTACTTCAACACGCGCGAACTGCAGGAGAAGGCGCTCAACATCCTGCAATTGAAACTTGACGTGTTGTGGACCATGCTGGATGCCATGTGGATGGCGTATGTTGAAAAGAAGCCGCCCTACCACAACGTGAAGAACTGATATGGGCGTATACAGCGGCATAACGGTTCCGCAGGTCGCGCCAACCAAGCGCCTCCAGTGGGAGGAGGCGCAAAATTGTTGGGTCATCCTGTATCCGGAGGGGATGATCAAGCTGAACGGCAGTGCCGCGGAGATTATGAAGCGTGTCGACGGCAAGCGCAGCGTCGCGGAGATCATCGCCGATCTGAAACAGGCTTTCCCGGACGTCGAGCTCGACAACGACGTTCACCGATTTTTGGAGGTGGCTCATGAGCAACAGTGGATACGTCCCAAACCTGGTCAATAAACCGCTGTGGCTGCTGGCGGAGCTGACCTACGCCTGCCCGCTGCAGTGCCCTTACTGCTCCAATCCGCTCGATTTCGCCAAGTACAAGGACGAACTGTCGACGCAGGACTGGATCCGCGTGCTGCGCCAGGCGCGCGCAATGGGCGCTGCCCAGCTCGGCCTCTCCGGTGGCGAGCCGCTGGTGCGCACGGATCTCGAGGAGATCATCGCCGAGGCCCGTAAGCTCGGTTTCTACAGCAACCTCATCACCTCCGGTATCGGCATGGACGAAAAGCGCATCGCCGCATTCCGCGAGGCGGGACTCGACCACATTCAGGTGAGCTTCCAGGCGAGCAGTGAGGAACTAAACAATCTCATTGCCGGCACGGATGCCTTCCAGCACAAGCTGGAAATGGCGCGGCTGGTGAAGAAGTACGAGTACCCGATGGTGCTCTGTTTTGTCCTGCACCGGCGCAACATCGATCAGATCGGTGACGTGCTCGATCTGGCCAGCAACCTCGAGGCGGATTACGTGGAACTGGCGACCACGCAATACTACGGCTGGGCGTATCACAATCGGGAGCAGTTGCTGCCGACGCGCGAGCAGCTCGCGCGCGCCGAGCCAATCGCGCATGAATACCAGGAGAAGATGAAGGGCCGGATGAAGATTTACTACGTCGTACCCGACTACTACGAGAACCGTCCCAAGGCATGCATGAATGGCTGGGGCGCGGTGTTTCTCACCATCGCGCCGGACGGTGTCGCCCTGCCCTGCCATGCCGCGCGCCAGTTGCCGGGTTTGGAGTTCCCCAACGTGCGCGAGCATGATGTCCAATGGATCTGGAACCAGTCTCCCGCCTTCAACAAATTCCGCGGCTTTGACTGGATGAAGGAGCCGTGTCGATCCTGCCCCGAGAAGACCAAGGACTTCGGCGGCTGCCGTTGCCAGGCCTACATGCTCACCGGCGATGCGTTGAATGCGGATCCGGTCTGCGACTTGTCACCGCACCATCAAGTCGTTCTCGATGCCATCGAAAAGGCAGGTCGCATCGCCGCGCAGGAGAAGAAGGTCGAGACCAAGCCGCTGGTCTTCCGCAATCCACGCAACTCCAAGACGCTCGCAGCAGAGACGCCCGGGCGCAGGCCCGCTGTCACCGCAGAGGTCTAAGGAAGCTCTGAATAAGCCCATCCTGGACTTCTCAGAGCACGCAGTCACGGCGCACACGGCGGCAGGAAGCAGAGTTTGCCTGCGCGTGACTGGCCCCAGGGCGCGGGCTCCATTGCCGCCTGAAGCGAGGCCTCTGAGTTCACACGGAGAAAGAATGTTGACGGACTCCGGCGCAGGACGAAGGGGTAGAGACCGCCAGGCGGGAGCGAACTTCTCCCTGTCCGCTCCCGCCCCGTCTGCATTTGCCGAGCCACTGGGACGCCAAACTTCCTGTTTCTAACGTGCCCTGCGACTGGCGATTACGCAACTGCAGGTGCTGCAAATCGCCTGCCAGCCCGCGCGCACTATCCTGGTGCGCTGAAGAAACTGGCTTGACACAGGCAAGGCCTAGCCAAACAACCTCCTGTGTCACGCTGCAATTATTCGGTGCAATCAACAGACAGTGCGCGGTCGCGTCGTGGCCGACAGGCTGTCGTGGGCGCACGACAGGGATATGCGAGTCGCAATGCTCTACTCGACGCGATACCACGTCTGTGTTCGGCCCAGCAGCGGGACGCCAAGATAGCCGCGCACGAACAGGGTGTTGCCGTCGGGCCCGACCGTCATCGTCAGCCGGTAGTAATGACCGCTGTCCGGGTCGAGGATATGGCCGCCCGCATATTGGTCCCCTACCCATTTAAGGCCCTGCAAGACGACCAGCCCCTTGATAGGCTCGCCCTTGAGGCTACCTGGGCAGTTATCGCACAAGGGGCTTACGCCCTGGCCGGACTCCCCGAGTATCTCGTCGATAATCCCCCGGTACTCGCCGTTTTCCTCATAGATTTTCATGATCGCGACTGGGCGCTGATCCTCGTCGCTAACCACCTTCCAGCGACCCTCGGGGGTGATATCGGCGCCCACCCACGCTGGCGCCAGGAAAACAAACACTGTCACGAAACGCAGAAACCGCATGTCCCCTCCCCTCGGATACATAATTCGGGTTTCACTTCAGGGTTCGGACCCGCCCGCGCCGAAATCCTGTCGATCAGCGAGAGCGCCTGGAGTTCATGCCGCCGTCGGCGACACGGGTGCTCGCCGTTGAGCGATGAAAGCATCGAAGCGCTGAATCATACCTGAATCATTTCGGTCCCAGTAGCGCGGCAGTTGACGCTCCCCGAGAGCACGAGACCCCGACATCAACTGATGATAGGCGCACGTAGCAGCGTCACACGCATCCAAACGCCGCAACGCCAGTCGCCGCGGTTTCACGGCACCTGCCAGAGGTCAGCTCCCGCGCGTGTCCTTGTTGATCGCCCACGCCACATCGGCAGCCTGCCGGTTGGCTTTGACATCGTGGACACGGAAGATGCGCACGCCGGCGGCCACGCCGAGCGCGGTCGTCGCGCAGGTCGCACCCAGCAGTTCGCGCGACTCGGTCTCGTTGCAGATGGAACCCATGAAGCGCTTGCGGCTGGTGCCGAGCAACACTGGGTAACCGCTCGCAACCAGACGCGGAAGCGCGTGCAACAAGGTCACATTATGCTCCCTGGTCTTGCCGAATCCGATGCCGGGGTCGATCACGATGTTCTCTCTCGCGATGCCCGCGCGCTCCGCTTGCGCCGCACGCAGGGTGAGAAACGCCTCTACCTCCGCGACCACGTCCTTGTAGGTCGGATTAACCTGCATCGTCTCCGGCGTTCCCTGCATGTGCATGAGCACGATAGGGACACGCCGGCGTGCGGCCTGCTCCATCATGCCGACCGTCCCGCCTCCCTGGACGTCATTGATCATCTCGGCCCCCGCATCGAGAGCCTGTTCCGCGACGGCGGGCAGCGTAGTATCGATGCTGATGGCAATGGCCGGCGGGATCTGGCGGCGCAGCCGCTCAATCACATTTTGTGTGCGGCGGATCTGTTCCTCCGCATCGATCCGCCTGGAGCCTGGCCGGGTCGATTCCCCTCCCACGTCGATGATATCGCAGCCCTGCTCGATCATCTGCAATGCATGCGCGATCGCCCCCTGCAGGTCGGTAAACAAGCCGCCGTCCGAAAAACTGTCGGGCGCCACGTTGAGGATCCCCATGATGAGTGGTCTGGGATCGCGCAGGCGCGCCGCGACACTCACTGTAGCGCCTCCGGCAACTCGTTGGTTGCCGTGACCAGCGCGTCAATCATCGCCGGCTCGCTTGCCAGGTGCCCGGACTCATGGACGATCACCAGCTTCGAGCCCGGTAGCGCACGGTAAAGGCTCCAGGATGAGCTCAGAGTGCAGGTGAGATCACGGCGGCCGTGGATGATCCACGTTGGCACGCGCGGCAGCCTTGCGATGTCCCGCAGGATCTGATCCTCCCTGAGGAAGTAGCGGTGACGCGCGTAGTGTGTTTCCACGGCGACCTCGTTGAGGATGCGTTGCCGTTCATCCTCGGCAGGCTCGCCCCCGCTCGTCTCCGGAAGCAGGTAAGTCACAATCCGTCCGGTCCATGTCGACCAGGCCCTTGCGGCCGCCAGCCTCGTGCCAGGATCGCCCGAGTGCACACCTCGGTAGGCCGCTTCGATCATGTCGAGGTTTTCGCTTGCATCAAGGGCCGCCATGGTCTCCTCCCAGTAGTCCGGAAAGATCGCATTGACGCCATCGGCGAAGAACCAGTCGAGGTCGCGCTGTCGGGCAAGGAAGGTTCCGCGCAGGATCATGGCGAGCACGCGCTGCGGATGCGCCTGCCCGTAAAGCAGGGCGAGCGTCGCCCCCCAGGAGCCACCAAACACTACCCAGCGCTCGATACCCAGATGCCGGCGTATCATCTCCATGTCAGCGAGCGAATCGGCGGTCGTGTTCTCGCGCGTCTCGCCCGGCGGCGTGGAACGCCCGCAACCGCGCTGGTCAAAGAGGACAATGCGATAACGCGATGGATCGAAAAACTGGCGATGGTAGGGCTTGCATCCGGAGCCGGGCCCCCCGTGCAGGAACACCACGGGGATACCGCTGCTATCGCCACACTCCTCGACATATACCCTGTGCAGGGAGCCCGCCTTCAGCATTAAGGTCTTCGCGGGTTCGATGGCAGGATAAAGTTCACGCATGCTCAAAGGCCCAATCGTGGATGGTGGCGCTGTTTTTTTTGAGGCGATTATATCTGCAATCACATCGACCCCGACGCTCGATGACGACAGGACGGGTGACGGGCAGTCCCGCACAGGCGACAATGAGACATGAAAATTCCCACCGTTGTTGCCCACCGCGGCTACGCGCTGCGTTATCCCGAGAACACACTGGCCGCAGTCCGCGCCGCGATCGATGCTGGCGCCAGATTCATCGAGGTGGACGTGCAGCTCACCGCTGATGCGTATCCCGTCCTTTTTCACGACCGAACCCTGAAAAGGGTCTGTGGGACCGACGGTGCGATCCACGAAAAAACCCTAAAGGAACTTCGCAAGCTTCGCGCCGCCGACACAGAACGTTTCGGTGACTGCTACGGAGACGAGCCCATCGCGACTCTGCAGGATTTCTGCGAAGTGCTCGCCGGGCACCTGGACGTGCGGGCATTCCTCGAGATCAAGCGCGTAGCCCTCGAGCGCTTCGACGGGGAGAAGGTGATCCAGGCCATCAACAGCACCATTAAGCCGGTCAGCGACCGCTGCACGCTCATCTCCTTCTCGACCGGGTTCCTCGCGAGCCTTCGGCAGAAGGAGCCAGGAGCGGCTGTCGGGGCCGTCGTCGATCGCTGGGAACAGCTCGCGGACCCGGAGGTGCAGGCGCTGCGCGCGGACTATGTTTTCTGCGATCTGGAAGGCGTGCCGGCTACCGGTCCGTTGTCTCCACCCGACAGGGCGCAGCTCGTCATCTACGAGGTCGCCGAGGCGCGCGTGGCGCTGGAGCTTGCGGAACGCGGCGTCGACTTCGTCGAGACGTTTGCCTGCGCCGAGATGCTCGATTCCCTGCTGCACGTGGCGATAGCCAGGCAGCGAAGCTGAGCCGTGAGCGTCGAGACCTGTGATGTGGCCGTCATTGGCGCCGGCATCCACGGCGCGGGCGTGGCGCAGGCCGCAGCCGCTGCGGGCCACCGCGTGCTGGTTCTGGAGAAATCAAACCCGGCAGCCGGCACCTCGTCCTGCTCCAGCAAGCTCATTCATGGCGGTCTGCGCTACCTCAAGAGCGGGCAGTTCTCGCTCGTGCGCGAGTCGCTCCGCGAGCGAGAGCTGCTGTTGCGCAACGCCCCGGACCTGGTGCGGCTGGTTCCGTTTTACATCCCTGTATACCAGGACACTTCGCACCGGCCCTGGATGCTGCGCACGGGCCTCGCGCTTTATGCCCTGCTCGGGGGATTTGCCGCAGGCACGCGCTTCGCTACGGTGCCCAAAGGACTCTGGCACCGTCTGGGAGGATTGCGCCAGGAGAAGCTGCGGTCGGTGTTCACGTATTTCGACGCCCAAACCGATGATGCGCTGCTGACGCGCGCTGTGCTGGCCTCCGCCTGTCGGCTGGGCGCGCATATGGAGGTCCCGGCGCGCCTCGAGCGCGCGATCCGGGAGAAAGAGGGGTATCTGCTCTCCTATTCGGCCGGTGGGACGCAGCGTGAATGTCGCGCCACGGTGGTCGTGAATGCGGCTGGACCGTGGGTGAACATCGTGCAGGCACGCTGCTCACCGCAGCCACGGACCATTGCTGTCGAGCTGGTGCAGGGCACCCATCTCGTCTACGACCGCCCGGTCGCTACCGGTGTATTTTACGTGGAGGCCCCGCGCGACCGGCGGCCGGTGTTTGTCATGCCATGGCGCGACGGCACACTGGTGGGGACCACTGAGACGGTTTTCGAGGGCGACCCGGATCAGGTTGCGCCGCGAATGGAGGAAATCGCCTACCTGCAGGAGACACTTGCCAGTTATTTTCCTCGCTACCGCGGCGCCATGATCGGGACCATGGCCGGCCTGCGCGTGCTGCCTGCGTCAGCCGCACAACCGCACAGGCGCTCGCGCGACACGCTGCTCGTGGCCGATAACGAGCGCCGCCCGCACTGGCTGGCGATCTATGGTGGCAAACTGACTGCGTACCGCGCTACCGCGGAAAAGGTGCTCAGGCACATCGCGTCGTCACTGCCGGTTCGCGAGCCCATTACCGATACCCGCTCGGTCCGCCTATCGCTGCAGACGCCTGTCTAGCGCCTCCTGCCAGCTTGCATAGCGCGCCCACAGCGCCGAGTCCGATCGCGGCGTGAACATGTCCCCCTCGGTCCGAGCCCAGCCGGACGGCCGCCCTGCGAGGAGAAAGGCCGCGCCACGCGCTGTTGCCTCCCGCTCGGCAGGTCGCCGCACGCAGCGACTACTGAGATCAGCCAGCCGCTGGCACAGGGCGTCGATGCCGGCAAGACCGCCGCTGACGACGATTTCGCGTGCCGGACCGGCCAGCCGGTCCATGATCTCGATGTTCACTTGGATAAGAAACACCACGCTTTCGGCGACGGCGACGAGCTTATCTCGAGGGCTGCCTCGGCCGTGAAAGGCGGAATCGATGTCGGTACGCCAGTAGGGCGAACCCAGGCCCGAAACGGCGTTGAGAAAAAGCGGCGGTTCATGCTTCTCCCGCAGCCATGTCCCGATGCGCGCGAAAGGCATACGCACTCCCAAGGTTCTCGCCGCTCCCTGAATGGCGGCCGCTGCACCGTTCACCGTTCCTTCGAGCACACGCATTGCATCCTCACCGTCGCTGTATACCACGCTGGTCAGCAGGCCCGCGCGATCTGCGGGCGGCCGGATAGTGAGCCGCTGTACGAACGCGCCTGTTCCCATGTTCACATATACGATGTGCGGGTCTGGCTCCCCATAGCCGAACAACGCACACGACTGATCTCCCGACACGATCCGCACGGGCAGCGCGCCTTCATGCCAGGACATATCTCCGTACGCGTGGCGTGTGGGCACGCACCGCGGCAGCAGGGCGCGATCGATCCAGAACAGCGACAGAAGATCGTCATCCCAGTTGACGCGCAGCGGGTCGTAAAGCAGGGTACGCGCCGCGTTGGCAGGATCCACCACGCAGGATCTTCTCGCGGTGAGCCGAAACAGCAGGTAGCTGGCGAGAGGACCGAGGACGAGCCAGCCGCCATGTCGTGCCCGCCGCACGGCATGCGCGTGATCGAGACACCAGCGCAGCTTGCTCACCCCGTAGTGCGGCGACAGGCGCAGCCCCGTCCGCGCTTCGACCGGCGCCGCCAACGAATTGAAAGCGGCGAGCCAGCCGGCGTTGCGCCGGTCCTGCCAGCTCATGACCGGCGTCAGCGCCCTGCCGGAGCGCCTGTCCCAGCACACGATGCTCGAGCGCTGCGTGGCGAGCGCGACGGCACGGACGCGCGCAGCGCGCCGTCCCAACAGCCGACGCACGGCCCGCACGCTCTGCTGCACGGATTGCCACAGGCGCTCCGCGGCAATCTCCACCCGTTCGCCGCGACGAGACTCCCGGGTGCGCACGCGGGCGAGCGCCACGATCTCGCCCCGATGATCGTAGGCGACGGCGCGGCTGGACTGGCCGCCCTGGTCGATCACCAGCCAGAGCGCGTCCGCGGCGGCTGCGCGTCCTCGCGAGCGGCCGCGCGGCCGGCGCCCGGCGCCGCCCTTGCGTGTCATCTGTCGAACGCCACCCACGGCGCCGGCAGCGCGAAGTACGCCTTTAGCTGCCGCTTTGCCGCCTCTGCATCGGCGCGAGTCACGAAGCCGCCGAGAGTGAGCCGCGTCCACGTGCGGCCCCCGACACGGACGCTCTCCGCATAGGCGGCATAACCCGCAGCTCGGATCTCATCCAGCAACCTCGCCGCCGCGTCCGGACTGCGGAAGGATGCGAGGTGTACCCGCCACAGGCCGTCGCCGCTGACGGCGCCTCCGCCATCCTGCAGCTCTGTCTCCGCGGCCCACCGCCTGAGATCTTCGGGATCGACGGCACACAGACGGCCGCCTGCGCCCGTGACCAGCCGGTCCCCACTGCCGAGCTGCTGGCCTGCCTGTAGCGGCAGTCGCTGTCCCCCTTGCTCGAGCCACGCCGGCATTTGCAGGCTCCGGACGATGGCCGCAGGTGCCGCGATGACGCCTGCCGAGATCAGCATGCCGAACAGCACCGCCACGATGCGAACACTCATCGCTACCCCCGGATTTCGATCGCCGACACCGGTAGGCATCCCGCGTGCCCGGCCGGATGCCTGGGCTGCCTGACTGTGGCCTCCTCGGCGTCGGCGATCCGCTGGCTCGCCAAACCTTCCGTCGCCGTCAGCTCAACTTGCGCGGGCGCGACGCGCGAGTGCCACCAGTTCCCGACGGGCCTCCTGCAGGTTGGCGACCGGCTGATCGAACTGGAAACGGATGATGCGGCCACCGACCAGGAGATGGAAACCCTCGTTATCGACGCCCGCCAGCCGCGGCTGGCCCGCCTCGCCGAGTGGCACGTTGCCAAGATGGCAGTAATGGCGCAGCGCCTCGACATGGTCTGCATTCATGTGAGCGACCATCCCACGCTCTTCCTCGGCATTGAACGGATTCGGCATCACCAGCTTTGCCGGTTCGATCCAGTGGATGCGGCCGAAGCCGCCGATGTAGCGAAAGCGCACCGGCTCGAGGCGGAAGAACTCGAAGTCGTGCACCTTGTGGTAGCCGGTAGACTGCGGGAAGAAACGGTAATAGCGCTCTGCCACTTCCTCCACCTCTGCGGCCGGAACCCTGGCCGCGTCGGCAAGACAGGTCAGGCGGCCGTTCACCTGCACGTCGCCGCCGCCGCGCTCCAGGACGATGAGCGAGACGCGCGGATCAACGAGGATATTCTTGTGGTGCTGGGCGATGCGACTGATGAGGATGACCGGTCGACCTTGTCGATCCAGGCAATAGGGAACTACAGACCCAAACGGATAGCCCTTGACGTCGACCGACAGGGTTGACAGCACGCCGGCGCTCTCGGCAGTGAGCAGCGTCCGCGCCTCCGCGCTGGTGGATGCTTCCGCCGCCATGGCGTCTCAACCCGGCGGTGGTTGGGCGGACATGATGTTCTGTGATTGCAGCCGCTGCAGCCACCACTCGGCCTGGTCGTGCGTGCCCTTGCTGCGCAGTGCCTGGTTGAGAGACTGTTGGGCCACGGTAATTTGTTGTGCATGCAAGGCCGCGATCCCGAGCAGCAGGTGCGCCGCAGCCGGGTCCTCGAGGCCGCCCGTCTTGAACGCGCTCTGCAAGGCACGCATCGCTTCCGGCCACTGCCGCAGATCGAAGTGGATGCGGCCCAGCCGGTAGTAGAGTTCGCCCTCCTGTGTGCTCTTGAGCATGTCGGCGATGACGGCGGCGGCCTTCTCCCTCTCCTGCGCGAGCAGCAGGCTGTCGACGAGCAGTGTCTGGTTTTCGCGGCTCTTGTCGAGCGCGCCGTCGCCAAGCTTCCGTTCCAGCAACTGCGCTGCCTTGTAGGGCACCTCGCGCGAAAGATACAGGCGAGCGAGACTGACGATGTGGTCCTTCGTCAGCGCGCCCCGCTGCAGTATCAATTCCAGCACCGCGATGGCCTTGTCGTGCCGATCGCTCTGCTGGTAGGCCGCTGCAAGCCGCAGCCAGTTTTCGTCGTTGGCGGGGTCCTGGCGGACGAGGCTCTCGAGCACTGCGGCAACCCCATCGTACCGCTTCATGTCAATATAGCAACCGAGCAGAGCCTGGCTCCATTTTTCCTCGCCCTCACGAACCTCGGCGGCCAGCACGCGCAGATGCGGTATTGCAGTCTCGCAGTCACCTGAGCGGTAGTATCCGGCGGCCGCCAGCGCGCGCGCCTCACGCGAGGGGGAGCGCTCGCCCGTGAGCCACTCCTCAAGATATGCGAGCCCCTCCTGGTACTGCTCATCATGGATCAGGATCTGGGCGAGATTGTAGGTCGTGGTGCGTGCCTCATCCGCCGGCAGCGACCTGCCGGCAAGGGCCTGACGAAAGGCAGCGGCGGCCTGCTGGTACTCATTCGCGCCGCTGTAGACATAGCCGAGCATCTGGTAGGTCAGCGCCTCCTCCTGGGCACTGCCCTTCAACTTCGGAAGCAATGCGTTGAGTAGTTCTGCTGCCTTGCCGTATTCGCCCTTCGTCGTGAGTGCGTGGGCATCCGCGAGCGTATCGTAGGTCCGCTGCGACACCGTCGGCTTATCATCCTGCGCCGCGGACACGCCTGCGACTGCACAGCAGAAAACCAGGGCAGGCAGCACGCGCTTCACGACCTGCTCATCCCTTGCGCAGCTTGAAGTTGATGTCGAGCCTGGCCTTGCGGGCGATCGGCGTGCCGTCAATTACCTTGGGCTGGAACTTCCACTTCGTCACGCCCTGCACGGCGGCATCGTCGAATACGCCCGGCGGTTCCGCCTTGACCACTTTGACGTCCTTCACTCCACCCTCGGGGGTTACGGTGAATTCCACCGTCACCACGCCTTCGATCCCGGCACGCAGCGCGCGTGGCGGGTAGCGGGGATCCGGCTTGTAGATAGCCTGCAGGTTCTGATCGAACTGCGGTTCGTCAGACACCGGGCCGGGCCCCGGCGGCGATGTTGCCGTAACCGGCCTGGGGGTCTCCTGCACCGCGAGTGGCGCGTCGACGCGTGCCGGTTCAGTCTTTGGCGGCGGCGCCACCGCCGGTAACTCCGGGGCCCCGGTGATCCTGAGGGGCGGGGCGAGCTCCGGCGTCAGCATGCGTATCGGCGGCGGTTCATCGGGCGGCTTGACCCGCTGCGGCTCCTTCGGCGTCGGTGGCGGGTTGACCGGCGCGGGCGGCTCCGGCAGTTGCTGACGCTGCACACGGCTCGGCGGCTCCTTCTCCCGCTGCAAGCGCACGAACTCGATGACGCTGATGTCGTCGCGCGCGGCGTGGAGCCGCTCGCGTTCGCCGGTCACGAGCCTGATAACGAACACGAACAGCAGCACGTTGACCAGCACGGCCAACACCAGGCTGATGGGGAAGCGCAGCGCTGCGGTCATCCGGACTCCGGTATCTCAGGGCGACCGCACGGCGCTTTCTGCCCGGCTGGCGGCTATGGAGACATTGGTAACCCCTGCAAGCCGAACCTGATCCATCACCTGCACGGTCACCCCGGTCATTGCCTCCTTGTCGGCAACGATGATGACGGCTCCTTCCGGGTTCTCGGCGTGAATACGCTCGACGGCGGGTCGAACCATGCGCACGTCGATGTGACGCTTGTCCATCCACACCTCGCCCTCCTTACTGATGGCGATGATGACATTGCCCTTCTCCTTCTTCACCGCCGTCTGCGCCGTCGGCCGATTGACTTCGATCCCTGCCTCCTTGAGGAAGGAGGCGGTGGAAACGAAAAAGATAAGCAGAAATACCATGACGTCGACCAAGGGAACAACGTTGATACGCGCCATGGATTCGTTGTGATAGTAGTGTCGTCGTCGCATGACAGTGTCCGATGTCTAGTGATATCCGCCCGGGCCGGCGTCGAGCGCCAGCAGATCCGCTGCGTGCTGGCGCTCCCTGCGCGCGCGGCTCTGCAGGTGCAGGCTGAAGTAAAGACCGGACAGCGCCGTGAGCAGCCCGGTCAGCGTCGTGAACAGTGCTTCGGCGATGCCGGCGGTAAGTCCCCTCGCGTTGTCGGTGCCGAACACCCGCAGCACCTCGAAACTGGTAATCATGCCGCTGACCGTGCCCAGCAGACCAAGCAGGGGCAGCACGGTCACGAGCGCCTTTACGAGCAGCAGATTGCGCTGCAGGGACACCGACAGCTCCGCGACTAGCTGCTCGCGGATGCGCAGGGCATACCACGAGGAGCGTTCGCTGCGTGCCCCCCATACGCCCGTCGCGGCCTTTACCTTCCGGGGAAAGTTCATGTACAGGAACCAGTAACGTTCGATGATGAGCCCCCACATCAGCACCGAGGCGACGATGATCAAGATGATCACCGGTCCGCCCCGATCCAGGAACTTCAGGAAGTGCTCGTAGTACTCGAACAGGGAATGCATGGCACGCCGGTGATCAGTTCTTCACCACGCGCGGGGAGGAGTGCGCCTGGAACTCGCGCTGGCGGTGATGGGCCTCGGCCATCTGCGCCACCATGCCTGAAGCCTGCTCATCGAGGACCTGCACCAGATAGTCACTCTGTCCCTTCAGGAAGCTGTGCGCGATGAGCGAGGGGATCGCCACACACAGGCCGATGATCGTGGCAACGAGCGCCTCGGAGATGCCGCCCGCGACGACCTTTGCGTCGCCGGCTCCGAACAGGCTTAGCGCCTGGAAAGTCGCGACCATGCCGCTGACCGTGCCGAGCAGACCGAGCAGCGGCGCTGCCTCGGCAATGACCACGAGTGCTCCAAGACCGCGCTGTATCGGAGGTACTTCGCGCAGCACGGCTTCATCGAGCTTGAGTTCGAGGGTCTCGACATCGAAATTGCGGTTCTCGGTGTAAACATTGAGCACACGGCCAAGCGGGTTATCCGTATGCGCCTCCCGCTCGCGCAGCTGGCGCGAGACACGCCGCTTGACGACCGTCAGCGAGTAGTATTTCCACAACGCGATGATGGCGGCGACACCGCCCAGTCCCAGGGTGAGGAAGCCGATTAGCCTGCCCTGCTGGATGCGTTCCCATAGGGTCGGCTCCTGCGCCAGGATTGCGAGCATCGAGCCGCGAGTGGGGTCGAACGCGACGGTGGTCATCCCCTGCGTCGCCTGCTCGAGGCGCTTCACCATGCGCTGATAGATGAGAGCGGGTTGCCGCGGTGGCTCGACCAGCCGGTCGATCTCCGGAGCGTAGCGCAGGAAGTGTCCGTCCGAGGCGGCGCTGAAGACGCCGATGCGCGTGACCACATGCTCCTCTTCCTCGCCCCGGGCTGAGATTATCTCGGCTGGAAAACGCACGATCTTCCCGGATTCGATGGTCTCCTGAAGCACGGTTCGCCAGAGCTGCTCCACCTCGTCGATGGTCGGCAGGTCTTCGCTCTGTGCCAGCTTGTCGACCAGTTGCAGCCGCCCGGGGATCTGGGCGGTGACCAGCGAGGACTCCAGCGTCCCCTTCAGGTCACTGGCAATCTGTCGCACCACGCCGTGGAATTCGCCAAGCTCGCCCGCGGCGCCGCGCAGGGCATCGCGCTGCGCGGCGAGCGCCTGCTCGTTCACCGCGTAAGTGGTCTTCAGCTCCTCGGCGCGTGCCTCCTCTGCCACCAGCTTCGTCCTGGCCTCCGCCAAAAGGGCGGCCTGGTTGTCGCGCTCGGAGAGGAACCGCTGCTCGCGTTCCGCATTGCGCTGCTTGATTTCGCTCTGCCCCTTCAGCACGGAGTCAAGCAACTGATCCAGCGTCTGCGGCTCCGCCGCCTGCGCAGCAGGGCCGGAGAACAGCAACGTCACCACCATTGCGAGCGTCCTCATTTCGCGACCTCCGGCGGTGGCAACGGTATCTTGAGCAGATCCGGCGGCGCCTCCTTGCGCGCGATCTGCAGCCCGCGCTCAATTTCGCGGTTGAATTCCGCCGGAAGCGGCTTGAACACCTTCGCCGTCCGATCCCAGTAACCGGACTCCGCACCGTCCAGCGAAGCGTAGAGCAACGCCGTGCGACCGACGCGCAGAAAGTTAACAGTGCGTGTGTCGCCGTCCTGGACCAGAGGCTCCGTGTAGGCCTCGATCGTACGACCGTACTCGATCTCGACCTGATAGGCCTCCATGACCCGGCGGTATTTTTCCGTGAGTGAAACCTCCGGCTGATCGAGCAGTTCCTTCAGCGCCTGTACGCGCCCGGCGCGTTCCTCTTTCAGAAAAGGCATGTCGAGCTGCAAGATCTGATCGAGCGCTCCAACCATACGCTGCAGCAAGGGGACCAGGCGCTGCTGCGTGATCCGCGTGCCCCCGTTCTGGCGGCCCAGCGATTCGAGCTCGACCTTCTGATTGTCGATGAGACGCTGGATCTGCTCGTTGTAGGCCTTGAGGTCGTACGTCTGGGCAAGAACCTGGCGATACTGCTCTGCAATTGATTGGGTCTGACCCGCCATCTCGTCGATGCGCTCCTGCGATGCAGCAGCCTCGCGGTTGGCGCCGGTGCCGATATCAATGGCGGTGCTCAGCGGATCAGCCGCCAGGACAGCCCCGACGACGCCAACCGCCAGCAGCCCGAACAGGGAAATTTTCACGCCCGACCGGGGCTCAGATTCCCTGTTCATCATGAGACTTTTCCTATTGAGAATTAAGCACATACGTAGCCTTCCTCAGCCTGAGGACCATGCATGGTATGCGTAGTTCCCGGATCATTCAAGCGCGAATCCAATGTGTGGGCACACCGAGTAACAGGGGCGGAAACACGCTGGCCCCGGAGGCGCTGGGACTTGAACGGTCTATACCCAGTGACGAGAAAAATTCCCATGACGGCCGTCGCCCGCATCTTCTATAGTCCTCGGCGAATTCGCCATCAAGCCAAGGTCCAACGCAGATCCCCCGAAGGTCCCCCGGCATGAGCCTTCGCTTCCGACTCAACCTGCTCATTACGCTGATGTTCCTCCTGATCCTAACCACGGGCGCGCTCCTGGTGATCCACCATGCGCGGCGAGCCGTGGCCGAAGAGACCAACTCCACTGCCAACTTGACCTTAAACCTGCTGGAGGTCGCGTTTGCGCAGACCGGCCCGGATGCCGATCCGTTGGAAGCCGTTCTGCGCAAGCTGAGCAGCTTCGAAGAGACCCGTCATCTGCACATCGAACTCATCGGAATGGACAGTCGGCCGCAACGCGGCTATCCGCACGTCACGGTGATGCACCAGACCGAGGCCCCAGACTGGTTCGTGCGCCTGGTAACCCCGCCGCCACTGGAACTGCGCCGGGAGGTCTCCAAGCCAGGCCTCTCGCGGATGCAGATCGTCATCGAGACCGACCCGGGGGATGAGATCCGCGAAGCCTGGCAGGAGGCACGCGCTCTGCTCGGACTGCTGCTCGCCTTCTGCCTGCTCTGCAACGGTCTCATCTATTTCACCATCGGGCGCTCGCTGAAGCCCATCAAATCCATCCTCAATGCGCTCGACAACATTGAACAGGGCGACTACAAATCGCGCCTGCGCGGTATAGGACTGCCCGAGCTCGACGTCATTGCGCAGAAGTTCAATCACGTGGCGGAAGTGCTCGAGCGCAGTCGCGAGCAGAACCGCTACCTGGCCCAGAAGTCGCTTGCGATCCAGGAGCAGGAGCGCCGCTATCTGGCCCACGAGCTGCACGACGAGCTTGGCCAGTCAATCAGCGCCATCAAGGCGCTGGCTGTGTCGATAGGTCAGCGTACCGAGGGCCAGCGGGATCTTGCCGACTCGGCGCACACTATCGCGGAAACCTCGCAGCATGTGTACGACATGGTGCGCGGAATGATGCGGCGCCTGCGTCCGGTCATTCTTGACGAGCTTGGTCTCGTCCCGGCATTGCAGAACATCGTCGACGACTGGAACTGCCACCACGAGGATGCATTCTGCCGCTTCGACGCCGTGGGCGACTTCAGCAATCTCAGCGACGAGATCAAAATTAATGTCTATCGTATCGTGCAGGAAGCGCTCACAAACATTACCAAGCATGCGCGCGCGACGGAGGCGGACATCCAACTGAAGCGCAGTGCCGGACCATCAGAGACGCCATGCGATGTCCTGGAGGTACGCATTGCGGACAACGGCGTGGGCATGGCCGCCGGCAGCGAACCGACGGGGCTCGGCCTGCTTGGCATGCGCGAGCGCGCCGAGGCACTTGGCGGACATCTCGAGTTACGTACGGGCGTCGGGCAGGGCGTCACTCTGCAGATTGCCCTGCCGCTTGCAGGAAGGATTCAACATGAATGAAGAGGAAAACGGGCAGCGCAAGACCATCAAGATCCTTCTCGTCGATGACCATGCCGTCGTGCGCGCAGGCTACAGCACGCTGCTGCGCGATGCGCCAAATCTGGAGATCATCGCGGAGGCCGACACCGGTCAGGCGGCGCTCCGGCAGTTCATCGACAAGCAGCCGGACGTAGTCATCATGGATCTGTCGCTCCCCGGGATTGGCGGGCTGGAGGCCATTCGCCGCATCATCGCCCGAGATCCGGACGCCCGTATCCTCGTCTTCAGCATGCACGAGGATACGATCTTCGTGGAGCAGGCC
>JBQTIC010000007.1:0-29148 GCA_052388435.1 Chromatiales bacterium | reverse complement strand
CGTCCAGAAAACGCCGTCCAGAAATGAGAGTTAATCCGTCCAGAAAACGCCGTCCAGAAATGAGAGTTAATCCGTCCAGAAATGACCGGCAGGCTACAGAAAGCCATTCAGCAGCTTGTTGAGCGTGCGGCGCAGATCCCCCACGTGCCCGAGATCGACCGCTATGCCGACGCAGCCTTCGAGGAGGCCGCGCGATGAGCTTTGCCCCGTTCGCGGAAGCTTCGATCCATCTCAAGAACAAACGCATCTCGGACCGTGATGCCGAACGCCAGGCGCGGGCCGCAAGGGAGATTCTCGATAGGTTTGTACGTCAGCCCGGCGTCATCCTCGCCGACGAGGTCGGTATGGGAAAAACCTTCGTCGCGCTTGCCGTCGCCGTATCGATCATCATCGATCGCGAAGATGCCGGTCCGGTCGTGGTCATGACCCCGCCCAGCCTGCGCGACAAGTGGCCGAGGGACTGGGATGTATTCCGTGAGTGTTGTCTTGTGCCTGCGTTGGGCGAACGCTACAGGAGTGAACTTGCGGACTCCGGCGTCGAATTCCTTCGGCTGCTCGACGACTCGCACGAGCGGCGCGCTCACGTCATCTTCCTCACGCACGGCGCATTGAATCGTGCCATCGGCGATGGGTTTGCGAAGCTCGCCGTGCTCAAGCGCGCCTTCAAAGGCCGCTCGTCGCTTGCCGATCAGCGGCGTCATTTCGGCCGCTTCGCCGGTGGCATCTTGCGCATGGAGTGGGCCGAGCGGTGGGCGCCGGGACTTCTGGGCGATCTCCTGGAGCGGCCCTACGAAGGATGGTTGTGGGCAATTCATCGCGCGGACGACCGCTTCAAAAAGGAGGTTCCGGACGACCCGGTGCCGGCATCGCTTGCGACGGCGCTCGAGGAAATGGACAGCCGGCATTTCGACGCGGTCGTAGAGGCGCTGCGCGATGTGCCGCTTCGCGAATCATCGCATCTGGAAGAGCGCCTCCAGAACGTGCGCACGGTCTTGAACCATGAAATGAAAGAGGTGTGGCAGCAGGCCCTGCTCCGCGCCGAGTTCCACTCGCCGCTCCTCGTGCTCGACGAGGCGCACCATGTAAAGAATCCCGAAACCAAGCTTGCGTCGCTTTTCATCACGCAGCAGTTCGATGAAGAGTCGAAAATCTTGACAGGTGGTCCGCTCGCCGGGAAGTTCGACCGCATGCTCTTCCTGACCGCAACCCCGTTCCAACTCGGACATGCAGAACTGGTCCGGGTCCTGGAGCGCTTCGACGGAATTGACTGGAAGGACCAGGGGGCGCCAGCGATGACCCGCGAAGCCTTCAATGCCGAGATAGCGGCGCTCTCTGCTACGCTCGACGATGCTCAAGGTGCGGCGCTGCGCCTGGATCGCGCCTGGGGTCGGCTTACTCCCGAGCAGGTCGGCATCGAATCGCCAAACGAAGCGCAGATCGAATCATGGTGGGCGCAGGCGGCCGGCGCCGAGGGGGAGGGCATCCTCGCCCAGGTGGTGCAGCAGGTGCGCTACACGCACGAAGCAATGAAGAAAGCAGAGAAAGCGCTGGCGCCTTGGGTGCTACGCCACGTGCGGCCCGCGACGCTCACGGACGGCAGCGACCTGCCGCGGCGTGAAGTGCACACCGGCGCCTCGATCCTGACGAACAAACGCACGAACGGGGGCCTGGAGATCACGCCGGAAACGCTCCTTCCGTTCCTCCTCGCCGGCAGGGCGCAAGGGCTCCTGGCCGCGTCGAGCAAAGGCCGTGCACTTTTCGCGGACGGCCTTGCCTCATCCTTCGAGGCGTACCTCGAAACCCGTTCCGGCGCGCTCGCCGTCGACGAAGACGCCGACGCCGGCGCAGAGAGAGAGTCGCCAGAGCTCCAGTGGTATCTCGGCCATCTCGACAAGGCCCTGCCCAAAGACAGGCGCGTTTCACGCTCTGCCCACCCGAAGGTTCTGGCGACCACGGAGCGCGCCATCGAGCTATGGAGAGCGGGCGAGAAAGTACTCATCTTCTGCCATTACCGCGCCACCGGCCGCGCGCTTCGCCACCACATTTCCACGCGCCTCCATCACGAGATCCTGACTCTGGGTGCTACGAAGCTCGCGGGCCACTCGCCGAAGGAAGTTGAGCGTGCGCTCGATGAGCTGGGCGAGCAGTTCTTCAAAGACGAAAAGCTCCGCTCCTCCGTGTCCGGTGCCCTTGAAGAGATCGTTACCCCATTCGGCTTCGTCGCACCTGAGCGAGAGCAGGTCACCGAGGTGGTACGCCGTTTCCTGCGCACGCCGTCATTCCTTGTCCGCTACTTTCCCCTGGAAGGCGCCAACCGTGCCGCAGGGATGGAGCGAGCGCTGCAGGCGCGCGAGGGTGGCGAGACGCTCGGCGAGCGGATCGAAGGGTTCTGCCGCTTCCTGTGCGAGCGATGCACGCCCGACGAGCGCGCGCAGTTCCTCGACGCGCTGCTCAAAGTCCAGACCGGCACCCATTTCGGCAAGGAAGTTCGGGGCGTCTTCGACCCCGCGGAAGGCGACGGCGCGGACGAGACCGCGATCCTTCTGCCCAACGTTCGCCTCGCGAACGGCGAGGTGCGGCAAGAAACGCGGCGCACCCTGTTGCTTACCTTCAACACGCCGCTTTTTCCGGAAATCCTCATCGCAAGCAGCGTGCTTGCGGAGGGCGTCGACCTGCACTTGCACTGCCGTTATGTTATTCACCACGACCTTTGTTGGAATCCTTCGACTCTGGAGCAGCGCTCCGGCCGCGTTGATCGGATCGGGTGCCTCGCCGAACGCATCCGCGAGCCTATCAATCTCTATCTTCCCTATGTCGCGGCGACTCAGGACGAGAAGATGTTCCGGGTAGTTCGTGACCGCGAGCGGTGGTTCCAGATCGTTATGGGAGAACGATATGAGGTTGACGAAGCCGCTACAGATCGCCGGTCGATGCGCATAGCGCTGCCGGAAGCTGTTCGGGCGGACCTCGCGCTGAGGCTGCACCCCTAGAGACGTAGGGGGAGGTCGGAGGCTCATCCCCTGAGCCTCCAGGCACCTATAGTGGACTGGTCGGCCGATCGGTCTCTCTTCTGAATCTGATCTCGAAGCGGCATTGATCTATCGTCTTGAGGATTTTCTCCTTGAGCTGGGTGACGACTTCGCATTTGTCGGTCGCCAGCGGCGGTTACGCATCGATGACGAGTGGTATCGGATCGATCTGCTCTTTTTTCACCGGCGGCTGAAGGCGCTGATCATCTCGACCTCAAGGTCGGCAAGTTCACCCACGCGGATGCCGGACAGATGCATCTCTATCTCAACTATGCGCGGGAACACTGGATGCGGCCCGGCGAAAATCCGCCGGTCGGTTTGATTCTTTGCGCTCAGAAGGGCGCAGCGGTTGCGCGACATGCCCTGGAGGGGCTCAGCAACAAGGTTCTCGCGTCCGAATACAGAACGGTACTACCCGATGCTGAGTGCATCGCAGAGGAACTGAGAAAAGCGCAGCGAGCACTGGAAACGCAAAAGGCGCGCATAACGTAGGGGTCGGGATTCAGGCACCGGATTAATTTGGAGAAGTGGGAATGCAAGCAACGAAACGCTTCATCCGCCGTCCCGAACTCGTCGCGAAGGTGGGGCTTTGTGCGACGACGATTTTCAACCTGGAGCGTGCGGGCAAATTTCCCAAGCACATTCTGCTGACCCCGCGCGTCGCGGTCTGGGACGAAACCGAGGTGGATGCCTGGATGCGCGAGCAGATGACCAAGGCGGCACAGCCGGCGCGTGTTCCCAGCTCGCACAGACGCACTAGCGCGACCGTGGCCGCGTCAATGACGCTATCGCACCAGCTCGCGCAGGCGCTTCAGACAGCAAAGAGGCCGCCTCGGCAAGGCACCTAGCCGTGTTCGAAGTGGGATGCAGGGCCTCGCTTCGTCCGGTAACATGCGGTCTGCGAGAAGCGGTTTCGAGTTTCCTTAGCCGTCGAAATCCCCAGGCCTTCGTAATTGGCGGTAGTTCCGACGGTATCCAATGTATGCAGCCGTCCAAAAGACACGTTCCTCCAGAGCCTTACGGCCTGGGGTTGATAATTGAGTGGGGTGAATCCGGCAAGTCGTGAACAACGAGCAGTGGATGGCGCGAGCACTGGAACTCGCCAGACGGGCCGCCGAAGGCGACGAGGTACCCGTGGGCGCGGTGCTAGTATGCAACGGAGAGGTCATCGGCGAGGGCTGGAATTGCCCCATCGCCGCGCACGATCCGACCGCCCACGCCGAGATCGTCGCCCTGCGCGCCGGCGCGCGGGCGCTCGGTAACTATCGGCTACCGGCGACGACGCTGTACGTTACGCTCGAGCCTTGCGTCATGTGCGCGGGCGCCATTGTACATGCCCGCGTGGCGCGCGTCGTGTTCGGCGCCTACGATCCGCGCGCGGGTGCGGCTGGCAGCGTCTTCAACGTGCTGGAGACGGATGGGCTGAACCATCGGCCGGAAGTCATCGGTGGTGTGCTCGCCGAGGAATGTGGCGCCCTCATCAGAACTTTCTTTGAGCAGCGGCGCGAATGAATGATGCCGTCATACGGGAACTGGCCGAGCAGCTCGGCGCGGCTCTGAAGGGGCGCGGCCTCATGCTGGCGACGGCGGAGTCGTGCACCGGCGGCTGGCTCGCCAAGGCGATCACAGACGTCCCGGGCAGCTCGCAGTGGTTCGACCGCGGATTCGTCACCTATTCGAACGAGGCGAAGCGCGAACAACTGGGCGTCAGTGCGCAGACAATTGAGATGAAAGGCGCCGTCAGCGACGCTACTGCGCGGGAAATGGCTGCAGGTGCTTTGCGCGCGAGCCACGCCCAGGTAGCTGCGGCCATCACCGGCGTAGCCGGTCCTGACGGAGGCGGCGCCGAGAAGCCGGTAGGAACAGTATGGTTCGCGTGTGCTCTCACCGGCGAACCCGGGATTGCCTGGCGCTGTCTGTTTTCCGGAGACCGGGAATCCGTACGTCGGCAGGCGGTGGCGGAGGCTTTGAGGAAACTGCCCGAGCTCCTCAAGGCTCAGTGAAAGCCCGTGATGGAGCCGGCCCGCAGGAGTCAGCGTTTGTTTTTCGCGCTATGGCCGGACGCGCAGGTGCGCGGGAGTCTGGCATCCCTGACGGTGGCACTGCCTGCAAAAGCGGGTCGAGCCGTGCCAGCGGAAAACCAACACGTGACGCTGGTATTTCTCGGCGGTGTGACCTCCGAGCAGCGGCAATGCGTCGAAAGAGCCGCCGACGCTCTTCGTGCCACGCCATTCTCACTGCAGCTGAGCCATTGCGGCTATTGGTCTCAATCTCGCATTGCCTGGCTCGGTACGCGCACGATTCCAGCAGAGCTGACGGCACTGCATGCCGCACTGGCAGCGGGAGCGCAGGCCTGTGGAGTGCGGGTCGACAGTCGGCCCTACGCGCCGCACGTGACCATTATGCGTGACGCCCGCCGATCCGTTTTTACTGATCCGCCGGTTGCTATCCATTGGGAGGTGCAGAGTTTTGTCCTTGCAGAGTCCCAAACAGCTTCGGCCGGCGTGCACTATGAGGTGTTGAAAACATGGGCGCTGTGCTAGGTGCAAGGAGGTTGAGCACCGATTAAACCGCCCGGTCAACTGTGCGATAATCTTGCTTTTGCCACAACATCACTACCGGATGGGTTGAACGACGATGGAAGAGAACAGAAAGAAGGCCCTGGCGGCCGCGCTCGGCCAGATCGAGAAGCAGTTCGGAACCGGTTCGGTCATGCGCATGGGCGACGCGCGCGCCGTGCGCAATCTGGATGTGGTCTCGTCAGGTTCCCTCGGACTGGACATCGCGCTCGGCGTGGGTGGTTTGCCGCGTGGACGGGTCGTGGAGATCTACGGCCCCGAATCATCCGGCAAGACCACACTCGCGCTGCAGGCGATCGCCGAAGTGCAGAAGCAGGGTGGAACGGCGGCATTCGTCGACGCCGAGCATGCGCTCGACCCGCAGTACGCGGAAAAGCTGGGCGTCAAGGTGGCGGAGCTGTTGGTGTCACAGCCTGACACCGGCGAGCAGGCGCTCGAGATTACCGACATGCTGGTGCGCTCTGGCGCCGTAGACGCCATCGTCATCGACTCGGTCGCGGCGCTGACACCGAAGGCCGAGATCGAGGGCGAAATGGGTGACAGTCACGTCGGCCTGCAGGCGCGCCTGATGTCGCAGGCATTGCGCAAGCTCACCGCCAACATCAAGCGCTCCAACACGCTGGTCATCTTTATCAACCAGATGCGGATGAAGATCGGCGTCATGTTTGGCAATCCGGAGACGACCACCGGCGGCAACGCGCTCAAGTTCTACGCCTCCGTGCGCCTTGACATCCGCCGCATCGGTTCCATCAAGCGTGGCGAAGAGGTTATAGGGAGCGAAACCAAGGTCAAGGTTGTCAAAAACAAGGTGGCGCCTCCCTTCAGGCAGGCCACCTTCGACATCCTCTACGGCGAAGGGGTATCACGGGAAGGGGAGATTATCGACCTCGGGGTGCAGTATGAGACCGTCGAGAAGACCGGCGCGTGGTACAGCTACAAGGGCGAACGTATCGGGCAGGGCAAGGATAATGCGCGGCAGTACCTGAAGGATCATCGGGACAAGGCGCGCGAGATCGAGATGCAGATCCGGGAGAAGGCCGTGCCGAGCGCTGCGGTGGATGAGGCGGTGGCGCAGGACGTGGAAGGCTGAGCGGGAATACGCAAGAGCTTCGCCGGATGGCGCTCTCTCTGCTGGCACGCCGCGAGCACAGCCGCGAGGAGCTGACGGCGAAGTTGCTGCGGCGCGGCGGCGCACCCGAAACAGTGGCGTCCGTGCTCGACGCGCTGTCGGGGGAGCGGCTGCAGAGCGACGGCCGCTATGCCGAGGCATTTGCCCGGCAGCGCGCGGAGAGGGGCTACGGGCCCGTGCGGATCGTCCAGGAGCTGCGGCGGAAGGGAATAGAGACCAAGCGCGCGCAGGCGGCCATCGCCACGGTTGAAGAGAGTTGGCTCGAACGTGCGCGCCAGACTCGGGCGAAGCGCTTTGGTCGAGCCGTGCCGGGGACCACTGCCGAGCGTGTACGGCAGATGCGGTTTCTGGAGTATCGCGGCTTCGCCGCGGAAGACATCCGCCGCGCGGTGAACGCGACGGATGACGAATAACTGTATGGATCTAAACCTGTTAGATGAAGAGCAGTTCGGAACTACGCACTACCTTCCTTGATTACTTCGCCCAGCGGGGACATCAGGTCCTGCCCAGCAGTTCGTTGGTGCCCGGTAACGACCCGACGCTGTTGTTCACCAATGCCGGAATGGTGCAGTTCAAGGACATCTTCCTGGGCAGGGAGGAGCCGCCGCACAGACGTGTCGCGACCGTCCAGCGCTGCGTGCGTGCAGGCGGCAGGCACAACGACCTGGAGAACGTGGGCTACACGGCACGCCATCACACTTTCTTTGAGATGCTCGGTAACTTCAGCTTCGGCGACTATTTCAAGCGCGAAGCGATTCAGTACGCCTGGGAGTTGCTGACCGAAGTACTCGGGATCACCGGCGAACGCCTGTGGGTGACGGTGTTCCGCGACGATGATGAAGCCGCCGACATCTGGCTCAAGGAGATCAAGATCGATCCCGCCCGATTCGCGCGCTGCGGGGAGAAGGACAACTTTTGGACCATGGGCGATACGGGTCCCTGTGGCCCCTCCTCGGAGATTTTTTATGATCACGGTGCCGGTCTTGGGGGCGGGCCTCCCGGCTCGAATGTCCTCGGCGAGCGGTATGTGGAGATCTGGAATCTGGTCTTCACGCAATACGACCGCGACGGAACAGGCAAGCTGACGCAGATCCCGCGTCCTGCCGTCGACACTGGCATGGGTCTTGAGCGCCTGGCGGCCGTCATACAAGGCGTTCACAGCAATTACGAGATCGATCTCTTCCGCAACCTGATCGGGGCGCTAAAGGAAATGACCGGCCCAGGCGCAGACCATAATTCCCTGCAGGTGGTCGCCGACCATATCCGCTCCGCGGCCTATCTGGTGGTCGACGGTGTGCTGCCGTCAAATGAGGGACGCGGCTATGTGTTGCGCCGGATCATCCGTCGGGCGCTGCGTCATGGGTACAAACTTGGCCTCAAGGGGGCATTCTTTCATCGGCTGGTCGCGGTGCTGGAACGGGACATGGGGACCGCCTACCCGGAGCTCACCAGGCAGAAGGAACGCGTTACCGGCGTCATCCGCGACGAGGAGGAGCGCTTCGCCGAAACCCTGGAACAGGGTATGAGACATCTTGAACAGGTGCTCGCACGCCTGTCGGGTCGGACCATCCCTGGCAAGGATGTGTTCACCCTCTATGATACGTATGGTTTCCCGGTCGATCTGACGGCCGATTTCGCGCGCGAACGCGCCCTCAAGCTCGACATGGCGGGATTTGAGCGCGAGATGACCGCCCAGCGCGACCGCGCCCGCGCCTCGAGTCAGTTCACCATGGCCGGTCTGCAGGCGACGGTTCCAGCCGAATACCTGAGCACGCACTCGGCCGGATTCATGTTCACCGGCTACGAAACGGTCAGCGATCGCTCGGAGGTGAGGGCGCTCTTCGTCGGCGGCCAGCCGGTCGACCAGATGAGCGCCGGCACGACCGGCGTCGTGCTGATGGATCGTTCCCCGTTCTATGCGGAAGCTGGCGGTCAGGTGGGTGACACCGGACGGTTGCGTGGCACTACCTCGCTCTTCGAAGTGGTCGATACCAGGAAGCAGAGCGGCGTGCATCTGCATCTGGGCACGCTCCAGCAGGGCGAGCTGCGCGTCGGCGATAAGGTGGAAGCCTTGGTAGACGACAGCCTGCGGCAGCCGACGCGCCTGAATCACTCCGCGACCCACCTCCTGCATGCGGCGCTGCGCAAGATACTCGGCGAGCAGGTCACGCAGAAGGGCTCGCTGGTCGCCCCCGATCGTGTGCGTTTCGACTTTTCGCATGGCGAGGCGCTGCCTTTGGAGCAGCTACAGGAGATTGAGCGGTTCGTCAACAGTGCGATCCGCGCCAACCGTGAGGTGGTCACCCGCCTCATGCCGGTCGACAAGGCCATTGAAAGCGGTGCGCTGGCGCTCTTTGGCGAGAAGTACGACGGGCAGGTCAGGGTGCTCAGCATGGGCGAGTTCTCCGTGGAGCTGTGTGGCGGAACGCATGTCGCCCGCACCGGCGACATCGGGCTGTTTAAAATCATCAGTGAGAGCGGGGTGGCCGCCGGGGTGCGCCGCATCGAAGCGCTGACCGGCGAGGCGGCGGTTGCCTGGGTGGCAGACACCGAAAACCGGCTGCGGCAGGTCGTGGACAGGCTCAAGGGTAATCGCGACTCGGCCGTGGAAAAGGTTGACCAACTGTTGGAGCGAGTGCGCCAGCAGGACAAGGAAATCCAGGTTCTGCGAGGCAGACTGGCGAGCGGGACGGGTTTGGATCTCGGTAGTATGGCAGTCAGCATCGACGGTGTGCGCGTGCTGGCTGCCAAGCTGGACGGCGCCGACGCCACCGTGCTGCGGGACACCGTCGATCAGTTGAAGAACAAACTGGGCACCGCCGTGCTGGTATTGGCGACGGTGGAAGGGGGCAAGGTACGGCTCGTCGCCGGTGTCACTAAAGACCTGACAGCCCGCATCAGCGCCGGCGACCTCGTCAGCGCCGTCGCCGCGCAGGTGGGCGGCAAAGGTGGCGGGCGGCTCGACATGGCGCAGGCTGGAGGCACTGACCCCTCGAAACTCGATGCCGCTCTGGATTCCGTGGCGGACTGGGTTAGAACGCGGTTGCAGCACTAGCCCTTGTTGCAGGGCGGCGACCGGCAGGTCCACCTTAACTTTCCTTCCCAATCGATTAAACTGGCGGCGGGTTCCTGACGGACCAGCCTGGCGGGATATGAGCCTGATCGTGCAGAAGTACGGCGGCACCTCCGTCGGAAGCCCAAAACGTATCGGCAACGTTGCCGCGCGCGTCATCGCTGCGCGACGCCAGGGGCATGACGTTGTGGTGGTCGTCTCGGCGATGAGCGGCGAGACTGATCGTCTCATCAATCTGGCGAGGCAGGTGGCGGAACGTCCCAATCCCAGGGAGCTGGACGTGCTGCTGGCGACGGGTGAACAAGTCACCATCGCTCTCACCAGCATGGCGCTCGAGAAGCGCGACTGCCCAGCCGTATCCTACACGGGGTCGCAGGTGCGTATTCTCACCGACAGCGCCTACAACAAGGCGCGCATTCTCGACATTGATGATGACCGGATCCACCGCGATCTGCGCTCCGGCAGGGTGGTCGTCGTTGCCGGATTCCAGGGCGTCGACGAAGACGGCAACATCACGACACTGGGACGCGGCGGCTCCGACACGACCGCCGTCGCGCTCGCGGCGGCGCTGGAGGCGGAGGAATGCCAGATCTACACCGACGTCGACGGCGTCTATACCTCTGATCCTCGCATCGTCCCCGCCGCGCACCGGCTGGATACGGTCACTTTTGAAGAGATGCTCGAGATGGCAAGTCTCGGGGCGAAGGTGTTGCAGATCCGCTCGGTAGAATTCGCGCGCAAATACAATGTGCGTCTGCGTGTGCTGTCATCCCTGGAAGACGGCCCCGGGACGCTGATCACTTCCGAGGAAGAGAGTATGGAGGAGCCACTGATTTCGGGCGTCACGATTAACAAGAACGAGGCGAAGCTGACGGTGCTCGGTGTGCCCGACAAGCCCGGCATCGCCAGCCGGATACTGGGCCCAATCGCCGCGGCCAACATCGAGGTCGACATGATCGTGCAAAATGTCGGCGCAGACGGCACTACTGACTTCACCTTCACAGTGAGTCGGACCGACTATGATCATGCCATGGAGATCCTCAAAGGCGTGGCGACGGAGATGAAAGCCAGGGCAGTGGAAGGTGACAGCAAGATCGCCAAGTTGTCGGTGGTCGGCGTCGGAATGCGCTCCCACGCGGGCATCGCAAGCAAGATGTTCAAAGCCCTGGCGGGAGAAAACATCAACATCCGGATGATTTCGACCTCCGAGATCAAGATCTCGGTCGTGGTAGATGAGAAGTACATCGAGTTGGGGGCACGGACGCTGCACACGGCCTTCGGGCTGGACGAGCAGGACGCCTGACTCCCGTACGATACGCGACAAGAATAGGGACCGATCGGGCAAGGGCTGGAACACAACAACGACAGGAGCAAGACCTCCCGCCACAACCCTCGCAGGAACAGGGGGAGGGAACGCGGCGGGTAACGGAGGCTGATATGTTGATTTTAACGAGGCGGGTTGGAGAGTCCTTGATGATCGGTGACGATGTCAGTGTAACCGTCCTGGGCGTCAAGGGAAACCAGGTTCGGCTGGGCGTCAATGCACCGAAGACGGTCGCGGTACATCGCGAGGAGATCTATCAACGCATCCAGCAGGAGAAAGCGGAGGGTCGTAGCCGGCCAGCCGAGGATTCAGCCGCGGAAGGCGGCGAAACGAGCTAGCGCTGGCGCGGCGTGAGGCGCTTTACCCGCCACTGACCCGCAGTTATCCTACCGGTCCTTTGGAGAGGTGGCCGAGAGGCTGAAGGCACTCCCCTGCTAAGGGAGTATAGGGCCAAAAGCTCTATCGAGGGTTCGAATCCCTCCCTCTCCGCCAATCCGTGGACGTGCAGATTCGATCAATCGTTGCGCACGGAGGGTTGATGCGAGCCATCCGAGGGCCGCACCCTGCGGGCGCGCCCAGCCCGTCCTATTCTGTTGCGGACAGCAATGGTGTTTGCCCCTTCCATGGAACGAACGCGGTCGGCGCTTGCACGGCCTGTCGCGGCCACGGTAAGGAACTGGCTCGAGAGACAGGTGTCTACACCAGCAGGCAGCGGGCATGTCGTATCCGGAGCTACCAACCCTGGCGAGGCTGACATCATGAAGCGCGCTGACATTGTTATTGCTGTCTCTTTGCTGCTTGCATCTTTGACATCCGGTGCCGCCGGCGCACAGGAGCAACCCCCTGATTCGGCGGCCGCGACAACCACCCTGGCCAAGGCCACTTTCGCGGGCGGCTGTTTTTGGTGCATGGAGCCGCCATACGAATCGCTCGCCGGCGTCGTCTCCGTAACCTCGGGTTACACGGGTGGTCGGAAAGAGGATCCCACCTATGAAGAGGTGTCATCCGGCACCACCGGCCATACGGAGGCTGTGGAGATCGTGTACGAGCCTGCGAAGATCACCTACGAGCAACTCGTCGAGGTCTATTGGCACAATGTGGACCCGCTCACGGCGAACGCGCAGTTCTGCGATCATGGACCGCAATACCGCACCGCGATCTTTTATCACGACGAGGCGCAGCGGCAGGCGGCCGAAGCGTCCAGGAACCGCGTGGCGGAAGCACTCAAGGGCCCCATCGTTACCGAGATCCTGCCTGCGGGGCCGTTTTATCCGGCAGAGGATTATCACCAGGACTATTACAAGAAGAATCCCCTTCGCTACAAATACTATCGTCTGTCATGCGGCCGCGACCAGCGCCTGAAGATGCTCTGGGGCGAGTCAGCCGGTCACACAACTGCAGATGGGATGCCTCATGCGCTGTCGATTGTTCCCGCGGCAGCGGCCGAGACGGCGGACGCCAATGCGGCGCCGGCGAAAGGCTGGGCTCCGGTGGGTTTCACAAGGCCGAACGCTGCGGAGATCAAGAGCCGCTTGACCGCCATGCAGTACAAGGTCACCCAGGAAGAGGGCACCGAGCCGCCGTTCCAGAACGAGTACTGGCACAACAAGCGGGCCGGGATCTACGTTGATCTCGTCTCGGGCGAACCGCTGTTCAGCTCGCTCGACAAGTACGACTCAGGGACCGGATGGCCGAGCTTCACCCGTCCGCTTGAGCCGAAGTCCATCGTCGAGCGCGAAGATAGAAGTTTTTTCATCACCCGCACTGAGATTCGGTCAGCCCTCGCCGACTCGCATCTGGGCCATGTGTTCCCAGACGGTCCGGCACCGTCCGGCCTGCGCTATTGCATCAATTCGGCAGCCTTGCGCTTCATCCCCGTCGAAAGCCTCGAGGTCGAGGGCTACGGGCAGTATCAGCCGCTCTTCGAACAGCCGCAGCACTAGATCGGCGCCAAATTGACAGCTTGGGCGCGGTTTCCAATAATGCCGCTGTCGCCGGCGGCACGCACTCGCCGATCCGAGCTTAGCTAGCTGTTTTTGCGCGCCCGTAGCTCAGTTGGGCGAGGCGGGCAGAGGCAAGCATCCAGTGAATGCTTGCTCCGCTGAGCGCCGAGACACGGAAGTCGAGGCAGGTAGGAGGCTCCAGGGATGGATGCTGACTTTCAACACATCGCTCGAAAGCACAACGCGCCCGTAGCTCAGTTGGATAGAGTACCTGGCTACGAACCAGGGGGTCGGGAGTTCGAATCTCTCCGGGCGCGCCAATCTCTCAACTCGCATTTCAGGTGCCGATGCGCTAGTTGAAGTTGCGGAACTCCCGGAAACTCTATATGGGGTCGGGAGTTGCTCGTCTCTTCCCTGAGACTCGCCCCTTGCAGGGCTAACGCGCCATTTCGCTCCCTGCGAAATGGTCGAATCTCTCCGGGCGCGCCAATCTCTCAACTCGCATTTCAGGTGCCGATGCGCTAGTGAAGTTGCGGAACTCCCGGGAACGCTATGCGGGGTCGGGAGTTGCTCGTCTCTTCCCTGAGACTCGCCCCTTGCAGTTCATTCGTTGGCGTTGCCATCCCTGGCGAATCGTCCGCGCTCTCTCCGAGCCCCGGCCCGCCCGCCCGTGCGCGTGCGCTCCGCCGGAGCGGAAGGCACCTGTGGTTGCGCGCCTGCGAGTGATGCCATCCATCCGCTACTGAGGGACAGCGTTGGTACATCAGCGACGACATGCACTCTCACCTATCTCTGTTCTCTGGTAGCATGTGCACTTCGGCGTCCCGCGATACGCCGCGTCAGCAAGATTGAATGGGAGGGGCGAATGGCTGCAGCGAAGTCAAGCAACAAACCGATCAAACCCAAGCAGACGAAGTCGCAGGTGTACGCGACCATTTCCGCAGCAACAGGCGTGTCCAAGAAAGATGTGAACGCGGTACTTGATGCCCTCGCGGACGTCGCCCGCCGCCATCTGGTGAAAGGTGGCGCCGGCGAGTTCGTCGTCCCTGCGTTGGGCGTCAAGGTTCGCGCCATCGAGAAGCCGGCGACCAGGGCTCGCACGGGCCGGAATCCGTTCACCGGCGAGGAGATCACGATCAAGGCGAAACCAGCCAGACTGGATGTTCGCGCGCGTGCCCTCAAGGCTCTTAAGGACGCCGTTGCACGTTAATCGAGCGGTTGCCTGGAACCTTTGGGGATCAGGTTCTTACTATCCTGCCCACCGCCTCGCCGCCGCCGGGGCAGGGTGGCAATGAGCTTGTGCAGGTAGGTCACCGTCGCCACTATTCTGAGGCGATCGAGTAGTGCTGGCGCCCCTCGCCACCGTCTCTTTGGGACGCTTCAGGCCACAGAGGATCTAGGACCAGGATTTTCGCCGGCGTCCTTCTTCTGCCTGTCCACGCGCTGATTCCACAAACTTCGCTCCTGCCGGGCGCGGGTATGGCCCGGTGAGGCGCTTCATTTGCGCCCTTCTTCGCGTCGACGCGGCTACCACATTTAACCTTCAGGCGCGGTTCATGTGGCTGCGCCCAAAATTCGTTAGGGTTTAATTAGATACAGGATGTTCAGGTGGCACAGAGCATGCTGTAACCGCGTTACCCGAGCAGACTGCCGACTGTTTGACGCAGTCGGAACGAAAGCCCCGGCAGATCGGTAAACCAGCCAATATGACTAATGCAATTAACGCGTTGCGGACGATGAAAGACGTCGCTACAGGCCGGGTATTGAAGTATCGGAGAGCACAGAGTTGTGCGGCGCGTTAAAAATGACATTTGCAAACAGATAGTTAAAGTACTATCTTAATAAATAGCTTCAATCAACGAGAGGAACCTGCTATGCAGCCATCCAATCATCAGAAAATTGCCACCCAATTTCGCGGACTTCACGCCATGTCCGCGGTATCGGGCAGTTCGGCGTATGCGGCCAGAAAGGTCGAACAGGTAAAGCCTGCTGTCACTCCTCCCCGCACCACCCAGCAGACCAGCGGCCGGAAGGCGCGTCGCTAGCGTCGAGAGACACTGCCGCAAGCCGAGGCAGGATGCCTGGTTGGTTACTTCCATTCATCTTAGACAGGCCGATACGGCCACCGGTCTATAAACGCAAGTCATTCACGCCGGACGAGCGACGCGGGATCCCCCGCTAGTTCCATCACCGTGCGCGTCGACAGTACCCCAGCGGCCGCGCCCTCCGCCGCCTCCAGCAGCGAAGCGACATCGCCGTAAGCAGTAAGTTTCTTTGATACCAATCCGGCGTCCTGCGCGTTGCGCACCGCAGCGAGCACATCCTGCAGCGACGTGGTGTCGAGCGGCCGCGATGGCAGATAGCCAGGCTCGCGCGTCGCCGTCCTGACGAGCAAGCCGGCGCGCTCGAATGCCTCCAGCAGCTCGCGCAGTAGTCGCTCCGGCAACAGCAGGTGTCGCGCGAGCTCGAAAAGCGTCCATCCCCGTTCACCGGCGTAATACCGCGTGGCGATGAGCTTCATCACGCATAGCGCCAGTGCCTCGCGCTCGCGCAGACTGATCGCCGGCTCACGTAAGCGCAGGGACAGGTGCTCAGGGTGCTGGTGGTAGAAGGCGATGTCGGCGCCGATGAGCAGGATGAGCCAGGCCACATATATCCAGATAACGAAGACGACCAGGCCGGCGAAGGCCGAATAGACCGCCGTGTATTGCGCCGAACCGGCCACGAAGTGCGCGAATCCCCAGCCGGTGCTCTGCCACAGCACGCCGGCGACCACGCCGCCGACGAAGGCCGAGCCGGGCCGAACCCTGGTGTTTGGCATGTAGAAGTAGAGAAACGTGAAGGCGCCGATGATCATGAGATACGGCACGAGACGCGCCAGCCACTCCAGTACGGTGCCGAAGGGCTGTATGCCGGCGAGATACTGGACGACGCTGTTGTTGGCGGCGGCGCCGGTGATCCCTAAAGCGGCGAACACGAGCACAGGCCCCACAATGAGCACGCTTAAATAATCAGCAAAGCGCGCCCGGAAGGTGCGTTGCCCGGTGACGCGCCAGCTATAGTTGAAGGCGCTCTCGATCTTCTGCATCGTTGACACGACCGTGTACACAAGCATCGCGAGGCCCAGGGCGCCCAGCACGCCGACGTTCATGTTCTCGACGAAACCGACAATAGTGCTGGTCAGCTCCGGCGCCTTGTCGCCGAGCGGCGCCAGCATCCGCCGCAGCGCAGGCTGGAGCTGGTTGTGGACACCGAAACCCTTGAGCAGCGAAAAGCTCACCGCCAGCAATGGAACGAAGGAGAGCAAAGTGGTGTACGCCAGGCTGCCGGCGCGCGTGATAAGCTCGCCCTCCGCCAGATCGCGAATGCCGGCATGGACGTAGCGGACCAGGCGGATCGGCCACGCGCGCCACCAGGGATATGCGGCCAGGTCCGCCGTCCCCCAGATCTGGTCCTCGAAACGCCCCTTCACGGATCGGTAGTCGTAACGCATCGTTTTTGTCGGCCGGCGTGGCGGTCTCTCGGCTGCATTGCGCGCGGCGCATCAATGCACCGGCGAAGAATTCCTATTTCACCGCTGTCAGTCGAACTGGACAACCCCACGCCAGCCAGGCAAGCGCTCCGCGGGGGTGTGGCGCGATCTGCTCAGCGAACGGGACGCATGATGAGCTTCCCGGCGTCGCAGTTCGAGCGCACGTCGGCACCACAGGTACGAGGCTCCAGATCCTTATCGAGACAGATGCGCACCTCGGCCAGATACCGCCCGTCGCAGCGCAGCGCGATCGCGTGCCTCGACAGGTCATTCGCCTCGAGAAACGTCTCCCGCACCGTCGCTGCCCGCGTCTGCACCGTGATGCGCTCGCCGCGGTATGCATCCGGCACGCGAACACTCTGGTATGCCTCGCGCGCGGTCGCGAAGTACTGCACCTGGGAGAGACCGCTGCACGTGCCGTGCCTGGCCCACTGGTGACGGACCAGTCTCGCGCTCGGCATGATGTCCTGCATCCTTTCGACCTGCCCCGCGCTCACCCTTCGGTCGCCATCGCAGTGCTCGGGGTAGCCCTCATCGTATTGCGGCCACAGTCCGTGCAGAACGAACCCGTAGCGGCGTCCGCGCCCGCACTGCCGCGCATCATCGCCACCCTCCACCGCGCAATACTGCGGTGACCACGACAGGCTCAGCACATAGTAGTCGAAGTTAGCGGGATGCCTGGCCCTGGTAACAAACGCGCTCCCGCCCGCAACAATCAGCGCCAGCACCCATAGATACCTGCGTGTGTTCGTCACCTTTCCGTCCAACGCCCGCCGCGGATGTGCCACCCATGCTAGCACGGGACATCGTCAGCGTTGACCGAGGTCGACGTGCGCGACGGCGGTCGCTATCACATCGTGATGAAGTCGCCCGACGGCGAAGAGCATGACGTGAGCGGCGTATACCGGCAGGCAACTGACGAAAAGAAAAGGGCTCCACGTGGGAGCCCTTTATGTGTGAGCGAAGGCTGATCTGTTGAGAGCTGATTAGCAACGACCCTTCTTGGCCTGGCCTGGCGGGCAGAAGTGGCCATGGTGATGATGGTCGTCGTCAGAATCGTCATCGTCGTAGTAGTAGTGATTGACCTGATGGTGATGCTGCTCGTCGTAGTAGTGCGACGGCTCGTCATCGCCCTCGGTCAGAATGGCCGCACCGCCGGCAGCACCGACGCCTGCACCGACAATCGCACCGGTTCGCCCGCCGAGCTCGGCGCCGACGACACCTCCCAGCGCGCCACCGATCGCACCGCCGATCGCGGCGTCTCTATGCAGATCCTCAGAAAAGGCCGGTTGCACAGCGAACGGCAACATGGCCAGTAAACATGCACGAATCATCTTCACAGCTCGTCTCCTCTCGATAACGCACAATGCGTCGTGGTCCCCGAAGCAATTACCGGTCCATGCAGTCCACGCGCCTGGCCTGCGGCGCATCGATCTGCATGATGGGCGCGCATTACACCTCCTGGCGGGTAAACAAAACCTGAACCTTATACGCAGCCGAGCACTTGAAATCTGCGATGTAGTTCCAATTTGCGCATGTATGCTGGACGTGGAAGCTCCAGTGAACGTGGAGACTGTGCTCATCAGTGCCAATCGGCTGCGGAGCACCTGTGTGTCTGTCAGACGCGCATCGTCGGCATACTTTGAGTTTAGAGTAACTATGCTCATGCCCGAGAACACGTGTTACGATGTTCTTGTCGCTGTAAACTCCTGACAATCAACAAAAGGGTTGCCTGACTGTGTACTTCGGTTGTCGTCCAGGAAGTGGAGTGGCTTTCCAGGGGACGAAGGACGCGCGCCATGCTGGACCAGCGTTGGGCCTTGTGGCGCTGCTCCTGCTCGGGCAGGTCGCGCTCGCCTGGCATCTCGCCAAACATCCCTTCGTTGAAAGTCAGAAACAGCAGGAGACCAGTTGCAGCATCTGCATAACGGGCGGGCACATGGCCATGACGGCCGTACCGCCTGTGGTTACCTGGATCCGCGCGTGGGACATCTCTGGCGTCCCGCTCCCGGCCCTCGGTAACGTCGGGCCACTCTACCTCAAGACCCTTCACTGTCGCGGACCTCCCACTCTCCCCACCGCGTGATTGACCAGTCAGGCTGAGCACCGCAGCGTGAGCCGCGCGTGCCTATGCTCTTTTTTCACGAATGGGGAGAGAGGGACCATGCATACGACTCATCGCCGAATTGGCATCGGCAGTCTTGCTATTGCGACAGTGTTTCCAGGACTAGCGAGCGCTGTCACCGACCAGGATCTCGCACACATCCGCGAGTCCATCAAGCAACTCGAACAGCGCCACGCCGAGTCCATCAAGCAGCTCGAACAGCGCAACGCCGACGATCAGGCACGCATCGATGTGTTGGAACGAAGGCTGAAGGAAGCTGAAAGCAAGCTGCAGGAGGCAGGAACGGCAGCCGCCGCCGCGACCACCGCTGCGGCCCCGCCGCCTGTCCCTAAGGCGTCTGCGCCGGTGGCGCCAAGCGTCCCTGCCTCCGCCAACGCCTTCAATCCTGCCATCGGTGTAATTCTCGACGCCAAGGCGCGCTACTTCTCGCAAGACGTGGAGGAGTTTCAGATCCCGGGTTTCACAGTTCCCGACGAAGGTGGCATCGGCTCTGAGGGGCTCTCGCTGGGCGAGTCGGAACTGAACTTCTACGCCAATATCGATGACAAGTTCTACGGCGGCCTGACAGCCGCGCTGGAGGAGGAGAACGGCGACACAACTGCTTCCGTGGAGGAGGCCTACATCCAGACGCTGGCGTTGCCTGCCGGTTTCACGATCAAGGGAGGCCGGTTCTTCTCCAGCATCGGTTACCTCAATCCCTTCCATACCCATGCCGACGATTTCGCCGATCGCTCGCTGCCCTACCGCGTATTTCTCAACAAGCAATTCGGCGACGACGGCGTGCAGGTGCGCTGGATAGCGCCGACGGATCTGTTCGTCGAGCTGGGCGGAGAGTGGCTCCGCGGCGCGAGCTTCCCGGCCGCTGGGGCATCCGACAACGGCAAGGGCATGTGGACGCTCTTTGGCCACGTCGGCGGCGACGTGGGCTTGAGCAGCAGTTGGCGCGCCGGACTGTCCTACATCTCGGCAGAGGCCGACAATCGCGACACTGGCGATGAGGACGCCCCCGACACGTTCACTGGAGATAGCGACCTGTGGGTAGCCGACCTCATCTGGAAATGGGCGCCCAACAGGAATCCCGCCGATCGCAACTTCAAGTTCCAGGTCGAATATTTCTTCCGCACTGAGGACGGGCGCTTCACGCCTGCCGGCGGCGCCGAGCTGCCGCTATCGACCGATCAGGACGGCTTCTACGTGCAAGGCGTTTATCAGTTCATGCCGCAGTGGCGAGTCGGACTGCGTTATTCGCGGCTCGATTCGGAGGATCTCGGGCCGGTTTTTGCGGACACCTCGCTGGACAACCACGGGCATACGCCCTGGGATTTGAGCGCCATGATCGACTGGTCCAACAGCGAGTTCAGCCGGGTGCGTCTGCAATACAACCGCGACGAGTCGAGCCTGCGGCCAGACGACCAGATCGTCCTGCAATACATCATGAGCGTGGGCGCCCACGGGACCCATCAGTTCTAAGGAGGACCCATGAGACGCACCATTCGTTATGTCGCCCTGTTACTCGTCACTCTCGTCGTACGGCCGGCATTGGCCAACCTCGATATCTTCGCCTGCGAGCCCGAATGGGCGGCGCTCGCCCAGGAGTTGGGCGGATCCAACGTCTCGACACTCAGCGCCACTACGGCACTACAGGACCCGCATCAGCTACAGGCGCGGCCGAGCCTGCTCGCCAAGGCCCGGCGCGCCGACCTTGCTGTGTGTACGGGCGCCGAGCTTGAGATCGGCTGGATGCCGATAATCCAGCGTCAGGCCGGAAACCCGAAGATCCAGGTGGGCCAGCCCGGTTATTTCCAGGCGGCGGACTACGTGCGCGTGCTCGAGGTACCGGCCCGTCTGGATCGCAGCGAAGGTGATATCCATCCCATGGGCAACCCGCACATCCAGACCGACCCGCGCAACATCGGCGTTGTCGCGAAGGCTCTCGCCGGGCGCATGGCGCAACTCGATCCTCCCAATGCCGGAACATACGCGGCCCGCTACCAGGACTTTTCGGCCCGGTGGGCAGAGGCGATCGAGAAATGGCAGCAGGAAGCCGCGCCGCTCAAAGGCACGCCCATCGTGGTCCACCACAAGGCCTGGATCTATCTGGAGGATTGGCTCGGCCTACAGGAGGTCGCCACCCTGGAGCCGAAACCGGGTCTGCCGCCGAGCGGCGCCCACCTTGCGGAAGTGCTCGCGCTACTCAAGGTACAGCCCGCCAAGATGATCATTCGTTCCGCCTATCAGGATTCACGACCTTCAGATTGGCTTTCCGAACGTGCCGGCGTCCCCACCGTCATGCTGCCCGGAACGGTAGGCGGAACACCTGAGGCCAAGGACCTCTTCGGCCTGTTTGACGACACTGTGCAGAGACTTCTGAAGGCGCTGCAAAAATGAATCTTGGCAATATCGAACTCAGCATCCTGATGCCGGCCTTCGTGGCCGGCCTTCTTGTCCTCTCTACGCATGTGCCGCTGGGCCAGCAGGTGCTGGCCCGCGGCATCGTCTTCATCGATCTGGCAATCGCCCAGGTGGCGGGCCTGGGCGTGATCGTCGCCGGCAGTGTCGGATGGGAGCCCGAGGGCTGGCGGGTGCAAGTTGCAGCGGGGGTCGCAGCGCTGCTAGGCGCACTGCTCCTAACCTGGACTGAGAGGCGCTGGGCGGAGACACAGGAGGCGATTATTGGAGTGCTCTTTGTCGCGGCGGCGAGCGCCGCATTGCTACTTCTCGCTAACAACCCGCATGGCGGGGAGCACCTCAGGGATCTTCTGGGGGGACAGATCTTGTGGGTGTCGCCGCGCGACCTGATGCCGGTCGCCGTGCTTTATGCAGTGATCCTTGGCGCATGGTTCGGATTGCGGGATCGCCTCGGCCGTCCCGGTTTCTACTTTCTGTTCGCGTTGACGGTGACGGCCTCGGTGCAGCTCGTCGGGATCTATCTGGTGTTTGGAAGCTTGATCGTGCCAGCGCTTGCCGTGCGCGAGATAGAGGGGCGATGGCAGCTCCCGGCTGCCTACCTCGTTGGTATCACCGGCTACGTCATTGGTCTGTTTCTTTCGACCATGTTTGATCTGCCCACCGGGCCCACTATCGTCTGCGCCCTCGCCGCGCAAATACCCCTCATCTGGAGTGCAAAATCGTGGAGCAGACGGAATCGCAGCACAAGGGAGAAATCAGATGGGTACGTGCTTGGCCCGCAAGCGCAGGACACGACGCATGATGTCCAGGGGCACTAACGCCGTGACTAATCACTGCGATGACATGCAGTAAGCAAAATCATTACGACCGCATTTCCTTATCTTAGCACGAAGAAAAACCCCGCCGAAGCGGGGTTCTGTCATCGGTGCCGCGCTGTTTTGGTTTTATCCGCAGTGCCTCGCAGGACCAGATACTCCGGCCCCGTCGTTCGACTGACCGCCCACAAAGGCTCGTCACCCTCACGCACCGGGCCGTTTCCCCGCCACATCTCGCTGTTTTCCGGGAACATGGCCGCCGTCGCCAGCCCGGCGCTGATAAGCCGTTCCTTCGTCCCGCAATACCAGGTGCCGTGCACGTCGGCGAAGACACGGATGAGGCTGGTGCGGGGCATGCGCGTGGTGCTCCGTCGTCAGAGGCAGTTCCTGTATTGCGGACCAGAACCGACCAAAACTGACGCTCTGGCCTCGCCGCTCGTCAGGCGGTTTCCTTTTCGATGGTCACTTTGGATTCCGAGGCGGGTGCGCGTTGATGCCGTCGCATCGCCGCAGCGGACGTGATTTGCTCCAGTAAAGCCTCAACCTGCTCCTTGCTCTTGTTAGCTACGTCCGAGGTCTTCTTTCGCAGGAAATAATATTCGTCGCACATGACAGACCTCCTCCTTAGCAGGTGTGCCCGAGTGTACTGACAGTGCCGGATCGGGTCCGGCACAGACTACGCTACGCCCCCTCCGGACAAATATCAATCGTACGAAGTTGAGTCGCGAGTGGGCCAGGATCCCTTCAAACCTTCGGAGGCCATCGATGATCGTTGTGGCAAGAGAACCGCCCGGTACGGCCGGCACGCACCAGACACGACGCACCGCAGTGTCGGATATCTGGTTCCCCACGGTCTTTTGCGGTCGCCACCACTATTCATCGTGGCGAGCGCTGTTCTATCGTCCATGACCCCGACGCGACAGGCGCCCGGCACAGGGGGGTTACATGTCTCTTCACGGCGCCGCACATAACTGCTGATACTTCTTGATCTTTCTCGTCAAACGTCCGCCGGGTCCTTCGTTGAATCGCTCACGCGGCAGCCGGTATCCATTGTTCATGGCATAGCGCGTGCACCGTGCGTTGCAGATACCCAAGAGGAGGGCTGGTCATGGACAAGCGTACTTTCCTTCTGTCGCTCGGTGTCGTCGCGGCGGCGGCCTTCACCGCAGGGACGGCGAGTTCACGCATGGTCGACGCACCGGACCCGGTTCCGCTGTATCCGGAGAACTACAAGGTCCTGCTCGAGAACGAGCACGTGCGCGTGGTCGATTTCAAACTCAGGAAGGGAGCCACTGAAATGGCGCACTCCCATCCGCGGCACGTCGCGGTGTTCCTTGCGGACTTCAAGATTCGCTTCATGCTGCCCGACGGGAAGACGGCCATTCGCGATGCACACGCCGGCGATGTGGCCTACAGCGAACGGGTGGTGCACGCCTCAGAGAACATCGGCAACACGGATGCACACGGCATCCTGGTCGAGTTGAAGGATAAGAACTAGGCACGTTGGCAGGCGAAGGGGACAGTCATGATAACTCGAGTGCTACGCAACCGCAGGAGTTTTCTCAGGCTGGCGTGCGGCGCCGCCGCTTCGACCATGTTCCTCGGTAACAAATGGGCGGCGGCCGCGCCGGCGCAGGAAGGGGTAATCACCGCCGTCACCTTCATTCACGGGATCCCCGGCAGGGAAGAGGACTTGAAGCAGCATCTCCTGTCACTTGCCGCGCCCACGCGCGCCGAACCCGGCTGCATCACCTATGACCTCTACCAATCGACGGAGCAGAGGCACGAATTCATGCGCTTTGAGATGTGGAGGAGCCTTGACGCGCTCGAAGCGCACAAGCAGATGCCGTATCTGCGCGCGTCGTTCGAGAAACGGCAGAGGGAAGGCTGGACGACGCAGATCCTCACCTGGACTCGCGTCCCGGAATGACTCGTGCGTTGGACCAACTGGTAGGCCACGAATGACGTGACCTGGTGAGAAGAACCCTCCAATGAATCGCGCACTCAAGTTCCTGCTCTTACTTTTCGGCGCGGCGGCATTGATGCCGCATGCGTCGATGTCACTGCGTGCCGACACAGTCGAGCCGCCACCAGGCTGGATCGAGCGCCTGGATCCGCGCTTTGATGCGCTCATTCCCAGAGATGCGCAGCTCGAACTCGCGGCCGGCGGCATTGAATGGGCGGAAGGGCCGGTATGGGACTCCGTGGACGGATCGCTGCTGTTCTCGGATGTGCCGCGTAATGGCGTGTTTCGCTGGAAACCCGGCGCTGGCGTAACGCAGTTTCTGGAGAGGAGCGGCTATACGGGCAATGCGCCCTTCACGGGCCGCGAGCCGGGGTCGAATGGGCTGGTGTTCGATCGCGACAGCCGGCTCACGATATGCCAGCACGGCAATCGCCGCATCGTACGCCGTGAGTCGGACGGCACAATCACGGTGCTCGCGGATCGCTACGAAGGTAAACGGCTCAACAGCCCCAACGACCTGGTATTCCGATCAAACGGCGATCTGTATTTCAGCGATCCGCCGTTCGGTCTGCCGCAGTCCTTCGATGACCCGCAGAAGGAACTTCCGTTTCAGGGCGTCTTCCGGCTGACGCCAGAAGGCACACTGACCGCGGTCGTCACCGATCTGGATGCGCCGAACGGAATTGGCTTTTCGCCCGACGAGCAGACGCTGTACGTGAGCAACGCATTCAGCAAGCGACCAATCTGGATGGCCTATCGCGTGCTGGAGGATGGGACGCTGGGTCCGGGACGGCAATTTGCGGAAGCGAGCGCGTATGTGAAGCCGGGGGAGGGCGTACCAGACGGTCTCAAGATCGACAGGCACGGAAATGTCTTTGCCGCGGGGCCGGGCGGCATCCACGTCTATGCGCCGGATGGCACGCGCCTCGGACGCATCGTGACAGGGGTTCCCACCGGCAACCTCAACTGGGGCGAGGACGGAGGCGTTCTTTACATCGCCGCCAATCACCGCATCCTCCGCCTGCGGACCGCGACGAGCGGAGCTGTCCATCACGCCAAGCGTTGATGATCGAGCGTTAGGGCGCCAGACGAGGGGTGCCGCGCAACACAGCGAACGACATCTACGCGCTGGCCGGGTCGCGGAAAATCGCGGTCTGTCTGCGATGAACTCCGCGTTTGCCGCGTCGTTCCGGCTAGACCTTGAACCGCCGCCTCCGACTGAGATGCAACTTTGCGATGGCCAGTGCCTCGGCCTCCGCGTACTCCATCGCGTCACCCTCGGCGCGGGCAATGACCGCCCCGGGTTCGATATCATCGATCTTGCAGTAGTAGCGATCGCCTGACTTGTAGCAGACGATGTGCACGTCCCAGTCGAGAATCTTCTCGCGGCGCTCTCGGTAGCCTTCAGCGCGTCGCGCTTGTGTATCGTTCGGATCCATATCGGCTTGCCTCACGAGCATCTGTTAGTCGCTCCCCATGGGAGCCTGGCCACCGCCGGCACAAGGCTCCATTCGCAACATGGTCAGTACTGACAAAGGTCGCAACCAACAGGTGACTCATATATCGCTCATGTGTTCCGGTTAGATTAAGCCTATCACGCGCGACATGACCGGCGCTGCTGCCCGAGACCCAAGGGGGGGTGGATAATCGGAATATTCAGACATGAATCACGAGTTGTTCTTGAGCTCTCCCATCGCTTCCTTCTCTTGATCGTTCCGGCAAGGAGCCCCATTGCGTGCCGCGGGCATTCGCGGCGCGCAGCCTTCTCCGCTGTAATTTGTGGGCAGCGAGTGACACTTTTACACGGACGCGCCAACGGATCTCTAAGCAGAATGCGGGCTTAGCGACATGGACCAGGTATTGCAATGAACTGCCTGACGGGCAGAAAGGATGGCATTTTGGAGGGACACAAAGCCCGGAGTTTTGCAGAGGCCGTATAGAGGCTATCGATGAACGGACGTTTTGGACATTCGGCATTGACCGTCCTGCTTGGTGCAGGGTCAGCCACCTTCGCCAGCCACGCGACAGCGGGGCCGGTTCACCCGACTGTCTATCGTCCGCCCACCGAGGTGGCTGATGTGCCAACGACACATGGAAGCGCCGTGGCGCGTGATGCGTGCATCTTCATGGAACGCGACATCACCGCGCAGGCCACCTGGCTAACGCAACAAGCAAGCGTTAATGGATACACGGATCTGCATGAGTTGCTCGTCAACGCGCCGCACTTGTACACCCGGCTTGCCGAGGTGTGGCGGCTGGAGCACCCGCTGCCCATGGCGGCATGAGCACGCGCCGGTCATGTAGGCCAGAGAGCCGAGCACATGTCGCACCCGAGTGGATTCTGGATGTGGAACAACATGGCGGACATGGGGCCGGTCTGGAATGCGTTTCTCCTGCCGGCGAGCCTGGCTACACAAACCATGCTGCTCGCCGGCTCAATGTTCTTTGTGCCCCCATTGAGAAATTCTCAATCAGCTCCATCAAGGGGGAGTGCGGAATGGAAGGTGATGCGGATGCCCGGCAGTAACGTGATTTGCATCAGCAATACCCCCACACCCTCGCGCCAGTCTAAACGGCCGCATGCCACGGCCGACTCCGCGGAGCCAGCAACCAACGTTGTACCGTTCGATCGGTTCACGCTACACGGAGCCAGAATCGCCTAGCAACACCCCGCGGGCCGGCCCAGCGCGTCCCCTCACGTATCGTCGGATCGGATTCACAGTGCCCTGGCGGCAGAATTACCTGCCATAGGACACTGCGCTGCAGCTCTTTGCGGACTAACCCGTCTCGGCATCCTCGAGTTGCGCGAACAAAACCGGCAGAATCTCCTTCGTGCTCACCCTTCCGTTTGAGCCTTTCTCGACCAGCATAAGTTGCTGACTGTCGGGGAGGCCCGCCGGGATCACCATTCTGCCGCCGGGCTTGAGCTGGTTAATCAGGGGTGGGGGTATGAGGTCTGGTGCTGCGGTCACCATGATCTTGTCGAAAGGGGCGTGCTCAGGCCAGCCGAAGTAGCCGTTGGCGACCTTGACAACGACGCTACCGTACCCCACGCGGCTGAGCCGTTTCATTGCCTGACTCGCCAGCTCTTCGACGACTTCGAGGCTATATACCTTGTGCGCCAGCTCTGCCAGGATCGCCGCCTGATAGCCAAGTCCGGTGCCGATCTCGAGAATGGTGTCCTCCTCATCGACCCGCAATAAGTCGGTCATCAACGCGACCATGAACGGCTGCGAGATCGTCTTCTCGAATCCGATTGGAAGCGGACGGTTAAGATACGCGTAGGGTTGAAGCTCGAGCGGCACAAACACGTGCCGTGGCACCTTGCCCATTGCGTCTATCACCTGCTTATCGAGCGCGCCCTTGCCGATCTGGTCGCTCACGAAGGAGACATGAGCGGCAATCTCCAGGAGCATGTCCTGGCGCAGCGCCGCGAACTGCTGCTCGTTCATGGGGCAATACTCATTAGGAAAAAGGTGTCCGAGACAACCGAGACTTGTTCTCGGTTGTCTCGGATACCATTATCGGGTGATTCTCCCGAATCGAGCGCGACCGTAAGCTACGGATTGGCGGTACCTGATCTGTCGGGTCGCTGTGCTTACAGCAAAGATAAGACCCCGGTTGGTGAGCATGTCTTGGCCGTCGCCGTCATCGCTGCCGCGCCGTTACCCGTTTGTCGGGATCTTACCCGATCTCTGGCGCGCGCCGCTGACCACGTTGGCCGATCTTTGCCGCCAGCGGGAACCTATGCCCATGCTGGGCCACTGTCCGCGCCCCGTATTCCTGGTCAATCATCCCGATCTCATCAGGCATGTCCTTCAAACGAATTACCGCAACTACTGCAAAAACCCGGTAGTCAACCGCATCAGGCCCCTGTTCGGTAACGGTCTGACCACCAGCGATGGCGAGCTATGGCGTCAGCAACGGAAATTGATCTCACCGCTCCTCCAGCCGCCGCCACTCACGGCCGTGGCTCCGCTGATTTTGGACGAATGGCTCGAGCGCTGGAGGGCGGTGGCGCAGCAGGGTGGCCGAGTCGACATTCTTGAGGAGATGTTGAGTCTGACAAGGAGCATCATGGGGAGAACATTGTTCGGGCCGGTACCGACCAGCCCGGAAATCGAAGCTGCGCTGGCTACTGCCATCGACTACGTGAGCCACAACATCTGGAGTGTGGTGCCCGTGCCGGCGTGGGTTCCGTCGCCCAGGCGCCTGCGCTTTCGGCACGCGCTGCGTGCTTTGGATGCGTTCCTGAGCGAGCAGATCAGGCGGCGGCGCGACAGCGGGGGCAACGGAGATTTGCTTTCGCAATTGATGGACCTTCGCGACGAGCGGAACGGCTTGCCGCTGAGTGAGACGCAGCTTCGCGACGAGGTCATGACATTATTCATCGCCGGTTACACAACCACCGCGACCACGCTCGCCTGGCTTTGGATGGTGGTGTCGCGTTACGCGGAAGTAGAGAACCGACTTCGAGAGGAACTTCAGGACCTGGAAACTGGCGATGCCCCGGCAGCGCCACGGCGCATGGCGCAGGGATATGCGCGCCGGGTTAGCGAAGAGACGATGCGGCTTTATCCGCCAACGTGGATTACGGCTCGCGTGGCCATCGCCGATGACGTTGTCGGGGGCCTGCGCATTGCCAGGGGTGCCTTGTTGTTGTTGAGCCCTTATGCGATGCACCGTCATCCTGATTTCTGGGACGAACCGGAGCGCTTCGATCCGGATCGCTTCCTGCCGGAGCGTTCAGTTGCCCGGCCCCGCTTCGCATATTTTCCCTTTGGCGGCGGGCCACGTAGCTGCATCGGTATGGGACTGGCGATGCAGGAGATACTGTGGATTGTCGGGATAGTGATTCGGCGATTTCGGTTGGTGGCAGTGGGGGAGGCGGTGCCCGTTCCTCGTGCGGCACTTACACTCACCCCGCAAGGAGGGACGACTTTCGCCCTGGAGCAGATCCGTTCCTAGGTCAGACGGCAAATCCGGCCAGTCCGCAATCGCGCGCCGGCGGGGATTGGGGATTTCTGAGCGAGACCGCGATTCTCAGAGGGGCATGATCTGTGTGGTTAGCGGGAAATCGTTGTCTGAAGCTGTCCCCTATTGAGCCTTGCATTAAGAGTGAACTATTAGCAGTCATTCCTGCGAAAGCAGGAATCCAGTGAAATACTGGTGCCGGCTTCCGCCGGCATGACGAAAGGCTGTTCACCGATTCTGCAAGGCTCAG
>JBQTIC010000006.1:0-11913 GCA_052388435.1 Chromatiales bacterium | reverse complement strand
TCCGAACTTTGCTTTCCAGCTCCCGACAGCCGTGCGCAGCGTTGGTTTCCATCAACCCTAAGCCTATTAGGCCAGCGCTTTAGTGGTGACGATGGCGAAAGCCATGATGGTGGAATAGATGGTGGCCAAAATGATGGCCGTGTCCGATGCCGAAGCCGAAATGAAACCGCGGGTATGGATAGTAGCCGTAGCGGCGGTAGCCGTAGTCTGGGTAGGAACGCCACAGATGGACTAGCTTGGCATTCATTACCGGCACGTCCCTGGTAGTCTCACCGATGGGCAGTTTGGTGATGCCTGCGACGTGGCCGGCAACGGTGACTTTGCGGCCTTTGCCGTAGATGGCCGGATCGAGAAACCGTTCCGTTCGTGCCAGAAACCGTTCACCAGAGTACTTGTGACTGATTGGCTCGCCCCACGAATCGAGTCTGCTCTGCAACACCTCCACCACCGTTTCATTCAGTTTGGTCTGCACCGAAAGGATCTCTCCGCCCCAGCGCACCGGCTTGCCGACAAACGCCCGCGCGTCAACCCGGACCTGCGCCGGCTGCAGGTCAGCGAGCGGTGCGTGGCGGATTTGGGGAGGGGCACAGGCTACGAGAAGCAGCGAGAACATCAGTGCAGCAGTCTGTTTCATTGGGGACCTTGCTCCGGGGTCAGTTCAGGCTTGCCCACCATTGCGCGCCTGTCTTGTCCATAGAGACCTGCAAGACAGTGTTTTTGTTTCAGCCAACTTAGCCTTGACCGTGGCACAACCATCGCTGTGTCGTGCCGCAACCACGTTTTCCGCCCGGATACGGCTGTTAATGATCGGGCGCAACGCCTACGCCGTTCTTCTGGAGCGGGGAATCGTGCGCCCACAGGCAATCCTCGCGGCGCAGGAGAAACAACGCAGTAAAAGCAGCCAGCACGGGGACCGCAGCGATGAAGAGATGATTCTTCCCGAAGGGCGATAGGAGTTCATGATAGGTCGACAGCGTGGACATGGCGTGGATGAGTAATGCGGCGCCATAAGTCAGCGTGCGCCACAGGCCCATACCAACGCCAGACTCAGCAGCAGCTCAAGCACGCCGATGAGCTTGCGACGGAGGGCGTAATCGACAGCTTGTAGAAATGCGCAAATATCCGCACCGTGCTGTCGGGCTCAAGGATCTTGTCGAGACCCCAAAGCATCAGAAACATCCCCAGCCCGATACGCAGGATCAGCAGCGCTATGCCCAGCCGTGGCACAGTGTTTGCCGCAATCACGGCCATGCCCTTGAGGACCGTCTAAAATCGAAGTCAGTCTGGAGCGACTCGTTCAGGCGGTTGAGCATGTTGTAGAAGCCGATGACCGCTGTCAGTTCGACGATCCCGCCGGCTCCAAGAAATCGCGCCAGCGCGTAGCGGCACACTGCGCGTGACATCCCGAGCATAGACACGGTGCGTTACAGCCACACCGTCGCCGCGCGGATCCGTTGTTCCACCGCTTCCAGGGCTTCGCCCTCCGCGCCCACAATGGCGTAGCTGCCTTTCGGGCAGGGAACCACGACGGCCTGAAGCCCGGCCTCACGAAAAACAGCGCGTTCACGCACCGGCTCTTCTGGCATCACCAGGATGTTGATCGGCCCCTTCTCCCCCGCCATCACCAGATTCACCGCGTTGCGCCCGCGGATCTGGCATGGCTTAGCAGACTGGATCGGCCCGGCCCCCTGCTTCAGGTCTAGGCCATAGGGCCGCAGCATCTCGCTGACAGCCGCGGGTGTCAGCGGCTGTCCCGCAGCCATTGCAGCGGGCTGAGTGGCAACATAGCTGAAGACGGCCGTCTCAAGGGCCGGCGCGGTGATTCGTGGTGCGATGAAGAGCGTCAAAGCAACAGCCAGCAAGAGGCTTGCCGCCAATGCCAAGGTGCCGAACCACGGCCTCCAGCGCGGCCGCTCACGCAGCGACTGGCGCAGCAGGATCTGCGCGGCAAGTCCCGCAGGCGGCTCGACCTGCAACGCGGCGGCGATGCCCGCGTCCATCTGCCGCACCTCGTCGAGAAATCCACGGCAAGGACGGCATTCGTGCGCGTGTTCGATGAAATCCTCGGCACGGCTATTTGGGTCAGCCAGGCAATGTCGTCGAAATTCCAAGCAATTGATCATAAGTCGCTTACCTTCGTTACGGTGTCTCTCGTATCGGTCAGCATCTCGCGCAGGCGCTGGCGTGCCCGACACAGGCGCGTCATCGCCGCGCCCGGACTCAAACCCATCAACGAGGCGATCTCCTCGCAGCTATAGCCCTCGAGCACCTGCAGGAGCAGCGGCTCGCGGTACTCCGTGGGCAGCCGCAATAGCGCCCGGCGCACACTGAAGGCCTCCGTGCTGCAATCGTAGTCCCGACGGGGATCTTGGATCAGAGCCAAGTCTGTTTCCTCGATGTCCGGCTGAGCCTTCTCATACTTTCTCGCGTGCTCGCGACGCAGCGTGGTGAGCAACCACCCTTTGGCCGCTTTGTCGTCGCGCAGGTCATCCATCGACCGCCACGCACGGGTGAAGGTCTCTTGCACCAGGTCCTCCGCCTCCGAGCGGTTGTGGCACAGCCAGTAAGCGTACCGATAAAGATCCTTGGACAGGGCATGCACCAGCGCTGTGAATCGCGATTGCTTGTCCCACACACCTTATAAGACCGGCATGCCCCTCCTTTCATTACAAGCCAGGAATTTTTTGTCCACAGCCGCCAGCTTTGTGCCCGTCATCCGGTCTTCTTAAGAGAGGTTGAAACGCAGCCTCTCAAAGAGCTGGCTCCCATTATCGATTAGAGGCCCAATTGTGGATATTCGCAGAAAGCTTGCCCGGATCCTTGGAACACCATCGGCGCGGTTTCCGTCGGCGTCGCCCAGGCGGCAGGATTCCGCGCTAAGGGCCGGGTAGCAGCGCTGATTCGGGTCTAGGAATGAGTGCCCGCCTACAACAGTTGGTAAAGGCGACCGCCGTGCGCCGCGTCATTTCGCTGCAGTCTCACGAACCCAAGTCACACGACGTGCCGGTCTCGATTGAACAGGACTTGGCCGCGCAGGTCGAATGGCTAAAGCAGCAGGCGAGCAAACGGGGTTTCGCGGACCTGGATGAGTTGCTGCGCAGGACCCCGGGGCTGTACATACAGCTCGCCGAACAGTGGGGACAAAGCCACACCCTGGGCGCAGGGCAACGTGAAAGGAGTTCTGTTGGGACAATCTCGTTCACACGCTGTATCGCTTCGCCGTGCTGCATTCCAGCTACGACGCAGCGTTGGATCCACCGGGAATGCAGTCGCGCTCGCCAGCCTGGTTCAAGCAACACTACCGCGGGAACAGCGCGAATGAGAGCTGTGGCGCCTTGGCTGGTTTCCAGGTCGTGACGGTACCGCCAGGTTTGCTGACGTCGACCCGAACACTGTCTATGTTGATGAGAACTTCGACCTCCCGAGCGATCCTGGAGGCGACTGCATCCACCAGGCCCTCGGACGCAAGCCCTGTAACAGTCGGCGGGGCGCTGCGACTACATGCAGGCGTTACGAAAGTCTGCCAGGCAGGTAGCATCTCTCCCTGGCTCACCCTTTTTCTTTTCACTCAACGGAGGATAAACGCGATGAAAGACACCACCACTGTAATCCACGCTGCCCTGGCGGGCGTTCTGGCGCTGGGCGCAATGACGGCCGCAGAGCGGGCGTTGGCCGCAGCCCCTGAGGGGGAGAAATGCTACGGCGTGGTCAAGGCGGGCAAGAATGACTGTCAGACAGCGACCAGCGCCTGTGCGGGTCAGTCCACCAAGGACGGCCAGCCCGATGCCTTCATTTATCTGTCCAAGGGCGCCTGCGAGAAGATCGTCGGCGGGAGCCCAGAGCCCAAGTAATGAAAAAGGGCTGGGCGTTTTGACCCTGAGACGGCACTGCGCTTGCAACGCGGACCCGATCCCGGCGCAGGCCGGGATCGGGCTGCGCGCCGAACACTACCGGGAGGTGCTGGAAAGCCGCCCTCGGGTCGGCTGGCTCGAGGTCCACAGCGAGAACTATTTCGGCGAGGGCGGCGCGCCGTTGCACTATCTGGAGCAGATCCGTAGCCACTACCCTTTGAGTCTGCACGGAGTCGGGTTATCGCTCGGCTCAACAGATCCGCTGAACACCTGGCACCTCGAGAAGCTCAAGCGCTTGATCCAGCGCTTTGAGCCTACGCTGGTCTCCGAACACCTGTCCTGGAGTTCGATCGGCGAGCGCTATCTCAACGACCTGCTGCCGCTTCCCTACACCGAAGAGGCTCTGAATCATATGATGGCGCGGATCACCGAGGCACAGGACCGTCTCGGGCGGCAGATCCTCGTGGAGAATCCCTCCACCTACCTGCAATACGAACTGTCGATGATCCCGGAACAGGAATTCATCAGCGAATTGGCGCAGCGTAGCGGCTGCGGGATCTTGCTGGATGTCAACAACATTTATGTCAGCGCCACGAACCATGGGTTTGACCCGCAGGGCTACCTATGGGCCATCGCGCCGCAGCACGTCCAGGAGGTCCACCTGGCGGGCTTTACCGTGAACCGCTTCGAGGACGGGGAGGTCCTCATCGACAGCCACAGCCGGCCAGTAGCCGAAGGCGTATGGGCGCTTTACCGCAAGGCGCTCCAGCACCTCGGGGACCGGCCCACCCTCATTGAGCGGGATCTGGATATCCCGCCTCTGGAGGTCTTAGTGGCTGAGGCGCACAAGGCGGATCTTTTATTGGAGGAACACCGTGCCCTCGTTGCGTGAAGTGCAGTTCGCCTTTGCGGAGGCGGTGTTCCACGGCAGGGATACACCCCTCGGCGAACAGATCCGCGCGAACGGGCTGAGCGGCGCGCGGCGGCTGCAAATCTATCGCAATAATGTCTTTGCAAGCTTGACCTCGGCGCTGCGGGCGGTCTACCCGGTGGTGGAGCGCCTGGTCGGGGAGGGGTTCTTTCGGTATGCGGCGCATGAGTATATCCGCCGCCACCCGTCCACCTCGGGGAATCTGCATGACTTTGGTACAGCGCTCCCGGCGTTTCTCTCCAGCTTTGAGACCGCCGCAACGCTTCCCTACCTGCCCGATATGGCGCGCTTGGAATGGGCCTACCACCAGGTGTTCCACGCGCTCGAACACGCCCCGTTCAACCTCGGAGCGTTGGGAACGATTCGGCCGGAACACTATCCGGCTCTGCGATTTAAGCTCCATCCAGCCAGCTGGCTGGTGGCCTCCGATTACCCGGTGCTGCGCATCTGGCAGGTCAACCAGGACAATTACGCAGGCGACCAGCGCGTAGATCTCGCCGAGGGCGGCGTCAGAGTGCTGGTGATCCGGCAGAACCTTGAAGTGCAGATGCAACCCTTGGGAGAGGGAGAATACGCCCTATTGCGCGCGCTGGCCGCGGGTGATGCGTTAGCCCAAGCCTACGAGAAGGCTTTAGCGGTGCAAGCGGATTTTGACCTCATCGCCTGTCTCAAGCAGCATGTCAGCCGCGGTACGTTGGTCGATTCTTTCTTGTGACAACTGTAGCCCGTGGGACAAAAAAGCCTGACCACCCCACTCACGGAGATGTCTCATGTCCATCGTCGAAAAAACGTTAAACCTTCTTAAGCCCATCATCAAAGGGCTCGACTTTCTCGCACCTCTCGGCGACCTGGCCATTCGGCTGTGGGTCGCAAATGTGTTCTGGAAGTCCGGATTGACCAAGATCCAGAGCATGGACACAACCATCACGCTGTTTACCTACGAATATCACGTGCCCTTATTGCCCCCCGAGGTCGCGGCGTACCTCGCTACCGCCATAGAGCTCGGCTTCTCGGTGTTGCTGGCATTGGGGCTGGCAGGCAGGTTCAGCGCCCTTGTGCTGTTCGTCTTCAACATCATGGCGGTGATTTCCTACCCCGCACTGAACGCACCTGGCCTCCAGCAGCACCAGGTGTGGGGAATCATGCTACTGATGCCGTTGCTGCACGGCCCGGGAAAGCTGTCCCTCGATTACCTGATCGGGAAGAAGCTCGGGTGGAGATAAGGCGGAATACACTCTGGCAGATGGTTGATTGGTATTCAATTGGTACATACGTGGATGCGAAAGCCTACTTCTCGGGGCAGGTGCGCTGGGCACGCTGAAAATCCGGCGGGAGCAAGGTCTCCTCGTTAGTGCAGGCCAGGTCAATCTGGTCTTGAGTGAGACCGACGGGGGAGCGGAGATCGGCCCCCTTCAGATTGGCGCCCTCCAGGCTGGCTCGGGAAAGATTGGCGGCCTGCAGATTGGCTCTTTCGAGATTAGCGCCATAGAGGCTGACCCGCTCGAGATTGGCGCGGGCGAGCCTGGCCTCTCGAAGGTCTGCGCCGGTCAGGCTGGCGCCCTGAAGTTCGGCTCCGTACAGGTTGGCTCCCCGAAGCCGGGCAAACTCCAAGTCGGCCATTTCAAGGCGGGCAAATTCGAGGTCCGCCCCCTCCAGGTCGGCGCTGTTCAAAACAATGCCGCGCAGATCGGCATCCCGCAGATCGGCATGGAGCAGAAAGGCACGAAATCCGTTGGCATAGCGAATATCCTTCCCTCTCAAAGGAGCACCTTTCACCAGCGCTATCTCTTCGGCGCGCATGCCAGTCCAATTGGCCGGTTTGATCGAGACATCTTGCTCGCGAAAATCCGCAAAAGGACTATAGCCGAAGATCGCAAAGGTCGCTGGCACCCACGTGCGGAAGTTGGCGACATCAAAGCCGGCGTTGCTGCCCTCAATCGCTCCATAAGAGACAAGACCGAAAATAACACCGATCCCGGTGGCTGCGGCGCTGCGCCAGTAGCTTGCTCGCTTGCGCGCGCGCCACGGTTGCCGGTGATCCCCGCACAGCGTCGCAGCAGCGAGGTGATGGAACAACAAAGCGGCTCCAATGGCCACGGTCAGCAGGACGATGTACAAGGATGTGCCTGCCCAGTCGTGGCCGGGAAGATATCGCATCCAAAGGCCCAAGATCGTCCCCGGAACGAGCCACCAGGCAAGCGCAATGGATAACCACTTCTGCAACCGAAACAGTGGCGGGGGATTACCCCGCAGGTGAATCAGATAGGCCCGCATCAGGTCGTTCAGCAGCCAGGGATAGACTTTCTTGTCCAGCGGCTTGCCGTCGGGAAAGATGGCTGGCAGTTCGGCCAGCGCCTCCCACAGACGTTGTAACACCAGGTGAAAGTAAATATAGAGTGCCAGCAGACAGAGTGGCGCGGACCAATAGAACCTCACAACGGGGATGCCGGTCTGGATGATCGGAAGCTCAAAGGCGGCCGTGTTGGTCAATAGCGCGACATCGGTCGTCGATGCGACGGTGAGCCAGACATAGGCGCATCCCAACAGCAGGATGACGAAAAGCGTCCCCGCCGTATGGGACATCGCCTCCACTATGTGCAACCCTTCCGATGGGAGAATCTCGGACGGCAGTTTGGCCCCGGCCAAGTTCGCTCCTGCCAGTTGTTCCAGGAGCAAGCCCTTCGACTCGCGAAGGTCGGCCTCCCGGAGATCCGCATCCCACAGAAGGGTCCCCTTTAGTAGCGCTCCCTGAAGTCTGGCGCCCTGGAGATCGGCCCCGCGAAGATTGAGATAGCTGAGATCAGCCGGCTTTCCGTTCTGCTCATTAGATTCTATCCACAAGCGATGCGCATCGAGCACTTCTTGTAACGCTTCGGGGGATATGCCCCGCAACTGAAACTGAAAAGAAGCCTGATCCCTCATACCCGCAAGTCTAGCAGGACAGCATGCAGTGCTGCGTATTCCTGGTGAAGCGGAGCCGGTTGTAAGACTTCTCCAAATACTCCGGTCTTTGTTTGTAGGACCGGCGCAAATCGCGCCGCCGATCCATACAACGTTTCGTACGGAGGAGATAATCAATGAAGACGAGAGATGCTACGCGACAGAAATCGATGCTCGGCACTATCGCTGCAGCCACCTTACTGACAGTGAGCAGCAGCGCGCTGGTCGCGGCGCAGAGCACGAGCAGCGGGTTTATGCCATGGGCGAAAGAGGAAGTAGGAGTGGCTCAATTACAGATCAGGACGGAGCCGAGTTCGTTGACGTCAGTGCCAGGCTTCGCGCCCTGGGCGTACAGTCGCGGTGGAACAAACCAGGAAATGCTGAGCCCGGAGCATGAGCTGGCGGCGTTTGAGGTCATCGAGGGAACCGGTGCTGCGCCGCTTGGCTTCCGTCCGTGGGACGCGCAGCGATAACACCGAGGACTAGACTCGTTCGGCCGCCGGTGCTGAACGGAATGAAGTCTGCTGGCAGCCCTGCGGGTGGAACGAGGTTCAGTCCACCCGCTGGGCGAGCGCCGGAACGCCGTTCTGCTCTTCTGTCGGTGAACGACCGGGGCGACGATCCGCCACCGGGTAGGCCGCCGCCGAAGCGCCCTTGCAATGACTGAGCATCAATCGAGGGGGGTCACAGAAACTGCAAAGGGCGCAACTTTCTTAAGAGCGCTGAGCCCGAGGATCTGGCGCGTGGCGCCGGGAAGGGCGACTGCTTCTACGTCGTTGATGACACAACCGCCGACGCGCATGCTGGAGATCCGATACACCCGCGCGTGTTTCTTCGACCCATCCGCCAGGACACCCGCCACCTGTTTGAGATATACCGCCTGTGCAGCGTCCTTCAAAACAGCTAGCGTGCTCTCGCTAATCACGACGTAACTCGAGCCGGTATCGACCATGAACTCCTCCGGCGCACGACCATTGAAATCCACGGTTACGTAGTAGGTCGCTGCCGCTTTTTCCTGAAGGGGGCACACTGTGTCGAATTCGGCGGCCGCCGCCAATGAGCAAGCCGCAGCGAGCAGGGTGCTGACTATCATGAAGTTGGCGCGTCGCATCGAAATGCCCTCCCGTGCAGGGATCCAAACATCGCTAGTAGTTGCCCAACCACTGGCCGTGCCATCCAGTCTGCTGGTCATCCCCAGGCGGTCGTGCTTCTCTGCCCCAGCGACCCCCCTGCTTGCCGCACAACTTCAGAATCCCTGAACGCACCGTCCGTGCGCTCAGGACATCAGAGAAACGCGATCCCCGATAGTGCGGCCGCATACTTTGTACACGCTTCTGCCTGGTCAGCGCAATCCTTTTTGTGCATGCCTGTGGCATGCGCATGAGGTGAATCGCTCCGGCCGCAGCCGATCGCGCTTGCCCTTTCCCGGCAGTCATCGAAACAGCGTCAGCACGCCGGTGTAGCCGTACAACCGGTCGTGTGAGATCTCGCCGTTGCAGAAAAAGCCGACGAGCGGAAAGTCACCCAGCCGATCGCGAATGATCCCGAGCTCCGCCGAGCGCCGCCCGAACATCTGCTCGCCGCGACCGAGGCAAGAGTAGTACAGCCCGCCTTTCGGCGGCCCATCGAGATGTCCGGCAATGACGTCGAGCATGTGTCCGAGATCCTCGCGCGCGGACGCGCCGTCGCGCCGGCAGAACATGATTGGCATCCCCGGCTCAACCGGGGCGCCGATCGCGATGAGCTTGTTCTCCGGGTCGATGCCTATCAGGTTCCGCACCAGATAGTCGCCGATGTCGGAACCGGGAACCGGCAGTCCGACATGGATGGATTGCACGGCGCGGCGAAGGTCGCGTTCGGACGCCGCGGCGATCTTCTCCTGCAGCACGTCGAGCGCCGGCCGACCGTCCAGCGCCACGATAATGTTGCGCTGGCCCTCGGTGACCACGTGTTTGGCGGGCAGAGGCGAACAACCTTGGGTCAGCCGCGTCGCCACCTCGATGTTCGATGACAGGACCACGCCCGACAGCCCGCCCTCGATCACCTCGTTGGCGACCTGGAACAGCGCTGCGCGCGAGCTCGATAGTCCGCCAACGAGGTAGCCGCTGGCGACTTTGGCGGACATGTCCTCGATCAGCGCGGGCATGTCCTCGGTATTCGGGTCGCCGTGAACGATGGCAAAACGCCGCTTCCGCGCCGCTCGCGGTGCGGGTGCCGAGCAAGGGCGGCCGCAACCTGCCGGAGAACACGCGGAACTCGCCCTCAGGCAAAGCAGCGAGCATCACCGCAAGCGCTGGCTCGTCGAGATATTCGACGCCGCTCGCGAGCACGCCGACTCCGACTGTCCCCACCCAGTCCCGGACACCCGTCCGCTCTATGAGACATTCCAGGATGTCGCGCGCCGCGCCGGCCAGCCGGTCGCTGACGTACATGAAGCCCAGATTCCCGCCGTGCGGCGAGCCACCCATGCGCGCCAGCGCTTCGTCGGCGGCGTCTTCCCAACGCTCGGCGCGGGCGTGTCCGGCGCGAAACGCAACACGTGTCATTTTGGCTGCTTGTCGGGCTTGGGCTTGGGCGCCGCTGCGCTGGGCATCTGTTGCAACTTAAACGGGTACGGATATGAGTCTTCCTGGCTCATGGCGAACCACCGCTGGACGCGCAGGCGGGAGAGAAGTGTAGCAGGCTGTTCCGGATCATCTATGTGTTAGACATACATGACTCCACGTTCTCTGACCGCCTCATCAAAGCGGAAGCGGGCTTCGGCCGCACAGGTTTGTGCATCGCACCTAGCTGTGGATTTGCCTTAACAGGCTCGCATAAGTAACGGGAACGATTGCAATTGGACTCTGTCTAAATAGGCGTAAGGGTCACGATATGTGCTGTTCGCAACTTAGAGGCATCTGCCATGAACCGTCGGGTGCGGGACTTGCCGCGTTGGTTCGCGCCCTGGCTTGTCGCCCGGGCGCTGGTGGCGCTTGCCTTGTTTGTGATCTGGTTTATAGCGGCAGGCGGAACGGCAGTTGCGGCGCTCGTTTCTCTCGACACCCACAGGCTGTACATCCACTGCGAAGGGACCGGCACGCCGGTGGCCGTGCTGGATGTCGGCCTCGGCGGCACCTCCCGGGAGTGGTCGCGGGTGCAGCGACTTCTATCACAGCACACCGAGGTCTGCGTCTATGACCGCTCTGGCTACGGCCACAGCGACCCAGGGCCGCCGCCCCGCACCAGTTCCCGCATCGTCGAGGAGCTCCGCGCTCTGCTGGAGCGTGCTGCGGTCCCCACGCCCTACGTGCTCGTCGGACATTCCTTCGGTGGGTACACTGCGCAGCTTTTCGCGAAGCGCTATGCGGGCGTCACTGCCGGTGTTGCTCTGATCGACTCCTCGCACCCAGAGCAGATGGAGCGGCTGCCTATCCCGCCGACCCGGCTCAACACGGCACCCGACAGCAGGCATCGCATCGCCATATTCTTCGCACCGAATCTGCCGCGCAACCTCACGCAGGAGGCGCGCGTGGAACTCGGGCTTGCCCTGAAGAGGCCGCACACACGCGCGACCCTCATCGACGAGCATCTGGAATTCCAGCGCAGCGCGCGCGAGGTGCAGGCCGGCGGCCCGTTCCCGCCCCTCCCTCTCATCGTGCTCACAAGAGGTGAGCGTGCCTGGCCGCCTGGCGAGCGCGGTGATGTGAGCGAGAGGATCTGGATGGAGCTGCAATCGGAGCTGGCACAGCTCAGTCCCCTGAGCGCGCACATTGTCGCCCGCCGCAGCGCCCACTACATTCATCTCGACCAGCCGGATCTGGTGGCCGCAGCGATCAAGCTCGTGGTCGATGCGGCCAGAGCTGCACCGGGAAATTACGGCGTGCACCTGGGCGAGGATGGCGTCGACCCGTCACTTGCGCCAGCGGAGGCATCATGGTGCTCCAACCACCTGTTGGGAGAGTTGAATGTGGCGGACAGTTCTCCTCCGCAGCAGATCGCGGGTGTAGAAGTTTCGGGACCCCGCTGTCGCCACACCGCAGGCTAGTCGCGGTCCTCTCGGCCCGATTTGTCCTAACATTGTTGGGAGGGGAGGGCTTATATGAGCGACATCTTCAAGCTGCCCGACTTGGGGGAGGGGCTGCAAGAGGCAGAGATCGTCAAGTGGCATGTTGCCGCGGGCGACGTTATCAAGGTCGACCAGCCGCTGGT
>JBQTIC010000005.1:0-4084 GCA_052388435.1 Chromatiales bacterium | reverse complement strand
TTAATCCCTTCTTCATCAGGTCGTCGGTTCAAACTGCTCACCGGCGTAAGGCTCCGCCAATCAACAAGCTGCAAGCCCGGTTGCCGGAAAACGAACGCATCGGCTCTCCTAACTGTTTGTCGCGTCGGAACCTGGAGACAGCGCCTTATCTCATTGCCATCCGCGGCACTGGATTGCGTACACTCCATACACGCAATGATGCCGAAGGAGATCCTCGGCTAATCGAACACAACTTTAGACCCACCTGACGCCCCAGTAAACAAGCCGCTACTGCCACCCCTGAGCAGGAGCACACCGTCGGGGAGCGCGCGTTTGCCGAGAACCACGAGGTCCGGGTTTGCGGGAACGGGATAGATGCGCACGTCGTCTGTGCGCGGGTCTATTATTTCCGCGAGTTCGGAGCGCAACTGGCCCATGCGGGCCGGCGTATCCTCGGCCGCGAACACCGAATACTGCACAGGCACGGCGCGCCTCCTGATAAATCGATGGACCCGGCGCAACCGGTCAGGGTCGGTGATGTCGTAGGCGATCAGCCAGGCGCGTGACTGGTTCAGTGGCATGTGTCGATTGTCTCGCGGACCCAGCGAGTAAAGCGGCGGAGCAGCGCTGTACAATGGCGCGGAAGTCGCGTCATTGCCGGCCCGAGCAGCCGAAGCCTGGCCGGGTCGTCAGCGCGCGCCGACGCTGCGAAATCGCCGAGCTGACACTCCAGCACAAGGTCGAGAACATCAGTCACGTCTCGCGCCAGATGAAGCTGGGCGTCACCGACTCCCCAGTAGCAGGGCGCCAAACCCGCACTCGACAACTGGGTTGCGACGACGGCAGCCACGGCTCCGCGCCTGAGGTTGTCCGTCGGCGTGAGTTCGTGCGACCGGTAGGCATAGACGTGGCGATGGACCCATTCCGCGAACTGTCCCTCGGTGACCGGCTGGCCGGCGGTCTCCCGCCGACGCCGCCAATGCTGGAGCACCCGCATACGCGTCGAGCGTAACCAGTTTGCATGCCGCTCCTGCCAGTCCGGCCGCCCGAGGAACTCCCCCAACTCCACAACGAACGGCACCGACGGTCGGTTAACAGGCCAGCAATAACCCAAGGTCTTACCTGCGCCGTCGAGCAGCACTACGGGGATGCCGGTTTCCATCAGGGCGGTGAGTGCTTCGCCGCGCCACAGCACCGCACCGCGCACGACAATGCGGGAGATCCGTGCCAGCGGATAACGGGCGATCGCGCGGCCCGTGGCACGGATCCGCAGCGCTGGTCCGTCGAGCTCCACGGTGGTGACACGCGTGGCGTGGATGTGCAATGGCACGCGCGGTGGCGGGGCGGGCGCACCGGGCGGGATCCGGGAGCCAGCGAGTTGCGTCCGCAGCGCTGTCGTGCCGATCATTCAATCAATCCTCGGAATCCCGGTCGGTGGCAGAGTCAATGAGCGGCATCCCGGCAGTACGGAATGATCGGGCGAGCTGCGCGCACTGCCGGCGCAGCAGACGACGGGGCAGCGTGGCGAAGCACTGGTACTCCTGATAGAAGGCTTCTCGACCGGCCTTGTGCAGCAGGCAGGCGCCCTTGTCGTGCGTGAAATGCTCGGCGCGCAGGCGACGGTTTCGAAACCGCTCCCACACCCACCGATCGACCCGTGGACGCAGCAGCTCGATCAGATCACAGGCCAGCGACTCGCGGCCGAATGCGGGGCGGTGGTAGAAGCCGATCAGCGGATCGAGACCCGCGGCGTGGCAAGCGCGCACGGCTTCGAAGTGCAGCAGCGTGTAGCCAAGCGAGAGACAGGCGTTCACCGGGTCCCGCGGCGGGCGGCGGTTGCGGCCGTGGAAGCCGAGATGATCCGGGAACAGCGCCGTCAAGCCACGATAGTGAGCCGCCGCGGCTGCGCCTTCGATGCCGCGCACGGAATGGATCGTGAGTCCTTCTTGTCTGACGGTGATCATGGCCGTATCGAGCACCTCAAGCCCATCTGTGAGCGGCTTGCGGAGGTCGGGGCGTTCGACAACCGCTCCCCGCAGCAGACGGCGCTGAGCGCGCAGCTTCGACGTTACCACCCGGCGTGCCCACCCTGCGCACCACGCCGCATCGAGCGCTGCCTTCATTTGCGCAAGGCGCAGCGCCACGTCGTTGTGTGCAGGCCCGAGCAGGATCGCCACGCGGCGGCTCTGGCGCCGGCTGAGCAGGACGGTGGCAATCCCTTGCTCGGCGAGACGCGTGAGCACACCCGTGTCGAGCCGGATCGTGCCTTGGAGAACGACCCGCTCAAGGGGAGCCAGCGGTACCGTGCCCCGGCGCTCCCCATTCTCGTACATCGCAAGGGCGCCTCCGTCCTGGCGGATTTCGAGGTTGGAGCGGTCAAGGACGAGTGTGCTCATCGGTCACCCAAAATAGAAATACGGCGCTTCCATCGGTTTGATTGCGACCCCAAGCGTCAGCACGCGTGCGCGTGGGTCAAGCCGCAGGAGCAGGAAGCTGTCCTGTTTCGGCTCCAACACCTGGGCCATGTCGAGCAGCAACCTCCCTCGCTCGGACGGAGTGAGAAAACACTCGTGGACCGACTTCTGGCCGCCGGTGGCATAACCCTTCACGAGATCGAGGGCTGCCCTCAGACGCTTGGGATCAGCGACGTCGTAGGCGGCAAGGTAGAGATTCCGATCTGTCATGCGAGCATTGAAGCACGCGGGACGAGATCGCGCAGAGGTGGCAAGCTTGCCGGCTTTCGGCGTTGCCGGGGCTGGTTATACGTATATAATTGCAATGGTACATACGTATGACTTCTACGGGACCGCCATTATGTCCAGCACCAAACTGACATTGCTAATCGACGAGAAATTGATCCAACGCGCCAAGCGTTACAGCAAAGTGCACAACATCAGCCTGTCGCAAATGGTCTCACGGTTTCTCGCGGCGCTGCCCGGCAAAAGGCAAGAGTATCCGCCGAAGGTGCGACGACTGACGGGCTTGTTACCTCAAAATGCCTCAGTTGATGAATACCACGAGCATCTGCGGCGCAAACACGGCCAATGAGGTTACTGCTCGACACCAACGTTGTATTGGATGTTTTGACTAAGCGGGAACCCCATTGGCACGCATCGGCAGGGGTGCTCGCGTTGGTCGAGAGTGGCAAAGCTAAAGGGCTGATCGCAGCCCACGGGGTGACCACACTGCATTACCTGCTGAGTCGTCATCTTGGCCACGCCAGAGCGAACAGCGCTATCGCCGACCTGCTCACGCTAGTGAAGGTGGCCACGGTCAATCACGAGACGATCATGTATGCCCTGTCTCTGGGCTGGCGCGATTTCGAGGACGCCGTACACGCTGCCTGTGCCCTAAGCGCCAGGGCAAGCCACATCATTACGCGGAACACCCGCGACTATAAGCCGCTGCTGATCCCCGCGTTGACTCCGGAGGAGTTTCTGATGGGTGTGCGCTGGGCAGGTATTGCAGAACGCTAGCGCGCCAGCGGCACGCCGCGCAGCGAGAACCATCTCAGGCTTCTATCGTAGGAGGCCCGCTGGCGGGCCGAATGTTCGCGCCGCGAGTGGCGCTCCTACCGTAGCCATTCCCGCAAAAATTCGCTGAGCCGCTGCACCTGATTACCGGCGCACACGCCGATCTCGAGGTCCGCGGCGCGCCGGCGATCATGATCGGGAAGGTTCTGATAGCTGACCAGCATGGCCTTGGCCTGCAACCCGCCGAGAAGATCACGCAGTGAATCGAGCTTATAGAGTGCTTCCGCGCCAGGGCCATTCTCTTCAGAACCGTTCCACTGGCGCGTCTTGCATTCGATAACGTGCAGGCGATTGCCGGCAAGAAACGCAACATCAAGTTCATTGCGCACTGGTTTTCCACGGACTTCGCGCTGAACATGAACGCCGTGCGCAAGATCCTGAATGATCGGACGGTCTGGAAGCAGCCGCCGCATCCGATCGTACACATAGATCTCGAACCAGCCCCCGTTGACAAAGAAACGATCTCGCTCGCTCGGGAACACGAGGCGATTACCTTCTCGCCGCAAGCGTTGTTCGCGAGCGAATCGATCGGTGAGTTCCCCGAGCCATCGGTCGATACGCAGCTCACCTTC
>JBQTIC010000004.1:0-45156 GCA_052388435.1 Chromatiales bacterium | reverse complement strand
TCTTCGTCATTCCGGCCAGGGCCGCGCGTGAGCCTTTAGCCCCAGCGAAAGCTTGGGGGGACGCGAGCCGGTATCCCCTTTCCCCGCCTGCGGGGGAAGGTAGGATGGGGGCTCCTTCGAAGTGGATGCCAGCCCCCGGCTTACAACCTGCCGGGGCAAGCTTCGCTGGCATGACGGTAGGAATAAGGAAAGGTATTTGTGGGACGGGATACTAGAGGGAGAGGACTTAATTAGAAGATAAGGAGTGTCCCATGGGTCGCCGCCCGGTCCTATTCCTCGCCTGCTCAATTGTTCTGCTACTACGGGTCGCCTGGGTGCTGGCGCAGGACGCGCCTCGGGTGGAGGTCTTCTCGCCGCAGGGGACGGTGAAGGGTGTGCGGCAGGTGGCCGCGCGCTTCAGTGAGCAGATGGTCGCGTTCGGCGAACCGCGGCTGGTCGAGCCGTTCGATATTCAGTGTCCGGTCGAAGGCGCTGCCCGCTGGGCTGACGCACGCAACTGGGTGTACGACTTCGACAGCGATCTGCCGGCGGGCATCGAATGCACGTTCACGCTCAAACCCGATCTAAAGACGCTCAACGGTCAGCTTGTGACCGGCGAATCCGGCTACACCTTCTCCACGGGCGGACCGGCGATCATGCAAAGCATGCCGTACGAGGGCAATACCGGGATCGACGAGGGACAAATCTTCATCCTCGGCCTGGATGCCCCTGCGACGAAGGAGTCGATCGAGCAGAACGTCTACTGCGACGTGTCAGGCATCGCCGAGCAGGTGGGCGTGCGCTTGGTCGAGGGCGATGAGCGCAAGGCAGTGCTGGATCAGCGCCGCGACTTTCTCGACCAGTACTTCCGACTTCTGTTCGAGGACTCCGACCGGCGCATATGGATCTACACCGCGCGTGCGCCGCTGACCGGCACGAACCGGGAGAAGTTTCTCAAGCTGAGAGACTCCGAGGAGTCCCCCATCGTCGTCCTGCAGTGCCAGCGGCGCTTCCCACCCAACGTGGACATGAAGCTCTTGTGGGGCAAGGGCGTGACCTCCACCAGCGGCGTGGCCACGCCAGAGGATCAGACCCTGGCGTTCCACGTGCGCGATGAGTTCCGCGCCAGCTTCTCCTGCGAGCGCGTGAACAAGGACGCGGATTGCATCCCGGTGCTGCCGATGTATTTGAGCTTCAGCGCGCCGATTGCGCGCGCGCAGGCCGAAAAGATTATCCTTCAGCCCGAAGAGGGTGAACCGTACCATCCGATGTTCCCCGAGGACTACAAGGAGGATTACGTCCACGGCGTGACCTTCACGGGGCCTTTCCCGGAGCGCGCCGCGTTTGAGTTCAGACTGCCGGAGGGATTGCAGGACGACGCCGGCCGGGCGCTCGTCAATCAGGATCACTTTCCGCTGACGGTGCGCACAGACGAGGCGCCGCCGCTCGTCAAGTTCCCGGCACAGTTCGGCATCATCGAACTGCATGCCGATGCCATGCTGCCGGTCACCGCGCGCAATCTGGAGGCGGCCGTGCCGCTGCCGCCTTTGCCCAGGTCCAGCGAGCAACTCCCCGGCATGGACTCGTTGCCCGATGCGCCGACGGCAGCGGATGGCATCGTCGACGAATCCTGGTACAGGCGCTGGTACCACACACTGCGCGAGCGCTATTGGCCCGAGGCGACGGAGATCAACGGCCGTACGCTGCGCGCGGGAGACGCAAACGAGATCATCGGCTGGATGCGGAATGTGCGCGAATCACAGCAGGCCAAGGGCCATTACGACTGGGAGGCGGACAAGTGGATCGTCGAGCATCGCCCCGGCGAAAAATCGCTGTTTGATACCGAGGACAAGGTCGAGACGTTCAAGCTGTCCAAGCCGGAGGGCAAGCGTGCCTTCGAGGTCATCGGCATCCCGTTTGAAGAACCGGGGTTCTTTGTCGTCGAGATCGCCAGCCCGCGGCTCGGCGCCGCCCTCTACGGCAAGCAGGCGCCGTACCACGCGCAGACCTCGGTGCTGGTGACCAACCTCGCCGCCCACTTCAAGCGCGGCCGCGAGTCATCGCTGGTATGGGTGACCACGCTGGACAAGGCGCGGCCGGTCGCGGACGCCGAGGTCAAGGTGAGTGACTGCGGCGGTACGGTCCATTTTGAAGGGAGAACGGACAAGGGCGGCCTGCTGCGCATCGATCAGCCGTTGCCGCCCGAGCACGAACTGCCGGAATGTCTCGATTACACTCGCGCCTATTTCGTCACCGCGCGCGCGGGCGATGACATGACCTTCGTGCTCTCAAGCTGGAACGAGGGCATTGCGCTGTGGCGATTCGGCGTGCCGACCGCGAACTACGAGACGCCGAACCTGGTGAGCACTGTGTTCGATCGCACATTACTGCGCGCCGGTGAGACGGTGCACATGAAGCACATCGCCCGCCGACACTCGCGCGCCGGTTTCGATATCGTCGGCCAGAACGAACTCCCCAAGCAGGCTGTCGTCCGTCATCAGGGCAGTGACCAGGAGTACGAACTGTCGCTGTCATGGGACGCGCAGGGCATCGCCGAGAGCATCTGGGACGTGCCGAAGGACGCGAAACAGGGAACTTATACTGTCAACATCAGCACGCAGGATCCAGAGCGAGGGGAGATCAACATCAACGCCGGCAGTTTCCGCATCGAGACCTACCGCGTGCCGACAATGAAGGCCGTGCTGCAACCCACGCAGAGCGACCATGTCGATGCGAGGCAGGCTGAGGTCGACATCCAGGTGAATTTCCTGAGTGGCGGTGGGGCGAGCGGTGCAGAGGTTAAGCTGCGCGCTCTCGTCCAGCCGAAGTCCGTTTACTTTCCTGACTACGAGGACTTTACCCTCGCCAACGGCAACGTGAAGGAGGGCAGAGAGCGACCGGGCCTGGACGTCTGGCAGGTCGGGGGCTACGACTGGGAGGAGCCCGGCACACCGGCCGGCCCGCATGGCAGCAAGCCGCTCGCAACGCAGACGCTGCAACTGGATCGGGCCGGCGCCGCGCGTGCGACGTTGAGCGACCTGCCGAAGGCGGGAACGGCGCAGAGTGTACTCGCCGAACTGGAATACCGGGACGCAAGCGGCGAGGTACTCACGACGGCCACACGCATCAATCTGTGGCCGGCGAGTGTCATCGTCGGGCTCAAGCCCGATGCCTGGGCAGTGAGCAAAGACAATCTCAAGTTCCAGGCGCTCGCGCTGGATCTCAAGGGCAAGCCGATCAGGGGCGCAAAGGTCAAAATCGACCTCCTGCAGCGTTTGACCTACTCGCATCGCAAGCGCCTCGTCGGCGGTTTCTATGCCTACGAGCACGAGAGCGAGGTGAAGCGCGTCCACGACCTGTGCGCCGGCGAGACTGACGAGAAGGGGCTGCTCTTCTGCGAAACCAGGTCCCCGCTCGACGGCAATCTCATCCTGCGCGCGCAGGTGGCCGATGAGGCCGGCAACGTGAGCTATGCCAATCGCGAGGTGTGGGTGGCGAAGTCGGGCGACTGGTGGTTCGACGTCGGCAACGAGGATCGCATGGACGTGCTGCCGGAGAAGAAGCGCTATGAGCCCGGTGACACGGCGGTGTTCCAGGTGCGCATGCCGTTCCGTGAGGCCACGGCGCTGGTGGGCGTTGAGCGCGAAGGGGTGATGGAGACCTTCGTGCAGCCGCTCTCCGGCAAATCGCCGGTGGTGAAGATACCCATCAAGCGCCATTACGCGCCGAACGTCTTCGTCTCGGTGCTCGCCGTGCGCGGTCGCGTCGATGACGTGCAGCCGGCGGCACTGGTGGATCTCGGCAAACCCGCTTACAAGCTCGGCATCGCCGAGATCAAGGTCGGCTGGCAGGCACACGAGCTGAAGGTCAACGTCGCTGCCGACCGCGATGCATACAGGGTGCGCGAGCGGGCGCTGGTGCGTGTCAAAGTGGCGCGTGCCAATGGCGAAGCGCTGCCGGAGGAGGCCGCGATCGCGCTTGCCGCCGTCGACGAGGGCCTGCTGGAGCTAAAGCCCAATGAGAGCTGGAAGCTGCTCGAGGCGATGATGGGCCGGCGCGGCATGGAGGTGGAGACCTCGACGGCGCAGATGCAGGTGATCGGCAGGCGCCATTACGGCAGGAAGGCGCTACCACACGGCGGCGGTGGCGGCCGGCAAAGCGGCCGCGAGCTGTTCGACACGCTGCTGCTGTGGCGGGGCAGAGTGAAACTCGATGCGAATGGCGAGGCGATTATCGAAGTGCCGCTCAACGACTCGCTCACCTCCTTCCGCATCGTCGCAGTCGCCAACGCAGGCAGCGGCCTGTTCGGCACCGGCAGCACCTCGATCCGCAGCACGCAGCAGCTGATGCTGCTCACCGGGCTGCCGCCGCTGGTGCGCGAGCAGGATAGGTTCCGCGCGGGATTCACCGTTCGCAATGCGTCGACACAGGCGATGGACGGCGTTGAGGTAACGGCGACTGCGATGCAGATCGCGGGCGCCGAAAAACCGAAGGCACTCGACTCGACGTTAACACCGATTACGCTATCGCTCGCCGCCGGCGAGGCTCAGGAGATCGGCTGGGATGTCAGCGTCCCCCTTGATGCCGAGAAGCTCTCCTGGGAGATCGCCGCGACGGCACCGAGCGGCGCGGCGGACCTGTTGAAGGTGACGCAGAAGGTGATCCCGGCGGTGCGGGTGCGTACCTGGCAGGCGACGCTGCTGCAGCTCGACAGGCCGTTCGACATGAAGGCGGAGATCCCTGGCGATGCGATCCCTGGACGCGGGGGGATGCGTGTCACGCTGAAGCGATCCCTCGGCGATGAGCTCGCCGGCGTGCGCGACTTCATGCGCTATTACCCGTACACGTGCCTGGAGCAGCGCGTGTCCCAGGCGATCGCCTTGCGCGATGCGGCGCAGTGGAAGGGCATCATGAACGATCTGCCTTCCTATCTCGACCCGGACGGATTGGCCAAATATTTCCCGGTCCTCTACCGCGGCGAGGACGCGCTCACCGCCTACGTGCTGGCAATCGCGCACGAGGCGGCTTACGAGATCCCGGAGGATCTGCGCAACCGCATGCGCGAGGGTCTGATCAAGTTCGTGAAAGGTCAGATCACGCGCGGCTCGGCGCTGCCAACCGCTGACCTGTCGATCCGCAAGATGGCCGCACTCGAGGCGGCATCGCGTTATGAGGTAATTGATCCGACTCTGCTCAGCTCGATCAATATCGAGCCCAACCTCTGGCCCACCTCGGCGGTTATCGACTGGACCAACGTGGTCGCGCGCACCGACCAAATCGAGCGGCGGCAGGAGCGTATGGAGGAGGCCCAGCAGATCATCCGCTCGCGGCTGAACTTCCAGGGCACGACCATGGGCTTCTCCACCGAACGCGATGACTACCTGTGGTGGCTGATGGTGTCGGCGGATTCCAATGCCAACCGCGCAATCCTGAGCCTGCTCGATGCCACACAGTGGCAGCAGGACCTGCCGCGCATGGTGCGGGGCAGTCTTGGTCGCCAGCGCCGCGGTCATTGGAGCACTACTGTCGCGAACGCGTGGGGCGTGCTGGCGATGGAGAAGTTCGGAAAGAAGTTCGAGAGCGAGGCGGTAACGGGGGTAACACGCTCGCGGCTGGGAGGACAGCAGGAGTGGAACTGGACGGCGAGACCCGCCGGCGGCTCGCTTTACCACCCCTGGCCGACAGGGATCGAGACGCTGGCTTTGGGACATCAGGGCGGCGGCAGGCCGTGGGCGATGATCCAGAGCCTGGTGGCAGTCCCGCTCAGGGAGGCGTTCTCAAGCGGCTACAAGATCGTCCGCACCGTGACCTCGATCGAGCAGAAGCAACAAGGGCAGTGGAGCCGTGGCGATGTCGCGCGCGTGCGCCTGGAACTGGAGGCGCAGTCCGACATGACATGGGTGGTGGTGAATGATCCGATACCCGCCGGAGCGTCGATACTGGGTACCGGTCTGGGCAAGGACTCGCAGATCCTCACCCAGGGCGAACAGCGGCAAGGCTACGTATGGCCGGCGTTCGAGGAGCGCGCCTTCGATTCTTTCCGCGCCTACTACGGGTACGTGCCCAAAGGCAGATGGGTGGCGGAGTACACCGTGCGGTTCAACAACGCCGGTCACTTCGAGCTGCCGGAGACGCGCGTGGAGGCGCTATATGCGCCGGAGATGTTCGGCGAGATCCCCAACGCGCCCGTGATCGTGAACCCCTGACAAGAGGAGCGTATGGCTGACACATCGATACTCCGCTGTGAAAACGGGCAGGCAGTGCACGTCGATGACCGCCCGGGTGTCAACGGTGACACATCCGAAGTGATCTCTTGCAAAACATGAAACAACTCCTTGCGATATTTCTGTTGCTGCTTACGAGTGCCGCCGTGCTGGTAGGGCTCACGGGCAGTGCGATCGCGGCGAAGGCCTACACGGATGTGCGCAAGACCTATCAGAGCAGCGAGGCGCGGCTGCTGGATCGGCATGGGGAGGTGATCCATGAGCTGCGGGTCGATGACCGACGCCGGCGCCTGCAGTGGACACCGGTGACAGAAATCTCACCAGCGCTGATCGATGCAGTCGTGCAGGCGGAGGACAGGCGCTTCTACTCGCATCACGGCGTGGACTGGCTTGGTGCCGTCGCCGCGCTGTGGGGTAATGCTGTGAACGATGGCGCGCCGCGTGGCGCCAGCACGATCACCATGCAGCTCGCGGCGACGATCGATCCGGCGCTGCGTGCCAGCGACGGCAAGCGCTCGCTGCGCCAGAAACTGGCGCAGGTGCGGGCGGCTCGCGCGATCGAAAGATCCTGGAGCAAGGAAGAGATCCTCGAGGCGTATCTCAACCTCATCACCTTCCGCGGCGAACTGCAGGGCATCGCCGCTGCCAGCCGCGGGCTGTTCGGCAAGGATGCAAGCGGCTTGACGCAACCAGAGTCGCTCATCCTTGCAGCCTTGATCCGCGGTCCGAACGCAGAACCCGCACTGGTAGCTCAGCGCGCCTGTGCGTTGTGGTTGACGATGGAGCGCGTTTCCACTGAACACGAGGCACGGCGAACGGGCGCACCATGGATGGTGCGCTTCGGTCTTCCACGCGATACGGAAGTGCAGCGCGCAGGGACGGAAGGGATGGGGGCGGACTGCGAGCGCATAAGCGCTTTGGCGCAGGCGGTGGTTGGTGCCGTGCCGCGCCTGCGTCCCAGCGCAGCGCTGGCGCCGCATGTCGCGCGACAGTTGCTCAAGCCGGGCCGCAGCGAAGTCGCGAGCACGCTGGATGCCAACGTGCAGCGCTACGCGACGGAGGCATTGCGACATCAGTTGCAGCAGTTGCTGGAGCACAACGTGCGTGACGGCGCGGTGCTGGCTGTCGACAACGCGAGTGGCGAGGTGCTTGCCTATGTCGGCAACCCCGGCATCAACGGCGAGGCCCACTATGTGGACGGCGTGCGGTCGCCACGACAGGCCGGATCGACGCTCAAGCCGTTCCTGTACGAGCTGGCGCTTGAGAAGAAGCTGCTGACCGCCGCATCGCTACTCAACGATGCGCCGGTCAACCTGCTGACGCCCACTGGCTTGTACGTGCCGCAGAATTACGACCGGGATTTCCACGGCTGGGTGAGTGTGCGCACAGCGCTGGCAGGGTCGCTCAACGTGCCGGCCGTGCGCGCGCTGATGCTCATGGGTGCCGATGCCTTTGCTGAGCGGTTGCGGCGTCTCGGCTTCGCGGCGGTGACTGAGTCCGGAGACTTTTATGGTTATTCGCTCGCCCTCGGGTCGGCGGAGGTTACGCTGTGGCAGCTTGTCAACGGCTACCGCACGCTCGCCAACGGCGGCCGCTACAGTCCGCTCACCTTCATAGCGGCACCTTCGCAACGTCTCGCCCGCAGCGAACTCGGCATCGCGGGAGCCCCTTCGCCGTGGCGGGGGCAAAGGGGGGACGCGGGTCGACCGGACGGCGCACAGACAACTAACACCCCCCCGTTTCCCCCTCAAGGGGGATGGAATGGCAGGACGCCAGCGCTGATGGATGCCAACGCGGCGTTCATTGTCTCGGATGTGCTCGCCGATCGCTCGGCACGCAGTGTCACCTTCGGCCTCGACAGTCCGCTCGCGACGCCGTTCTGGAGCGCGGTCAAGACGGGCACCAGCAAGGACATGCGCGACAACTGGTGCATCGGTTACTCCGTGCGCTACACCGTCGGCGTGTGGGTCGGCAATTTCGATGGCGAGCCGATGCATGACGTCTCGGGAATCACCGGCGCGGCACCGCTCTGGTCGGAGGTGATGCAGTTTCTGCATCGAGGCGGCGTGGACAGTCACCCGGTTGCGCCCGGCGGCGTGGTAGTGAAGCCCGTGCGCTTCGAGCCGGCCGTCGAGGCTCCGCGCGATGAGTGGTTCGTCCATGGCACGGAGACCGGCAAAGTCGCCCTCAACCGCGGGCCCGCCCGCACCGCACGCATTACCTATCCGGGTGACGGCATGGTGATCGCACTCGACCCCGACATCCCTGTCGACCGCCAGCGGCTCTTCTTCAACGCGGAGCCCGCCAGTCCGTCACTGGCCTGGCGGCTGGACGGGGAACAGGTGCGCTCCGCCCAGCAGGGCTGGCAGCCGCGGCATGGCGCCCATGAGCTCACGCTTGTCGACTGTGGCGGTCGCGTGCTTCACAAGGTCTCCTTCACCGTCCGCGGCAGACGTCGTTGACACCGCGCCGTGGCGTTGCCGAATTCGCCGGATCGAACAATGAAGCTGAAATGGTCAGCCTCGGCGGAGCAAGACCTCCCGGCCCTGTTATCCTTAATGGCGGCCTTCGCGGCGGGCGAAGGCAGGCCTTTCGACCGGGCGCGTTGTCAACGCAACGTCCTCTATCTGCTCACGCGGCCGGCATTCGGGGGCATATGGCTCATACACGCGGATGCGTATTGCGTCGGCTACGTAGCGGTTACTCTGGGATACAGTTTCGAGTTTGGCGGTCACGACTCGTTCGTCGATGAGCTCTATGTTCTCCCGGAATTTCGCGGCAAGGGGATCGGCACGCGGACAATGAGCTTTGCCGAACGGGCGGCACGGGCGCTCGGCGCACGCTGGCTGCATCTGGAAGCCTCGAAGCGCAAGCCGGGCCTGAATGCCTTCTACGCACGCAACGGCTACATTGATCGCGGATACTACCTCCTCTCCAAGCCATTGCCGCGCGAGGCGGATGCAGGTGGGGTGAAGGGCATAGGCTGGCCTTCATCGGATTGATGCCGCCTGGTCGTTCGTCTGTTGGATGTTTAAGACCGCCACTTCTCCGCAGAAGTCCGGGATGACCGGATGGGCGATCACGCGGGGGTGTCTTCTGCCAACTGGCGCCGCAAACTTCCTCGCGACAGGGGCCTTACCGCAGTATTGAGCGATCCGGAATGAACGGCCTGACCGCCGGCACCGGATCGCCTACAGCGAGCGCTGCAATCAGCTTGTCGTAAAGCTCACTGAGGGGCGTCTGCAGGCCATCGCTCAGAGCGTCCTGCAGATGGTCTTTCAGGAACGGCTGAAGGCAGCGATCAGGCAGCGGGTCATAGCACCCCCGGCACACTCGCTCGATGCTTACCGGGTTATCGTTCCGTTGCATCGTCTTGCCGCACGGATCACCACGTCAATTTTCGGTCGGCGGAAGTGGGGCTGATGCTGGCATGCGACTCGCAATATCCTGATAAGTTGAAAAAAGACTCGGTGGCATACCGCTTGCTAAGCCTTGAGCCGCGTACTCGTGTGGGGCAAGAGCCATGGCGGATGCAAAGAAACCTGAGCAGGTTGAGGAAAGCGCCAAGCGCGGCTCCAGGAAAAAGCTGATCACCATCGTCGCTGCAAGCGTCGCGCTGCTGGGCGCGGCGGGCGGCGGCACCTTCTACCCGCACAAGCAGAAGGACGCGGCCGCGCATGCCACGGGTGGCGAGCATGGCGGTCACCTGCCGCCGCGCACGCAGGTCCTCGCGGAGATCCACAAGATCCTGCAGAAGACCATCGGGAGCAAAGGCGTGAAGAAAATCTATTTCACCAGCTTCGTGATGCAGTAGAGCATGGCCGCGGCAGACCTTCTTTCACAGGACGAGATTGACGCGCTGCTGAACGGTGTAGACAGCGGCGCGGTCAGCACCGGCGCCGAGGACAAGGGTAGCGTCGACGGTACGCGCGTCTACGACTTGACCAGCCAGGACCGCATCGTGCGCGGGCGCATGCCCACGCTGGAGTTGATTAACGAGCGGTTCGCGCGCAACTGCCGCATCAGCCTGTTCAACCTGCTGCGGCGCTCCCCGGTTATCTCGGTGGAGGCGGTGCGCATGAGCAAATTCAACGAGTACGTGCACTCGCTGTTCATGCCGTCGAATCTCAACATGACCAGAGTGCGGCCGCTGCGCGGCACGGCGCTGGTGGTCATGAACCCCAAACTGGTCTTCACCCTGGTCGACAACTTCTTCGGCGGCGACGGGCGGTTCCACGCCAAGATTGAAGGCCGCGACTTCACCGCGGTCGAGATGCGGGTCGTGCAGAAGGTTCTGGATCTGCTCTTCAAGGATCTGGAGGAGGCGTGGGAGCCGGTGTTCAAGGTGAGCTTCGAGTACGTGGGTTCGGAAATGAACGCGCAGTTCGCTAACGTGGTCACGCCCAGCGAGGTCGTGGTTGTCTCCTCCTTCCAGGTGGCACTGGAGGGAGGCGGCGGCGAACTGCACGTGACTCTGCCTTATTCGATGATCGAACCCATACGCGGGATCCTCGACGCCGGCGTGCAGAGCGACATCAATGATCGCGACCAGCGCTGGATCAGCTCGCTGCGCGAGGAGATGAAGAGCGCCACGGTAGTGATCGACAGCACGCTGGCGCAGACCGAGATTACCATGCGCGAGCTGTTGGCGCTCGCCCCGGGCGACGTCATCCCGATGGAGATCCCGTCGGCGGTGATGGGCAAGGTGGAGGGAGTGCCCGTCTTCCGTGGCCGGTTCGGGATGTCGCGAGGGATGCGTGCGCTGCAGGTGATCGAGCCCATTCGATCGAAAACAAACGTGGCAGGAGAATCAGGAGCGGTGGTATGACAGACATGTACATAGCCGGCGCGGCTGGCGACGGCAGCGATGACTGGGCGGCAGCAGTGGCGGACAAGGCCAGCGCGGGAGGTCGCCGCGGAAGCGGCGCGGCAGCGAGCGTGCAGCCGGCAGCGCTGCAGGACTTCAAACAGGGGACGCGGCCGGCCGAGACGCCGGCGAACCTCGAGGCGATCCTCGACATTCCCGTCACCCTTTCCGTCCAGATCGGCAGCACCAAGCTCAGCATTCGCAACCTGCTGCAGCTCAATCAGGGCTCTGTGGTGGAACTGGACCGTCTCGCAGGAGAGCCGCTGGACATACTGGTCAACGGCACGCTGGTGGCGCACGGCGAGGTCGTGGTTGTCAACGAGCAGTTCGGCATCCGTCTGACCGACGTGGTCAGCGCCCAGGAACGTGTTCGCAAGCTCCAATAATGAACCACATCATGCGCAAACGCGTGCCTGGAGCTTTCCTCGCCCCGGCAGTGATAGGTGCGCTTGCCGGGGTGTCGCCGGGGTCCCTGGCGGCAGCCGCATCGACGCCGGGCGTGTCGGTCGCGCAGGTCGGCCAGATCATCGCGGGTCTGCTGGTCGTGCTGGCCGTGTTCGCGGCAGCCGTCTTCTTGCTGAAGCGCCTGCCCATGATGCGCGCGGCGCGCAACGGCCATCTCAAAGTGATGGAGTCGATGGCGCTGGGGACGCGGGATCGTCTGCTGCTCATCGATGTAGAAGGCGCGCGTCTGCTGCTCGGGATAACCCCCGGTCATATCGCCTGCCTGCACGTGCTGAGTCCCACGGAAGGGGTCGCAGCGGCGCAGCCAGGTTTTGCAAAAGAACTGCAACAGGTCATGGGCGCCGAATCGGCACGCGCCATTCCTCCCGGCAGCAAGACCAGCAGGATGGACGCATGAGCTACGGGCGCTGGTTCCTGCTCCTGCCGTTGCTGGGTCTTCCGATGCTCGCGTGGGCGCAACCAGGACTGCCCGCCCTCTCGGTGACCAGCGACGGTAACGGCGGACAGACCTACACGCTGTCGCTGCAGATCCTGCTGCTGATGACGGCGCTGACGCTGCTGCCGGCGCTGCTGCTCGCGATGACGTCGTTCACGCGCATCATCATCGTGCTGGCCATCCTGCGTCAGGCGCTCGGTACGGCCCAGACGCCCTCGACTCAGGTGCTGGTCGGACTGGCGCTGTTCATGACCTTCTTCGTGATGACACCGGTGTTGCACCGCGTACACCAGGAAGCAGTCACTCCATACCTGGAGGAACGCATCACGATGACGCAGGCGCTGGGAAAGGCGGTGGTGCCGCTGCGCGAGTTCATGATCGCGCAGACACGCGAGAATGATCTGAATCTCTTCGCGAGCCTCGCCCACAAGGGCGAATTCGAATCGGAGGACGCCATCCCGCTGTCGGTGCTGGTCCCCTCTTTCGTGACCAGCGAGCTGAAAACCGCTTTTCAGATAGGTTTCATCATCTTTATCCCGTTCCTCATCATCGATCTCGTCGTGGCAAGCGTGCTGATGTCCATGGGCATGATGATGCTCTCGCCGCTCATCATCTCGCTGCCGTTCAAGATCATGCTGTTCGTGCTGGTGGACGGCTGGGCGCTCATCGTCGGCACCCTGGTGTCGAGTTTTTACCTCTAGCGGGAGGCTGCGATGACGCCGGAATTGGTCATGGACATCGCCAAGCAGGCCATGCAGTTGGCGGTGGTGCTGATGGCACTGCTACTGCTGCCGGGGCTGTTCGTGGGCCTGCTGGTAAGCCTGTTCCAGGCCGCCACGCAGATCAACGAAATGACCCTGAGTTTCATCCCCAAGCTCCTGGTCACGGTGGCGGTGCTGGTGTTCGGCGGGCCACTGATGCTGCGGCTCGTTATCGGCTACACGCAGTCGCTGTTCGAAAGCATCCCGGGATTGCTCGGTGGGTGAAACGGCCATTGGCAAATCGTGATTCGTTACTCGCAGAGCACCAACCTCACGGATCACCAGTCACGGATCACGAATCACGCACCGCGAATGATCATCACCGAAACACAGCTTCTGGCGCTGCTGCAGACGTGGTTGTGGCCCTTCGTGCGCGTGGGTGCGCTCGTCACTGCGGCACCGATCATCGGTACGCGTGCCGTGCCGTCGCGCGTACGTCTGGTCCTGGCGCTGGGTGTCACGGCCGTGCTGGTACCGGGGCTGCCGGTGCCGCCGCCGATGGATGTCTTCAGTGCCGCCGGAGTGGCAGTGACGGCGCAGCAGGTGCTCATCGGCGTTATTCTGGGACTCTCGATGCGCCTCATCTTCGCGGCGGTGGAACTGGCCGGTCAGCTCTTCGGCCAGCAGATGGGTCTGGGCTTCGCGGCGATGGTGGACCCGCAGAGCGGCAACCAGGTCGAGGTCGTCAGCCAGTTCTACGCCCTCCTCGCAACACTGCTTTTCCTCAGCCTGAACGGCCACCTGCTGCTGCTGCACGCGCTGGCAGACAGCTTCCAGACGTTGCCGGTCGGTGCCGCGGGGATCACCCATGCGGGCCTGGGCGTGCTGCTCGAGTGGGCGGGTGATCTGTTCACCCAGGCGGTGATAATCGCCCTGCCTGCGATCACGGTGCTGCTCATCGTCAACTTCGCCTACGGCATCCTGGCACGCTCGGCGCCGCAGCTGAACATCCTCGCGGTCGGTTTCCCGCTGACCATCCTGGTCGGCATCGGCGTGCTGGCGCTGGCGCTGCCAAACCTTCCCCAGCACATCGGTGAGCTGCTCGAGCGCGCCCTGGGCGCGGCCCAGCAGATCCTCGTGGCGCGTTGAGGAGCCCCGTGCATGGCCGAACAACACGACGGACAGGAACGCACAGAACGAGCCACACCCAAACGCCTCGAGGAGGCGAAGCGACGGGGACAGGTCGCACGCTCGCGCGAGCTGACCACGATGGCGCTCCTGCTGGCGAGCGGGTCCGCGATGCTGCTGGCCGGCAACGGCGTCACCCAAAGCCTGGCCGAGATGATGCGCAGCCTGTTCACGCTGCCGACGCCCGAGCTGCTGGCGGCGCAATCGATGCCCGACCTCTTTCTGCAGGCCATGGTGAATTCGTTGCTCGATCTGATGCCTCTGCTCCTGGTCACCGCGGTGGTAGCGATACTCATACCGCTCGCCGTCGGCGGCGGGGTGTGGAGCGGCGAGGCGCTCGGCCTCAAGTGGGAGCGCCTCGACCCCATTGCGGGACTCAAGCGCATGTTCGGCCTGCAGGGCTTGGCGGAGCTGGCAAAGTCGCTGGCAAAGCTGCTGCTGGTGACGGCCGTGCTCGTTGGCCTGCTCTGGCACTACATCGACGCGCTGATGTATCTCGATCGCATGGAGGCGCGGGCCGGCTTTACGCAGGCGCTGCGCCTCACAGGCCGCTGCTTTCTCATTCTCGCTGCCGCAACGATCGTCGTCGCCGCCTTCGACGTCCCCTGGCAGTTGTGGTCGCATGCGCGGCGGCTGCGCATGAGCAAGCAAGAGGTGCGCGAGGAGCTGAAGGAGACCGAGGGTAAGCCGGAAGTCAGGACCAAGATCCGCCGCCTGCAGCAGGCGGTCGCGACGCGCCGCATGATGGAAGAGGTGCCGAAGGCGGACGTGATCGTGACCACGCCGGCGCACTACGCGGTGGCGCTGCGCTACGTGCCGGAGAAGATGGCGGCGCCGCGCGTCATCGCCAAGGGCCTTGACGAGTTGGCGCGACAGATCATGAAGGTCGGTGCCCATCATAAGGTGATGACGTTCTCCGCGCCGCCACTCGCGCGCGCCATCTATCACAGCACGAGGATCGGCCGCGAGGTTCCGACGGGCCTCTACGTCGCGGTGGCGCGGGTGCTTGCCTATGTGTTCCAGCTCAAAGCGGGCCCCACGGCGAAGTACGTACAGCCGCCTACGGATCTGCCCATCCCGGAGGTTCTGCGCCGTGACGCGTAGCGGGTGGTTCATCTTCCGAAGCACGGCTGAGCAAATCCCCCCTTACCCCACTTTGCGAAGGGGGGCAGCGCCCGGCGCGGGGGGATTCGTTTTGCCCAGCCTGGAGTTGTCGCGAGGTGAAGAGCGATGAGCCAGCAGGCAGTGCTCGCGGGCTTGCGCGGCTTCCAGCGCTACGGGCTGGGCACACCGCTCGTGCTGCTCCTCATCCTCGCGATGATGGTGGTGCCACTGCCGCCCTTCCTCCTCGACATCCTGTTCACCTTCAATATCTCGCTGGCGCTGGTGGTGCTGATGGCGGTGGTCTACAGCAAGCGACCGCTCGACCTGAGCTCATTCCCGACGGTCCTGCTGCTCGCTACGCTGATGCGCCTGGCGCTCAACATTGCCTCCACGCGCGTGGTGCTGTTGAACGGTCACACCGGCACCGACGCCGCCGGCCAGGTCATTCACGCCTTCGGCGAGTTCGTCATCGGCGGCGACTACGCCGTCGGCTTCGTGGTATTCGCGATCCTCGTCATCATCAATTTCGTGGTCATCACCAAGGGTGCCGGCCGTATCTCCGAGGTCAGTGCGCGGTTCACCCTCGATGCCATGCCCGGCAAGCAGATGGCGATAGACGCTGATCTCAACGTCGGCATCATCACGCAGGAGGAGGCCAAGAAGCGGCGCAAGGAGATCGCCGAGGAGGCGGACTTCTACGGCTCGATGGACGGCGCGAGCAAGTTCGTGCGCGGCGATGCTGTCGCCGGCATCCTGGTGCTGTTCATCAACCTGATCGGCGGGTTCGCGATCGGCACGCTGGAGCACAAGCTGGCGGTGGGCGAGGCGGCGCGCGTGTACACGCTGCTCACCATCGGCGACGGTCTGGTCGCGCAGATCCCCGCGCTGCTGCTCGCCACGGCCTCCGCCATCATGGTCGCGCGCGTGTCCACGGCGCAGGACATGAGCGAACAGATCCTGACCCAGCTCTTCGAGAATCCGCGCACCCTGGGCGCGGCCGCCAGTATCCTCGGGCTGCTCGGCATGATCCCCGGCATGCCGAACGTGGCGTTCCTGCTCCTGGGCAGCGTCTCCGGCGCGGGCGCCTGGTACATGAGCAGGCGGCGGCGCTCGCGCGAGGCTGCGAGGATCGCGGCGCTCCCTGCGCCACCCAAGCAGGAGGCGAAGGAGATCGGCTGGGATGATGTCATGTCGGTGGACCTGGTCGGGCTGGAGGTTGGCTACCGCCTCATACCCATGGTCGACCGCGCCCAGAACGGACAGCTACTGAACCGACTGAAGGGCGTGCGCAAGAAGCTATCTCAGGAGCTGGGCTTCCTCATCGCCGCTGTGCACATTCGCGACAATCTGGACCTCAAACCGAACGCCTACCGGATCACGCTCATGGGAGCGACGGTGAGCCAGGCGGAAGTCTTCCCCGATCGCGAACTGGCGATCAATCCGGGACAGGTCTTCGGCCAATTGAAGGGCACGCCGGCCAAAGATCCGGTGTTCAATCTGGACGCTGCCTGGATCGACGCCGCGCAGCGCCATCAGGCGCAGTCGCGCGGCTACACCGTCGTCGATGCCGGCACCGTCATCGCCACGCACTTAAGCCAGGTGCTGCAGGAGCACGCCCACGAGCTGCTCGGCCACGACGAGACGCAGCAGTTGCTCAACCGCCTCCAGCACAGCAGCCCGAAGCTGGTGGAAGACCTCGTGCCGAAGGTGTTGCCGCTGGGCGTGGTGGTCAAGGTGCTGCAGAACCTGCTGCGCGAGAATGTCCCCATCCGCGATATCCGCACCATCGTGGAGGAATTGGCGGAGCACGCCCACCGTAGTCAAGACCCCGTCGTGCTGACTGCCGCCGTGCGCGTGGCGCTGGGCCGCTCGATCGTGCAGCGAATCACAGGATTGGACGAGGAACTGCCTGTTATCACACTGGATCCGGCACTGGAACAGATATTGCACCAGTCCGTGCGCACGCTCACCGAAGGTGCGATTCCGATCGAGCCGGGGCTGGCGACGCGCCTGCTGCAGTCATTGAAGGAGGCCGCCGAGCGCCAGGAGACGCAAGGGCAGCCGGCTGTGCTGCTGGTGCCGGATGGGTTGCGAGATTTTATCGCCCGATTTGCACGGCACGGCATCCGTAACCTGCATGTACTGGCCTTCGGCGAGGTGCCGGAGAACAAGCAGATCAAGATCGTCGCGAACGTGGGTCGCGCCGAGTGAAAGGATGGCGAACATGAACAGGTGCGGCGGGACCGCAATTGTGCACAGTAAGGCGGAACTGCAATGAAGGTGCGGCGCTATTTTGCCCCGGACATGCGTACGGCGCTCGCGGCCGCCCGTCGCGAGCAGGGCGGCGATGCAATCATTGTCGGTCAGCGGCGCGTGGAGGGTGGGCTGGAACTTATCACCGCCGACGAATACAACGAGACGTTGCTCGCAGCCTTCACGCCTGCCGAGCCGGCAAGGATGGTCGCTCGGGCCGACGAGACTGCGCCGGCGCCAGCCGCCGGGGGGGCGGTCGCACGCGCATCACAGCCCCCCGCGGCCGGCACAAGTGCGGAGGGCAAGGCGGCGGCGGCGAGCCAGGCCACCAGCTCGCCCAGGACGGGCACAGCGCAGGCCGAGACCCCATGGACGCGCGAACCCGTCATCGAGCAGATGCGCAACGAGCTGCGTTCGCTGCGCAGTCTGCTGCAGAACCAGTTCGCCAGTTTGGCATGGACGGACTTGCGTCAACGTCGCCCATTGTGGGCCTACGTACTGCGGCGGGCGCTGGGCGCTGGGGTCAACCCGCGGCTGGCACGCAAACTGGTCCAGCGGGTCCAAGGCTCGCTGTCCCTCGACCACGGCTGGGAGCGTTTCGTTGTCCTGTTCACGCGCCTGCTGCGCGTGACCGGCGACGATCTCATGACGCGCGGCGGGGCGGCCGTGCTGCTCGGTCCGACCGGAGTCGGCAAGACCACGCTCGTCTGCAAACTGGCGGCGCAGTTCGCGTTGAAGCACGGCAACCGCACGGTCGCGCTCATCACCGCCGACAGCCAGCGCTTTGCGGCGCACGAGCAGCTGCGGAGCTTCGGCCGCATCACGGGCATCACCGTGCGCGCTGTCGCGGGTGTCGATGAGCTGTTGCCGGCACTGGAGAGCGTCTGCGACCGCAAACTCATCCTGGTCGACACCGCAGGCATGAGCCGGGGTGATCGCAACCTGGACGCGACGTTGGCGGCGCTGCGCGCGAGTGCAGCGGTGGTGCAGTCCTACATTGTTGCTTCTGCCGCCACGCCAGCGCGCGATCTGGACGACACGTTTGCCCGCTACGCGCCGGTGTCGCCGGTCGGCGTGATGCTGACCAAGCTCGATGAAACCACGCAGCTCGCGCCTGCGCTGTCGGCGGCCATCCTGCGCAGACTGCCGATAGTTTTTGTGAGTGGTGGCCAGCGTATCCCCGAGGATTGTGAGGCCGCGGTGGCCGAGCGACTGGTCCGTCGGGCGCTGGGCGGCGCCGTGGAGATGCACGCCGAGAACAGTGAGGTCGACCTGATGATGGAGGAGGTCTTCAATGGCAACGGAAGCGCCCATGCACACGCCTGACCACGGCGCAGACAAAGTGGCGGCGCTGCCCACGGCCGGCCCGGTCCGCGTGATAGCGGTGACCAGCGGCAAGGGCGGGGTGGGCAAGACCACCGTCTCGATCAACCTGGCCATGGCATTCGCGGACCGCGGGCGGGACGTAATGCTGATGGATGCTGACCTGGGGTTGGCCAACATCGACGTCATGCTCGGGTTGAAACCGGCCAGCAACCTTTCGCATGTCATCGACGGCACCTGCTCAATTCAGGATGTGGTCGTGACCGGTCCGCGCGGCGTGCGCATCCTTCCCGGCGCTTCAGGGATCCGCCGAATGGCGGAACTGGCTGAACGCGAGCAGGCAGGGTTGATCTACGCCTTCAGCTCGCTCACGCCGGTACCACAGGTCCTGATCGTCGACACCTCTGCCGGCATCGGCGCTCCGGCGATCAACTTCTGTGCCGCGGCACAGGAGGTGGTGCTCGTAGTGTGCAATGAGCCCACCTCGCTTGCCGACGCCTACGCGATGATCAAGGTTCTCAGCCAGGAGGGCGGGCGGAGCCGCTTCCGCGTGCTGGTCAACATGGCGCGCACCGCCGCCGATGGCCAGTTGCTGTTCCAGAAGCTGGTGGACACCACCAACCGCTTTCTCGACGTATCGCTGGACCTCTTCGGCACGATCCCCTACGACGGGCACGTTCTGCGCAGCATCCAGAACCGCCGTGCGCTGCTCGATGCTTTCCCTGCCAGCGGCACGGCCCAGGTGTTCAAGAAACTGGCCGAGCGCGCCGACAGATGGCCCGCACCGAAGACTGCCAGCGGTCAGCTCGAGTTCTTCGTGGAGAGCGTGATCAGGGCGGCGCCGGCGAGCGGCAAGTGGGCGCGGGCATGAGCGAGCTTGCGGCGTACAGGAATATGGCGCGGATGGCCTCGCAACCGCCCGAGGACGCGCAGCAACTGGTGCAGCAGCATGCGACGCTGGTCAAGCGCATCGCCTACCACCTCATGAGCCGATTGCCGCCGAGCGTGCATGCCGAGGATCTCATCCAGGCTGGCATGATCGGGTTGCTCGAGGCGTCGCGGAACTACGACCCGGCTCTCGGGGCGAGCTTCGAAACCTACGCCGGCATCCGCATCCGCGGCGCGATGCTGGATGAGATCCGCAAGGGCGACTGGGCGCCGCGCTCACTGCACCGCAAAGTGCGCGAGATGGCCAAAGCGGTCGCTGAGGTCGAGCGCGAGAAGGGGCGCGACGCGCGCGATGCCGAGGTGGCGGAGAAGCTCGGCGTTGCGCTTGACGAGTACTACCAGATACTGGCCGATTCCAGTAGCCACAGGCTGTTTAGTCTCGAGGAGTTGCCGGCCGGAGAGGACGGTATGGTCGAGGGCCTGGTCGCGTGTATTCGGGGCCCCGAGGAGGACGTCGAGAGAGAGCGCTTCGCTAAGGCACTCGCCAAGGCGGTGGCCGGGCTGCCGGAACGTGAGCGCCTAGTCCTGTCACTGTACTACAACGAAGACCTGAACCTGCGGGAAGCCGGCGAGGTGTTGGGAGTGAGCGAATCGCGCGTGTGCCAGATCCATGGCCAGGCGCTCATCCGGCTGCGTGCGCGCATGGGCGACTGGCTGGACGCCGAGTAGGGACGACGCGCGGACACCACCGGACTTGAGCGAGAGCGTGCGACCACAGGAGTCGGGATGGACAATATGGTGAAGCTGCGAATGGCGCGCGATCTCGTCCGCACCTCGAAACCGGCAATGAGGTAAAGGCGGAGGAGCTGGCAGGGGCAGGAAGCTCCTCGTATGAGGGAACGGCTTGCGCGCCAACGTGCTCAGCCGCGACCGCGACGCCCGCCCGCACTACAAGCCCTGCGTCGATGTCATCTTTCTCTCGGTGGCGGCCGGCTACCGCCATGACGTGCTGGCCATCGTCCTGACCGGCATGGGCACGGATGGCTGTGAAGGCGCGCGCAAGCTGAAGGCTGGGGGCGCCACCGCCTGGCCGCAGGACGAGGCCAATTGCGTCGTCTATGCCAACCCCAATCGTGAACGCCGGTCTGGCCGACCAGGTACCGTCGATCGACGACCTCGGTCGGGCCCTCGCCGAAGCGCATTAGAGATGGACATTCTTTCGATCGTCGGCGTCGTCATCGGCTTCGGCGCCATCCTGATCGGCCAGTTTCTGGACGGTGGACATTTCGCCTCGCTGTTGAACGGTCCAGCGATCCTGATCGTCGGCGGCGGCACGCTGGGCGCCATCATGCTTCAGTCACCGATGCCGGTGTTCATGCGCGGCATCCGTATGCTGGCCTGGCTGTTCAAGCCGCCGGTCCTGCCTATCGCCGAGACCCTGGAGGACATCATTAAATGGTCTCAGATCGCCCGCAAGGAGGGTCTGCTCGGCCTGGAGAAAACGGTCGAATCCGTGGAGGACCTGTTCACGCGCAAGGGCCTGCAGTTGCTGGTGGATGGCGACGAGCCGCAGACCATCCGCGAGACGCTGGAGTTGGACATGCAGGCGCGCGAGATGCGCGATTTGCAGGCCGCCAAGGTCTTCGAGGGGATGGGCGGCTATGCGCCGACCATCGGCATCATCGGGGCGGTGATGGGTCTCATTCACGTCACGGGCAATCTCGCCGATCCGTCCAGACTCGGCGGCGGCATCGCGGTTGCGTTCGTCGCCACTATCTACGGTGTGGGTCTGGCCAACCTGTTTCTGCTGCCGGCCGGCAACAAGCTCAAGGCCATCGTCAAGCAGCAGATGCAGTTCAACAAGATGGTGATGGAGGGGCTGGTAGCCATCGCCGGGGGCGAGAACCCGCGCATCATCGAAGCGCGCCTGGACGGCCTTATTCAGTGACTTGCGCGGCCTCGCGCGGTGAGGCCAGCTTCATCGCGCACCTGAACCGCCTGCAGTACAAACTCTCCTAGCGTCGCTCGCTTTCCGGCGCACTGGGGACGGGGGGCAGCGATGGGGATCCACCGAGCGTGCTGGTCGAACTGAGCCACTGGATGCGCGCCAGTCTCCGCCCCGGGGACACGCTGGCACGGCTGGGCGGCGATGAGTTTGTCGTGCTGCTGGAGAACATCGCCGACGAGAGTGACGCGACCCACGTCGCTGCGCGCATCATCGAGCACATCCATGGGTTGAAGCAGGTTGGGGATTTCTCCAGCGGGTATCAGCAAGCGTTGGCATCGCCTTCAGTCGCTCCGAGGAGCGCGCGGGGCGCCTGCTGCGCGCGGCGGACATGGCAATGTACGAGGCGAAGCACGGGCAAGGGACCCTATTACATCTACAGAACCAATCCCGACCAGAGCGGCCCGCTGTAAATCCGGCGCATGCCGACGTTTCGCGCTGGCGAGTTCCTTCGGTGTAGGATCCCGGCCCACGGAGAGGTGGCCGAGCGGCCGAAGGCGCACGACTGGAAATCGTGTAAGGGGTAATACCCCTTCGCGGGTTCGAATCCCGCCCTCTCCGCCAACCATAAAACGTGGAGAGAAAGTCGATGTTGTCCCACCGTGGGTTGCTCGTCCCATCCCTGGGACTCACCCCTTCGGGGCTGGCGCGCCGTTTCGCTCCTGGCGAAACGGTCGAATCCCACCCTCTCCGCCAATCTAAAACGTGCCATTTCGATCAATCGCCGAGCGCCGTAGGTTGAGTGACGGCGCTGACGCTGAAGAATTACCAGCGCACGGCGCTTGATGCGCTGACGCGCTTCCTGCGTCACGCGAGATGCTGCGCCGCGAACGCGGGCGATTTGTTCTTGGCGCTTCGACGACATGAGTCCAACCCGCGGTGTCGGAGGAAGACGGGAGATGCTACGAATACGCGGGATGCGTTCTGGAAATAGCACAAGGCGTGGGAGGACTGAATGGCAGTACCTGACTATCAGAGCATCATGCTGCCCCTGCTGCAATTCGCGGCGGACGGCGCCATACATACCTCGTGAGGCGATAGACAAACTTTCCGTTCATTTCGGCGTAACGGACGCTGAGCGGTTGGAGTTGCTTCCCAGCGGCAGGCAACCGACATTCGACAATAGGGTGGGTTGGGCACGAACATATATGACCAAGGCTGGGCTCTTGGTCAGTCCGAAGCGCGGGCAAATTCAGATTACCGCGCGAGGGCGTCAGGTATTGGCAGAGAACCCGCCCTTCATCAACGTCGCGTATCTTGAGCGCTTCCCCGAGTTCATAGCGTTTCGGCAGTTACGCCACGGTGCGGACGCTGAAGACGTTAGTCAGCCGGTCCGAGCGGTCGCCGGGGAGACTCCCGAGGAGCAACTGGACTCAGCGTATCTGGAACTCCGTGAAAACCTTGCCGAAGAGCTATTGAAGCAGATCGTCAAATGTGCACCCGAGTATTTTGAGCGCGTAGTGGTCGACTTGCTTGTTGCCATGGGGTACGGCGGATCGGTGCGTGAGGCGGGACGAGCCATCGGGCGAGCGGGAGACGGGGGCATTGATGGCATCATCAAGGAAGACCAGTTGGGGCTCGACATCATTTATATACAGGCAAAGCGTTGGGAGGGCAAGGTTGGTCGGCCTGAGATCCAGAGGTTTGCGGGCGCGTTGCTGGGACAGAGTGCCCGCAAGGGTATTTTCGTGACGACATCCTCCTTCACTCCGGAAGCACGCGACTACGTCAGCCGCTTGGACAGCAAAATCATTCTCATCGATGGCTCCCAATTCGCCGAGCTGATGATCGACCACAACGTGGGCGTTACCACTGCTGCGCGCTGCGAAATCAAACGCATCGACTCCGACTATTTCGCCGAGGAATAGTTGCTGAACTCTTTGTAATCGGTGTTCTTTTGCGAGCGACGGTCGACTCTATCGTCACTGCCGATGACCACCCGCTCGAGGAGTCTCACTACGCGTTCAAGGTAGGACTTATCAGTTTCGTCGAAGTCGGCCGGTTTGTCGCTGCCGCCATCGAGCACAAAGGCGACCTCGCCGCGCCCGTCGAAGCCCCGCACCACAATCTCCGAACGGCTCTGCGCGCTGCAGGAGATATGGCCGGAACTCATCGACATCCGGCACGACGACAGTCTCTCGGTGCCGCCAGGCATAACCGCAGGCTGCCTGCCCTCTGCCAACCACAAAGACGGATTCGGCCGTAAGGACGCAATGGACACTGGGTTGTCGGGCGTGGCCGCAGTGGAGCAGCGCAACCTTCCGCAGAGAGGCGGCGCAGAGATTGCTGGCTATGACCTGTCGAGGCGTGATCGCTTCCGATATAATCGGCCGGCGCTCAAGAGGTGAGGCGACGGTGCCGGACACGCGGCCGGGCGTGGCTCGTCGTTCCCTCCAGGCAATGCGGCGAACAGGAGTGACCGACGGCGTCTCGCCGCGACAGGCGCTGGAATCAGCGACATCGATTTCAATGGTGGCCGCGCCGGTCCCTCCGCGACGCTACGTTGTGAACCCCGTCAGGCCCGGAAGGGAGCAGCGGTAGCAGCCGATGCGTGCGCCGGAGTGTGGCTGGCGCCGGCCGCCTCCCCTCTGTGGGATGTCTTTTGTAGTAAAGTAACCGGCAGGTTTTCTGCCTTCCGCTCCCGACCCGCATGAGTTACCAAGTACTCGCACGCAAGTGGCGGCCGCGCCGCTTCGAAGACATGATCGGCCAGCAGCACGTGCTGCAGGCGCTGATGCATGGGCTGGCGCAGGGCCGCCTGCATCATGCCTACCTGTTCAGTGGCACGCGCGGTGTCGGCAAGACCACCGTCGCACGCATCCTCGCCAAGGCGATCAACTGTGAAACGGGCGTGACGCCCACACCGTGCGGGGAGTGCGCATCGTGCCGTGAGATCGACGAAGGCCGCTTCATCGATCTCATCGAGGTCGACGCGGCTTCGCGCACCAAGGTCGACGAGACACGCGAGCTGCTGGAGAACGTGCACTACGCACCGACGCGGGGGCGCTACAAGGTGTATCTCATTGACGAGGTGCAGATGTTCTCCAACCACAGCTTCAACGCGCTCTTAAAGACGCTGGAGGAGCCACCGCCGCACGTGAAATTCCTGCTCGCCACTACCGATCCGAAGAAGCTGCCGGTCACCATTCTGTCGCGCTGTCTGCAGTTCAATCTCAGACGGCTGCCGGCGGCGCAGATCGCGGCGCATCTTGAGAAGATCCTCGCGGCGGAAGGAGTCGCGGTCGATCAGGGTTCAGCCAGGCTGCTCGCGGAGGCGGCCGATGGCAGTGTCCGTGACGCGCTGAGCCTGCTCGACCAGGCGATCGCTTACGGCGGGGGTGAGCTGCGCGAAGCGGATGTGCGCAACATGCTCGGCGCGATCGATCGCCGGCACGTGTTCGAGCTGCTCGGGCTGATCGCCGACCGCAACGCGGCGGAGGTGATCGCGCACAGCCGCCGCATCGCCGAGGCCAATCCGGATTTCGTCGCCGTCCTCGGTGAATTGTTGAGCCTGCTGCAGCGCGTCGCGGTGGTGCAGGTGCTGGGCAATGATGGCAAAGCCATCGAGGACAACGAACAGATCCTCGACATCGCGTGCCGCATGAGTCCGGAGGATTGCCAGCTCTGTTATCAGATCGGCCTCATCGGGCGGCGCGACCTTCCGCTCGCGCCGGATCCCGCCGGCGGTTTCGAGATGGTACTGCTGCGCATGCTCGCATTCCGGCCCCCGAGCGGTGATGTTCAGGTCGCGAACGCAAGGGTGACGTCAAGTGCCCCGGAGGCGACGCATGCGGCGAGCGCACAGCCCGCCGTCGGTGGGTTAACGACAGGGGGGAACGACTGGCCGGCGCTGATCGCCGAGCTCGGTCTGAGCGGACGGGTGAAGGAACTCGCCGCACAGTGCGTGTTCCAGGGAATGACTGACGGCCGGTTTCGTCTGGCGCTGTCGCCTACCCACGCGAACCTGCGCGGCGTACAAGCGGAGCAGCGACTCGAGCAAGCAATCCAGGCGCGTTGTGGAGAAGGCGTCAGACTGGCGCTGTCGGTACAGGAGGTGGGCGGGACCGAGACGCCGGCACAGGCGCGCAGCCGCGAGGAACTCGAGCGGGAGCGTGCGGCGGCGGCGGCGATTGAGAATGATCCGAACGTGGTCGCGCTGCGCGAGTCGTTCGGTGCCGTCATCGAGAGCACATCGCCGCGGGAGCAGGCTTAGGGCATACGTGACCGAAGACAAGAGGAGTTGCAATGAAGGGTCCACTCGGAGACTTGATGAAACAGGCGCAACGCATGCAGGAGAGCCTGCAGAAGGCGCAGGAGGAGATCGCTGGCATGGAGGTGAACGGCGAGGCGGGCGCCGGCATGGTCAAGGTGGTCATGACGGGACGGCACGATGTGAAGCGCGTCTGCATCGATCCGTCGCTGATGCAGGATGACAAGACCATGCTGGAAGACCTCGTCGCCGCGGCGGTCAACGATGCGGTGCGCCGCGTCGAGCAGATGAGCAAGGACAAGCTGGCCGGACTGGCCGCGGGCATGCCGCTGCCTCCGGGCATGAAGCTGCCGTTCTAATCATCACCCTCTCCCTGATTCTCTCCCGCGAGGGTAGAGGGAACGCTCGCGCACTGTCATCTGAATCATGACTTCCGTATCTCTTCTCGATCAGCTCATCCAGGCGCTGCGGTGCCTGCCCGGTGTCGGGCCGAAGACGGCGCAGCGCATGGCGTTTCACCTGCTCCAGCGCGATCGCGACGGCGGCCGCCGACTCGCGGACGCGTTGGTTGTCGCCATCGAGAAGGTCAGCCATTGCTCGCGCTGCCGGAACTTCAGCGACATGTCGCTCTGCCAGATCTGCGCCAGCGATCGCCGCGATCGGTCGCTGCTTTGCGTGGTAGAGAGCCCCGCTGATGTGACGGCCATCGAACAATCGGCCGACTATCGCGGCTTATACTTCGTGCTCATGGGACGCATGTCGCCGCTGGACGGCATACGCCCGGAGGACATCGGCATCGACAAGCTTGCGGAACGCCTGGATGAGGGCGAGGTGAAAGAGGTCGTTCTCGCTACCGGCACGACAGTGGAGGGCGAGGCGACGGCACACTACATCAGCCAGATCGCGCACAAGCGCAACGTGCGCGCCACGCGCATCGCCCACGGCGTCCCCCTCGGCGGTGATCTCGGCTATGTTGACGGGGGGACTCTTTCACATGCCATTGCTTCGCGCCGCGAGATCTGAATGCAAGGTTTTCGCAGACACCATGACACCTTACCCCCTTACCGCTCACGATGCATGATCTCGTTCCGTGCAGCCGCTGTCACCGGCCTGCTGGGCTCGCTCGCTGCCGCGGGCACGCACGCCGTCGAGGTGGGATCATGCGAAGATCCGGAGCAGCGTCCGCTGTACTGCGGGACCTACAGCATCCTGTTCGAGAACGATTTGTTCGCTGAAACCGATCGCTTCTATACCAACGGCATCAAGCTCTCATGGCTGTCTCGCGACCTGCGCCAGTACGCGCAGTGGCAGTACACGCCGGTGTGGCTGCGCGGGTTCTTCGAGTCGATGGATGAATTTCAGGCCGGGCGCGAAAAGAATCTGGGGTTCTTCATCGGGCAGAAGATCTTCACCCCGGAAGACATCGAGCGCCGCGACCTCATCGAGGATGACCGGTCCTATGCAGGCTGGCTCTACGGCGGCATGTCGCTCAACAGCAAGAATACCCGCGCGCTCGATACCTTCGAGGTGCAGCTCGGCTGGGTCGGATCCGGAGCACAGGGCGAGGAGACGCAGAACTTCGTGCACGACCTGCGCGGCATCGCCACGGCTAAGGGATGGGACAACCAGCTCGAGAACGAACCGGCGTTCTCGATTTTCTATCAGCGCAAGCAGCGGCTATGGGACGTCTTTCACCCCGATTCACGCCTCGGCGCGGATGTCATCGGCCACGCCGGCGGGGCGGCGGGCACGGTGTACACCTACGCCAACGCCGGCATCGAGGCGCGCTTTGGGCTGAACATCCCCGCGGATTTTGGCACCTCCCTCATCCGTCCCGGTGGAGATGTGAGCGCGCCGGTGCTCGCCGCTGATGCTCCCCGGCATGATCCCAACATCTTCGGGGCCCATTTCTTTGCTGCCTTGACCGGCCGCGCCGTGCTGCGCGACATCTTTCTGGACGGCAATACCTACGAGGACTCGCACAGCGTGGAGAAGGAGGACATCGTCGGCGATCTGATCCTGGGCGCCGGAGTGACGTGGCAGCGGCTGAAGCTCACCTACGCGCACGTGCTTCGCACCAAAGAGTTCGAGGGGCAGGACGAAGCCAGCCAGTACGGTTCCGTCAACTTGACGGTGACTTTCTAGACCGACGGACAGGGACGGCAGCCCAGGCGGGCGTCGGTTCGTAGCACTGACGGGACTTATCCCGCACGCGTCTGCACGACAGCGTGGTCGAAGCGGTGCGCACGGCGGTTCGGAAGGACGTTCGGCGTTCTGTTCCTCGACCTCGACGACTTCAAGGCTGTCAACGAGACGCTCGGGTTCGACGCTGGGGATCAGCTTTTGTCGGGTCAGCGCCTGCCGGGGGGCCGTGCGGCGAGGCCGATGTCGTGGCGCGCTTGAGCGGCAATGAGTCTGCGGTGTCGCGCGCTCCAGGGCTATTACCTGAGCTTCCCACCTTGGCGAAGTGATTCAGGGCCTCAAGCCGATAGCGCTTGGCGCAGTCCAGGTCGCGGCGCGATGCTAGCGCGGGAACCGGTAATAGGTGTCGTTAAGGTACGCCGCCACGTCGGCGACGTCCTCATCGAACCATTGCAGCTCGAGCGCCAGTTCGCACCGGCGCACCTGCTTCTCCAGTCCCTTCAGGTCCTTCACCTTGCGATCCGGACGCGTGTACATCGTCGCGTTATGGCAGTGCAGGCAATGAGCCTCGACCAGCTCCTTGCCATGTCCGCCATCAGCCGCGCCCGCATGGGCAGACAGCAGTAAGCCCGCGCCGGCCGCGACAAGCCGCTGGCGCAATCCGCCGAATAGATCCCCCCTCGCCCCCCTTTGACACGGGGGAATATGGAGTGATTTCCGGGCGCTTCGTAATGTAGACCGCGTCGGCACACGCATTGGCCACACCTTTACCATCGTCTATCGTCTAGCGCATCAGCGCCTGCAACTGCGCCACCCGCTGCGGCGCCGGAGGATGGGAATCGTGATAGGCAGAGTACAGCGGGTCCGGTGTCAGGGTGCTGGCGTTCCCCTTATAGAGCTTGACCAGAGCCTGCGTGAGCGCGTGGCCGTCGGCCTGACGAACGGCGTACTCGTCCGCCTCGAACTCGTGCCGGCGCGACCACCAGCTCATCGCCGGCTGCAGCACGAAGGTGAACACCGGGACGACGGTCAGAAAGAGGATAAGGGCGGTGTGCGCCGAAGGCCGTAATACGCCGAGCCCGCTGTAGAACCAGGGCTGTCCGCTGAGCCAGCCGAGGATGCCCAGGCCAAGCAGACTGACCACAGTCATGATGGTAATGCGCTTGATGACGTGGCGGCCCTTGAAATGCCCGAGCTCATGCGCCAGCACCGCCTCGATTTCCTCCGCCTCGAGGTCTTTCAGCAGGGTGTCGAAGAACACGATGCGCTTGTTGGTACCGAAGCCGGTGAAGTACGCGTTGCCGTGCGCGGAGCGGCGCGATCCGTCCATCACGTAGATGCCATTGGATCTGAAACCGGTGCGCTCGAGCAGCCCTTCGATGCGCCCGGCGAGCGAGCGGTCTGCGAGCGGCTCGAATTTGTTGAACAGTGGCGCGATGAAGATGGGAAACGCCCACAGCATGAAGACGCTAAATGCCGTCCATGTGAGCCACACATACAGCCACCACAGCTCCCCGGCGTGCCGCATCAGCCAAAGCACGACCGCCGCCAGCGGCGTCCCGAGTATCAGCAGCAGCAAACCACCCTTGAGGAGATCCAGCACGAAGAGGCGAGGCGTGGTGCGGTTGAACCCGAAGCGCTGCTCGATGACAAAGGTCCCGTACAGCCGTGCCGGCAGGTCGATGATCGCCATCAGCAGCACCGCGCTGATCAGGAATGCGACGCCCGTGGCGGTCTCGGACCAGCCCAGCGAACGCAGGCCCGCGTCGAGCAGGTCGAAGCCGCCTCCGAGGGTCCAGGCCAGCAGCACCACGGCGCCGAGTAACGACTCCACGACGCCTAGGCGCACACGCGCCGTCGTATAATCAGCAGCCTTCTGATGCGCGGCCAGCGGGATCAGTGCCGCGAAGGGTTCGGGCACGGCGCTGCGGTGCGAGCGTATGTGGCGCAGGTGGCGCTGGTCGAGCCACACCTGCAGGGCCACGTTGGCCACGAGCGCGGCGAGGAAAACGAAGGTAAAGGCACTCACGGGACAGTCGCGGTTCTGGCTCCGGGGGCAGGCCACCCGGAAAGGCAGTGAAGAATGAATCCCTCTCCAGAAAACCTGATCTGGATCGACCTTGAGATGACGGGTCTCAATCCGGATGAGGATTATATCATCGAGATCGCGACCATCGTCACCGACGCACAGCTCAATATCGTCGCCGAGGGCCCTGTTTTCGCGATCGCCCGGGCGGAGGCGGTGCTGGGCGCCATGGACGAGTGGAACATGCGACAGCACACGCAATCCGGACTCCTTCGCCGCGTGCGCGAGACCGGGGTCAGCGAGCTGGAAGCCGAGCAGCGAACGCTGGAGTTTCTGGGCCAGCACGTGCCGCCTGACACCTCGCCGATGTGCGGCAACAGCATCTGCCAGGACCGCCGCTTTCTCTTCCGCCGCATGCCACAGCTCGAGCGGTATTTCCACTACCGCAACCTCGATGTGAGTACTGTCAAAGAGCTGGTGCGACGCTGGGCGCCGGATCTGCCACTCTTCGAAAAGAGCTCGACGCACCTCGCGCTCGATGACATCCGCGATTCGATCGAGGAGCTGCGGCATTACCGCGCGCAGTTCTTCCGCATATAAGCAAGTGAGCCAAAGTAAGCGTCAGTCGGCTGTATTTAGTCGACTCATTGGGCTGTCCCCCGATGCCTGGCCTGAGCAGGGTCGAAGGGAGAGAAGGCAGGTGAGAGGGAATCGACCTGTTCGATGGAGTGGACAGTTGCCCATCATCGCGCTTTCTCATTCAGGCGCTGACGCGCGGCCATGAGTGCTCCGACCACCCAACTCCCCCTTAGCCTGTATCGCGCTGAAGGCGTGCGTGCGCTCGACCGCGCCGCGATCGAGGGGCACGGCATTCCGGGGCGCACACTGATGGAACGGGCCGGCGCTGCAGTATTCGCGGTTTTGCGCGAACGCTGGCCCGAGGCGCGTCATGTCGCCGTGCTGTGTGGGACTGGCAACAATGGCGGCGACGGCTTCGTGGTGGCGCAACTGGCGCACAACGCTGGCCTTTCGGCAGGCGTCCATATCATCGGCGAGCGGGCCCGCGTGCACGGTGATGCGCTCCACTGGCTGAACGCGCTGGAGGCGGCGGGTGTGACGACATGGCGGTGGGGCGCGGAGTCAATGCTGGATGCCGACGTGATCGTCGATGCGCTGCTCGGCACCGGTCTTGACCGCACCGTAGAGGGTGACTACGCATCGGCTATCGAGGCGGTGAACGCGAGCGCGGTGCCGGTGGTTGCAGTCGACATCCCCTCCGGCTTGCACGCCAACACGGGACAGCCGCTCGGGCACGCGGTGGTTGCAGAGGCGACGGTGACGCTCATCGGTGTGAAGCAGGGGTTGCTGACCGGCTCGGCGCCCGATTACTGCGGTGTCCTCTACTTCAGCGATCTCGACGTCCCGCACGCCATCTACAGTGCGGTGGCAGCCTCGGCGCGACGCATCGGCCGCCTGCGCTACGCAGCGCAGCTCGGCGCGCGCCGGCGCAGCGCTCACAAGGGTGACTACGGCCACGTCGTGGTCGTCGGCGGGGAGAGTGGCTACATGGGCGCAGCGCGCCTGGCAGGGGAGGGGGCCGCACGCGTGGGCGCCGGGCTGGTGAGCGTGGCGACCCGCGCCGCGCAGGCGCCGCTCATTGCCGCGGCCTGTCCAGTATTGATGAGCCATGGCGTAGAGACGCCAGCGGAGCTAAATGCGCTGCTCGGCCGCGCGACGGTGATGGCGGTCGGTCCTGGGCTGGGCCGCGGCGTGTGGGGGCAGGGTGCGCTCGCCTGTGTGCTGGAGCGGCGCGTGCCGATGGTCCTGGACGCTGATGCGCTCAACCTGCTGTCTGCCGAGGCGACTGCAAAGGATAACTGGGTATTGACACCCCATCCGGGCGAGGCGGCTCGCCTGCTCGGGTGCACGAGCACGGCGATCCAGGCTGATCGCTACGCGGCGGCGCGGGCGATCCAGGGGCGCTACGGGGGCGTTTGCGTGCTGAAGGGGGCGGGCACGGTGATCGCGGGTACCGGCGAGCAGCTCAGCGTCTGCGACGCGGGTAATCCGGGCATGGGATCGGGCGGGATGGGCGATGTCCTGACAGGTGTCATCGCCGGTTTGCTGGCGCAGGGGTTGTCGTTGGATGATGCGGCATGTCTGGGCGTTTGCCTGCACGCCGAGGCCGGCGACCGCGCCGCGGCGCAGGGCGAGCGCGGGCTCATCGCCACCGACCTCATGCCCTGGTTGCGCCGACTGGCCAATCCCTGAGGTGGTTACCCACCGTCCTGCGTCGCAGGGAATGAACGCTGCCAGCTTCCACCGAGTGCTTGCCTCGGAAGCGGAGACGGAGGCGCTCGGGGCCCGTCTTGCGGCGTGCGCACGGCCGGGCAGGCTGCTCTATCTTTGCGGCGAACTGGGTGCCGGCAAGACCACGCTGGTGCGGGGTTTCTTGCGCGCCCTTGGGGTCCGTGGCGCGGTCAAGAGCCCGACCTACACGCTGGTCGAGCCGTACCGAGTGTCCGGCTTGGACGTCTATCACTTCGATTTCTACCGGGTGAACCACCCGCGCGAGCTGCACGAAATGGGCATCGGCGACTACTTGCGCAGCGACGCCATGTGGCTTGTCGAATGGCCCGAACGGGGCGCCGGCGTGCTGCCAGAGGGCGATCTGCAAGCGGTCCTCCGGCATGGCAACGCGGAAGGCGAACGCGAGGTGTCGATCAGTGTTCACTCCGCCGACGGTGGCGCCTGGCTGCAGGAGTTTCTCAAGGACACGACGCAGCTTTCCCATGGCTGAATAGACACATAATATCATAATGTTAAGATTGAATGTGAAAACATGAGTTGAAATTTATCGACTAACCGTCAAGAATATCTATATAAGATACCGTCAAAGGTCGCCCAGCCAACTCATGCGTCTGTTTGCACTGTGGATCCTTCTGCTCGGCGCAAGCCAGGTGGAAGCGCTGGAGGTCCGGAATCTCCGGGTATGGCCCGCGCCCGACAACACGCGGGTGGTGTTCGACCTCTCGGCGGCGGCGCGCTACGACATCTTTACCATCGCAGACCCGCCGCGCGTCGTCGTGGACCTTCAGGCCGCCACGGTGACCGGCAAGCTGCCCCAGCCGGGGCCGGAGAGCAGGCTGCTGCGAGCGGTGCGTCACGGTGCGCGCGGCGGTGGTGACCTGCGGGTCGTGTTCGATGTGAGCAAGCCGGTAACTGCGCGCAGCTCGCTGCTGGGGCCCAACGAAAGGTACGGCCACCGTCTGCTGATCGAGCTTGCTGACGAACCGTTCGCGGTTGTCCCTCCGCTTGCCAGGGCGGCGGACACTGCGGCGCCGATAGCGATGCCGGCCGGTTCCGCGCCGAAGTCCGCTGCGATCGCCCCGGGTGGCGGTCGCCGTGACCGTAGCATCATTGTTGCCATTGATGCCGGCCATGGCGGCGAGGACCCGGGCGCGACCGGGCGTCACGGTACGCGCGAGAAGGACATCACGCTGGCGATCGCGCGCCAGCTCGCGGATGCCGTGAACCGGGAGCAGGGCCTGCGTGCGGTCCTCACCCGCGACGGCGATTACTTCATCCCGCTGCGCAAACGCATCGAGAAGGCCCGCCAGCATCACGCCGATCTGTTCGTTTCGGTGCACGCCGACGCCTACCGCAACCCCAGGGTGGCGGGCTCCTCGGTGTACGTGCTGTCGCAGCGCGGGGCGAGCAGCGAGGCGGCCCGCTGGCTCGCCAATCAGGAAAACGCTTCCGACTATATCGGCGGCATCACCCTTGAGGACAAGGACGACATGCTCAAGTCCGTGCTGCTCGATCTTTCACAAACCGCCTCAATCGAGGCCAGTGTGGACGTGGCGCGCGAAGTCCTCGACCGCCTTGATCGCGTAGGCAACATCCGCAAACGCCAGGTCCAGCATGGCGGCTTCGTTGTGCTGAAATCCCCCGACATCCCTTCCATCCTGGTCGAGACGGCGTACCTCACCAATCCGCAGGAAGAGAAGAAGCTGCGCGCGCCGGCGCACCAGAGGCTGCTCGCGCGCGCCATCGCCTTGGGAATACGACGTTACTTCGAGAACAGTCCCCCGCCCGGCACCCTGCTCGCCGAACAGCTTGAGCGGCGCCTCGCCAGCGCCCGCTGAGGTTTTTTAGCCGCTGCAAATCTTCGCGGCGCTAAACTTCGCCCCGGGGCATCAACCGCCTCCAGATCGGCGGATCGGGAGGCGGCAACAAAGCGTAAGATCCCAAGTTCAGGATGCGTGTCCCCATCGAGTTGCTTCCCGACTTCGTCATCAGCCAGATCGCCGCCGGCGAGGTGATCGAGCGGCCAGCCTCGGTATTGAAGGAACTGGTGGAAAACAGTCTGGATGCCGGCGCGCGTCACATCGAGGTGGAGTGCGAGCGCGGCGGTATGCACCTAATCCGCATCCGGGACGACGGCATCGGCATCCCAAGGAATGAAATGCGGCTGGCGCTCAGTCGCCACGCGACCAGCAAACTTCGGGCGCTCGCCGATCTCTCCACGCTCGCTACGCTCGGGTTCCGCGGCGAGGCGTTGCCGAGCATCGGCGCGGTGGCCAGGCTCGCCGTGACTTCCTGCACGGACGTCGGGGAAGGCGCGTGGCGCATCGCCGTGGACGGGAGCGCGAGGGTCGAGGAACCGCAACCGGCCGCCCACCCGCCTGGCACCACCGTCGAGGTGCGTGACCTCTTCTTCAACGTCCCGGCGCGGCGCCGCTTCCTGAAGAGCGAACGCACCGAGTTCCTGCACCTGCAGGAATGGCTGCGACGCACGGCGCTGGCGGCGTTCGATGTGGGCCTGAGCCTGCTGCACAATGGCCAGCGGCTGTTTACGCTGCAGCCGGCCGGCATGGCGGCGGAGCAGACTCGACGCGTCGAGAAGCTGTGCGGTGCGCCCTTCGCGCGCGCGGCGCACGCGTTGGAATGTCAGGCCGGGGAGATGCGCGTGCGCGGGTGGATCGCGCCAGCGGAGGCCGCGCGCAACCAAAGCAACCTGCAATACTGGTTCGTGAACGATCGCCCCGTGCGCGACCCGCGCCTGCAGCACGCGACGCGGCTGGCCTATGACGATACCCTGCCGCCGGGGCGCCACCCGGCCTGTGTACTGTACCTGGAAATAGACCCGGCGCTGGTGGACGTCAACGTGCATCCTGCAAAGACCGAGGTGCGATTTGCCGATCCACGGCGCGTGCATGATTTCGTGCTGAGCGCCCTGCGCCGGGCGCTGCGGACACGCATCGTGGCTGCGGGGGTCCCAGGGCTTACCTCAAAGGAGCGGCCGGCGCGGGCGGCGGGTGTCCGCGAGCCAGAACAAGCCCTGTACGCGAGCGGTGCCTCAACGGCGGCGGATGTTGCTGGAGCCGCAGCGCCTGAACCATGGGGCGGTCAGGCTCTCACGCTGTTCGCCGGCGGAATGCTCCTCGCGCGGTCGGGCGACGCTCTGCTGGTGATCGATGCCGTGCGCGCGCGGGCAGAGCTTTTTTCGCAGCGGCTCGCGACCCAGCTCGAAGCCGGCACTGTCGTCACCCGGCCGCTCATCTTTCCGCTGCCACTGGAGGTGGATGTCAGGGGCTGGGAGTTTGCGTCGCAATGCATCGACAAGCTGACCGCGTGCGGTCTGGAGACGGAGGCGGCCGGACCCGGGCATCTGCTCCTGCGCGCGGTGCCGGCGGTTTTGGCCGAATCGCCGCCACGGGTTCTCATCGACTCAGCGCTGGCATGGCTCGCGGCACAGTGGCGCGAGATACCGTTGGATTGCGCGGAACTGCTGCGGGCGGTCGCACTCGCCGCCGCCCGCGCGCAGTTGCCGCAGACGGCGGAGGCAATGACCCGCCTGCTGCGCGAGCTGGAGGCGGCTTACACGATCGCCGACTTGACGGGGCGTCGGCTGGTCCGGCGGATTGAGGCAAAGGAGTTGCGCGAGCTGCTCGGTCCACGCAGATAGATGGCAGCGCCCGCAAGACAGATGCGCCCCGTGATCTTTCTGATGGGGCCCACCTGCGCCGGCAAGACGGCCGTCGCCATCGATCTCGTGCAGGCGCTGCCGTGCGACATCATCAGCGTCGATTCGGCCATGGTCTACCGCGGTATGGACATCGGTACGGCGAAACCCGCCGCCGCTGAACTGGCGCGCGCGCCACACCGGCTGATCGACATCCGGGACCCGGGACAGTCCTATTCGGCAGCGGAGTTTCGCGCCGACGCGGTGGCTGCCATCGCCGAGATCCAGGCCTGCGCGCGCATCCCTTTGCTGGTCGGCGGAACAGGTCTGTACTTTCGCGCTCTCGAGCGCGGACTCTCATCCATGCCTGCTGCACATGCGGCTGTGCGCGCCCGGCTCGGGGCCCAGGCAGCAGTGCAGGGCTGGGCGGCGCTGCACGGCCGACTGGCGGCGGTCGATCCCGCCGCCGCCGCCCGCATCCACCCCAACGACTCCCAGCGCATCCAGCGTGCTCTGGAGATCCACGAACTGACGGGCAAAGGCATGACGCAGTGGTGGCGCGAAGGGTCAAGCGGGCGGTTTCCCAATCCCATCGTTAAACTCGCCCTCAGCCCGGCCGACCGTGGCGAGCTATACCGGCGCGCCGGCGAGCGCTTCCGGGGCATGCTGGCCGGGGGTTTGATCGAGGAGGTTCGCGCGCTGCGGGATCGTGGCGACCTGTGTGCAGGGTTGGCCTCGATGCGGGTGGTAGGCTACCGTCAAGTTTGGCGGTATTTGAGCGGGGAATGTGACCGCGTGACCATGGTGACGGAGGCGATTGCCGCCACGCGCCAGCTTGCGAAGCGTCAGCTTACTTGGTTGCGCACCGAGCCAGTTGTCGATTGGATCGACGCCAGTCAGCTTGACCTGGCCGGGGTGGTAATCAGGACCCTACAGAAGAAGCTTGACGCCAGCGCCGCTGTTTAGCGGTTATAATATAAAGACTCAGGAGAAGGGCCTCGAATCGGCTTCGTTAGACTTGATCCCAGGCATGACGGGAGGGGGCTTCAATGCGGGCTGGCGCTGCACGCCGGCGCGGTTCTGGAAAGGTAACTCTCGAGCGCTCGAAACGCGCGGGCAAAACGCGAATCAATAACACAGGCGCATCAGAAGAAGGAGAACAAGAATGAGTAAAGGACAATCACTGCAGGAGCCGTTCCTGAATGCCTTGCGCAAGGAGCACATACCGGTGTCGATCTACCTGGTGAACGGAATCAAATTGCAGGGGCAGATCGAGTCGTTCGACCAGTTCGTGATTCTATTGAAGAACTCGGTCAGCCAGATGGTCTATAAGCACGCAGTCTCCACGGTAGTGCCGGCGCGCAACGTCAAGTTGCCGCGCGCCGAGGAGGAGCCTGCAGCCGCGACGGAGTAGCGGCGGACCGGGTCGATATCCCTCGACCGCAGGCGCTGCCGGACTCCCCCGCAGTTCAACGTCGGCAACCAGTCACTGAGGCTAGACCATCCTGCACTGCAGAGCATCTCAGGCGAGTGTGCCGCAACCTTGAGCACAGTGCTCGGACCTTCTGTTGTTTGAGCGACCCACCAGCGGCGAGCGTGCCGTCCTCGTCAACCTGAGCCTGCGCGGGAGCGTCGTAGGCGAGACCTTGGCAGAGTTTCGCGAGTTGTCGCGCGCTGCGGGCGCGGACGTCGTCGACGTCGTGACCGGCACGCGCGCTGCACCCGACCCCGCCCATTTCATTGGATCTGGCAAGCTCAAGGAGCTTCGCGACACGGTACAGACGCACGCCGCGGACGTGGTGCTCTTCAACCATGGCCTCAGCCCGGCGCAGGAGCGCAACCTTGAACGCGAACTGAAGTGCCGGGTGGTGGATCGGACCGGGGTCATCTTGGACATCTTTGCCCAGCGCGCGCGCACCTACGAAGGCAAGCTGCAGGTCGAGCTTGCCCAGCTCAAACACATGTCAACGCGGCTGGTACGCGGATGGACGCACCTGGAGCGACAGAAGGGCGGCATCGGTCTACGCGGACCCGGCGAGACCCAGCTGGAAATCGACCGACGCCTGATTGAGCGGCGCATGCGGCAGATACACGCGCGTCTGGAGCGTGTCCGCCGCCAGCGCCGCGAGCAGCGGCGCGCGCGTGCTCGCGCGGAGCTGCCGGCGGCGTCACTGGTCGGCTACACCAACGCCGGCAAGTCGACCCTGTTCAACGCCCTCACGGGTGCCGGCGCCTACGTCGCCGATCAGCTCTTTGCCACACTGGATCCAACACTGCGCCGCCTTGCCTTGCCCGGCGGCGGCCACATCGTGCTGGGCGACACGGTGGGTTTCATCCGAGACCTGCCACACGACCTGGTCGCCGCTTTCCGGGCCACGCTGGAGGAAGCCGTACTGTCGGCGCTGTTGCTTGTGGTCATCGACGCTGCCGATCCGCAGCGCGACGAGCGCGCGGAAGACGTGGAGAGGGTGCTGGAGGAGATCGGCGCCCAGGCCGTGCCACGGCTTGTGGTGATGAATCAGATCGATCGACTGGACGGCGTCGTGACCCATGATGATCGTGACCAGCAGGGCGCGTGCTGGCGGGTGTGGGTATCGGCCCGCAGCGGCGCCGGCCTCGATCTGCTGCTCGCCGCCATCGCCAGGCGGCTGGGCCGCCAGCGCGGCCTGCACACGCTCTACCTGCCACCGGCAGCGGCGCGGTTGCGGGCGCGCTTCTATGCGCTCGGCGTAGTCGCCCGCGATCACGCGCGCCAGGAAGGCGGGTGGGAGATGACCGTCAGTCTCGATGGTTGGCAACTCGACCAACTCTGCCGCGCCGAAGGCCTGAACGCGCCCGTGCGGGCGCCCAGTGTCCCGTCACTGCGCGCCTGATCACCGGTGCCGCTTCGGTTGCAGCCGTGCTAGGCTGCCCGTACAATCGCGGCGCGGCGCAACGCTGAGTAAAGCCAACTTATTGAACAATAAAACCTAAGCGGCGCCGCCGTTGACAACGACACACGACGACATCGAGTGAAAGCGGACGCGCAGCATGAGCCAGCGAGAGGCGGAGGGCGTACCGATGGCGTGGGACGAACCAGGTGGCGGCAGCCGCGATCCGTGGGGCGGCAAGCAGCAGGACGGACCGCCCGACCTCGATGAGGTGGTGCGCAGGATGCAGGAGCGGCTGCGCAACCTCTTCGGCGGCCGCCGCGGCCGCAACGGCGGTTCCGGCGGCGCGCCGGGGCGCTCACCCGCCGCCTTTCTCCCGCTCATCCTCATCATTGGCGGCTTGGTGCTGCTTGCCAACATGTTCTATATCGTCCAGCCCGGCGAGCGGGGCCTGGTGCTGCGCTTTGGCGCCTACGTGGTTACTCTGGAGCCGGGCTGGACCATACGCCTGCCTCCGCCGATCGAGCGCGTCGAGAAGGTCAACGCGGACCTCGTCAGATCAATGACCCACAAGGCCGCAATGCTGACCCGCGACGAGAACATCATCGACATCGAGCTGGAGGTGCAGTACAAAATCAAGGATGTCCACGCCTACGCCTTCAAGGTCCGCGACCCCGATGAGACCATCCGGCGGGCAACCGAGGCGGCGGTACGCGAGATCGTCGGTGCCAACACCATGGACTTCGCGCTGACGGAGGGACGGCTCCAGATCGCAGTGTCGACAAGGGACACGTTGCAGGGAATACTCGATCAGTACCAAACCGGCCTGGTCGTCAATGTGGTCAACATCAAGGCGGCGAAGCCGCCCGAGGAAGTGAAGGCGGCCTTCGATGACGCCATCAAGGCGCGCGAGGATGAACAGCGCCTCATCAACGAGGCCGAAGCCTACAAGAACGAGATCATCCCCAAGGCGCGCGGGACTGCGGCCCGGCACCGGGCTGAAGCCGAAGCCTACATGGCGCAGGTGACTGCGCGCGCGGAGGGCGATGCCAGCCGGTTCACACAGCTCGTCGGGCAGTACCAGCGCGCACCCGAGGTCACCCGCGAGCGCCTCTATCTTGAGGCACTGGAAGCCGTGCTGGGGAACACGACCAAGGTCATCGTCGACACTCGCGCTGGAAATCAGATCCTCTATCTGCCGCTCGACAAGCTCGTCCAACGCCAGCAAGAGGAGGGCCGCGCGCCGGCGGCGGGAGGCAGCGATGACCTGGCCACCGAGATCCTGGAAGGCACGGCAATGGGCTCCCCGGCGGAGGCGCGTGAGCATGACGCGGCACGCGAGCGCGGGAGGCGCTGAGTAATGTTGAGTCCGAAGTTCCTCATCGCCGCTGTCATTGCGCTTATCATCGGCTGGGCATCAATTTTTGTGATCACCGAGCGCGACCAGGCTATCGTGCTGTACCTGGGGAGGATCCACCGCTCGGACTACGAGCCGGGTCTGCACTTCAAGCTGCCCATCCTGATGCAGGTGCGCAAGTTCGATCGCCGGCTGCTCAACCTCGATGCCGAGGCCGAGCGCTTTCTCACCAAGGAGAAGAAGGACGTCATCGTCGATTCCTATGTGCGCTGGCGCATCGCCAATCTCGAGAAGTACTACCGCGCCACCCGCGGCGACGAGCGGCTCGCAGCGCAGCTCCTCTATCAAACGATAAACTCCAGGCTGCGCGAGGAGTTCGGCAGGCGCACCGTCCAGGAAGTGGTCTCCGGCCAGCGCGGCGCGATCATGACCATCGTTACCAAGGCGGCCGACGAGAGTGGACAGGACCTCGGCGTGAAGGTGATGGACGTGCGTATCAAGCGCATTGATCTGCCGGCGGAGGTCAGCAGCTCGGTGTACGGGCGCATGCGCGCGGAGCGCGAGCGAACCGCCCGCGACTTCCGTTCGCGCGGCGCGGAGGCCGCAGAGCGCATCCGTGCCGGGGCTGACAAGGAGAGGACGGTCATCGTCGCCGAGGCCTATCGCGATGCGGAGACGGCCCGCGGCCAGGGTGACGCCCGTGCCGCCGCGATTTATGCCGGTGCGTTCAGCGCGGATCGGGAGTTCTATGACTTTTATCGCAGCCTGAACGCCTATCGCTCCGCGTTCAAGAGCAGAAACGACATTCTGGTTCTCCAACCCGACTCGAAGTTTTTTGACTACTTCAACAGCCCTCAGGGGCCGACGCCGTCGCCGTGATCGACGGCGCCAGAGTGGAGCGATGTGGAGCGATCTGGCGGCCGCCTTCGGCCTGATGCTGGTCATCGAAGGCATTGGACCGTTCCTGAGTCCGGGGTCGATGCGCCGCATCCTGGAGCAGGCCGCCACGCTTGATGACGGCACCCTGCGCTATGTGGGACTGGCGTCGATGCTGATCGGGCTGGGCCTGCTTTACATCTTGCACTGAGCGCCTGATGACTCACCAGGAACGCTGGCTGCTGCCGGAGGGCATCGAAGAGGTGCTGCCGCCACAGGCGGAGCGGCTTGAAGCCTTGCGACGAACGATCCTCGATCTGTTTCGAAGCTGGGGTTACGAGCTGGTGATGCCGCCGTTCGTCGAATACCTGGAGTCGCTGCTCACCGGGACGGGCCGCGACCTTGATCTCCAGACCTTCAAGCTCATTGATCAGCTCACCGGACGCACGATGGGGGTGCGCGCCGACATGACCCCGCAGGTGGCACGCATTGACGCGCGCCGCGTGAACCGAAGGTCGCCGACCCGACTGTGCTATCTGGGTACCGTTTTGCACGCCCGCCCGGGCCGTCTAAACAGCGGTCGCAGCCCGCTGCAGGTTGGCGCCGAGCTCTATGGTCATGCCGGCATCGAGAGCGATGTTGAGATCATACGGCTGATGTTGGAGACGCTGGCAGCGGCCGGCATCAGGCAGGTATATCTTGATCTCGGACACATGGGTGTCTTTCGCGGGCTGGCCCGCCACGCCGCCCTGGACGCCGAACAGGAAGGGGTGCTTTTCGAGCTGCTGCAGCGCAAGGCGGCGGCCGAGCTGGCGGAGTCGCTGCGCGACTGGAAGGTAACGGGCCGCGCGGGCGACATGATCATGGCGCTGACGGAGTTCAACGGCGACGCGGATGTGCTCGAGGAGGCGCGGCCGCGGCTGCGGGGCGCGCCGGCGGGGGTAGCGCGGGCGCTCGCCGCGCTGCGCGATATCGTCGCCGCGCTAAGACGGCAGGTGCCTGGCCTGCGCCTGCACGTCGATCTCGCCGAGCTGCGCGGCTATCACTACCACACCGGAGTCATGTTCGCGGCCTATCAGCCGGCGAGCGGTCAGGCGCTTGCCCTCGGCGGGCGTTACGACGACATCGGCAAGGTCTTCGGGCGTGCGCGGCCGGCCACCGGTTTCAGCACGGATCTCCGCCAGCTTGCGGCGTACGCGTCGGCCGCACAGGGCGGGAGACGTCGCATCCTTGCGCCCGCGGTGGACGACCGTGGGCTGCGCGCGACGGTGGATCGACTGCGCGGTCGCGGAGAGATCGTCGTCAGCGAACTGTCCCGGCAGCAGGGCGATGTCGCTGCGATGGGCTGCGACTGGCGCCTTGCGCGCATCGCCGGTCAATGGAAGGTTGTGAAAGCGTAGTGGCGGAGTAGCTTCCTGCCCCCTCAAGAGGGGAAAGGTTAGAAAGGGGGCGAGATGCCAGGCGTTCAACCCCACCTCAGTCCTTCCCCTAAAAGGGGGGTCACGAGCATCGGCCGGAGTCTGCGAGTCAGCGTGGGTAAGAACGTCGTCGTCATCGGGACGCAATGGGGGGATGAGGGCAAGGGCAAGGTCGTCGACCTGCTCACCGATCGCGTGCGCGCCGTGGTGCGCTTCCAGGGCGGGCACAACGCCGGCCACACGGTGGTAATCGAGAGTCACAAGACCATCCTGCACCTCATACCTTCCGGCATTCTGCACCAGGGAGTGGACTGCCTCATCGGCGGCGGCGTGGTGCTGTCGCCACAGGCGCTGGTCGAGGAAATGCAGACCCTCGAGACAGCGGGTATCCCCGTGGCGGAGCGCATCCGCATCAGCGATGCCTGCCCTCTGATACTTCCTTATCACATTGCACTCGACCGGGCCCGCGAGCGGGCCAAGGGCAAGGCGGCTATTGGCACGACCGGCCGCGGCATCGGTCCGGCCTACGAGGACAAGGTGGCGCGACGGGCGCTCAAGGTAGGCGATCTGCCGCATCGTGAGCGCTTTGCGGCCAAGCTTGGCGAAGTGCTCGACTATCACAACTTCGCGCTCCAGCACTACTACAGGCAGGCGCCGCTTGACTTTCAGCAGATATTGAACGAGACGCTCATGTGCGCGGAGCGGCTGGTCCCCCTCATCACCGATGTCCCACACCTGATCGCGCAATATCAGGCGCAAGGCGCGAACGTGCTCTTTGAAGGCGCGCAGGGAACCCTGCTCGACATCGATCACGGTACCTATCCGTACGTAACCTCATCGAACACCACCGCCGGCTATGCGGCGACCGGCAGCGGCATCGGTCCGCGCCGCATCGATTACGTGCTCGGCATCACCAAGGCCTACACGACGCGCGTGGGCAGCGGGCCGTTTCCGACAGAGTTGACCGATGATGTGGGCGAGTATCTCTCCAAACGCGGGCACGAGTTTGGCGCCACGACCGGGCGCCGGCGGCGTTGCGGCTGGTTCGACGCGGTGGCGTTGAAGCGCGCGTGCATGCTGAACAGCCTGTCGGGACTGTGCGTCACTAAGCTCGACGTGCTCGACGGTCTCGACACGATCCGCCTGTGCACGGGTTACCGCAGCGACGGCGCGGTAGTGACCACCGTGCCGGCAAACGCCGAGGCGTTACTCGCCTGCGAACCGGTCTACGAGGAGATGCCGGGCTGGAAGGACTCGACCCTGGGAGTGCGGCGCTACCAGGATTTGCCTGCCAACGCGCGCGCGTATCTGGAGCGCATTGCCGAGGTACTGGCCACCCCCATCGACATCATCTCCACCGGCGCCGATCGCGCCGACACGATCGTCCTGCGCGATCCGTTCGCATAACTCCCGGCCACTGTCGCGTTTTCAGGCGCGCGTCACAGGTCATATACTTGCCAGGGAGAAGTCGACAAGGGCACGCGTTGCGGGGGACGCAGCGGCGAAGTGACGAACCTTTTACATGGGGGTGAAAGTCCATGGCTACCGATGATACCCGGGCATCTGCACAGGACGGGTTCCTGACGCAAATCCTGGCCTCAAAAACCTTCGCGCGCATACCCAAGGAAAACCTCAAGAAGATCGTGTCGAGCATCGAGATGCTGCCGGTGAGTGCCGGCGAGACCATTATTCGCCAGGGTGAGGTAGGTGATAGCTTCTACATCCTCCGGGAAGGTCGTTGCCGCGTTGTCAGCTATGCCTCTGTGGAAGACGCCACTGTTGAAATCGCCTCCCTGGGTCCCGGAGACAGCTTCGGCGAGGAGGCGCTGATCCGGAACGCTCCCCGCAACGCTACCGTCGAGATGATCAGCGATGGCTCATTGGCGCGCCTGCGCAAGCAGGATTTCGTGACGCTGATCCAGAAGCCGCTGTTGCAGGGGCTGGCCCCGGCCGGGATGCAACAGAAGATCGCGGACAGCGCCGCTGCCGTGCTCGATGTGCGCGGTTCGGCCGATTACGCCAAGTATTCGATTCCGGGGAGCCGCAATATTCCGCTCGATTTTCTGCGTCAGGCGCGCAAGGCCTTGGACATGGATATGACCTACATTGCCTGCAGCGACAATGAACTGGAAAGCGCGTTGGCGGCCTTCGTGCTTGCGCAGAAGGGATTTAACGCCTGCTACCTCTCTTCCTCCGTTGCTGATTACCTGAGGACCACCGGGGAATACGACCGGGACCACGTCGATCTGCCGGGTGGCCACGAGGAAATCGTCATCGAGTTGCCCGAGGAGTACGCACAAACCGCTGCCGCGTCCGTACTGGTGGAGGGGCGCAGCTCGGGCCTCCCTGACCAAGGCGTGGCGCCCCAGCCGCCGGGCACGCCCGCCGAGCAAATTGCGCAATTGAGGAGGGAGTTCAGGCAGGCCCTCGATGATCAGAGCGAGCGTCATAGCGCGGAGATGCGCGCGCTTAAGGAGCAGCTCCGGCAACTCCTGGATGCACGTTTCCAGGCGCTGATTAAGGAGTTGCGCGCTCGCTACGCGGAACTGGCGGGCAAGCTCGCGGCGCTCGGACAGAAGTAGGCGTGCCAATATGAGACGGGTTCTCATTGGCATGAGCGAGAAGAAGGAGGACTCTCCCTGCCTGTTACGCGCAGCGGAGATCGCAAGAAAAGCAGGGCCTGAGCCGCCTCGGTGGTCTAAGGAAGCTCTGAATAAGCCCATCCTGGACTTCTCAGAGCACGCAAAGCAAAAAGCGTGGTTTTTGCTTTGCTTCATCTTCAACGGCTTGCCGCCGTCGAAGATGGCGGCACATCCCTATGCCGCAGGAACCTCTGAGTTAATCAGAGGTTCCCTA
>JBQTIC010000003.1:0-67835 GCA_052388435.1 Chromatiales bacterium | reverse complement strand
GGTCATCCTTGGCGCAGCCATCGACACCAACGTGCGGCAGGTGGCGACGGCAGTTTTTGATCAGAGCGGCCTCAGCCAGGCGGCCGGGCCTCCGGATCGCGGCACCTCCGAGAGCCGCGCCTTCATTGATCGGCTGCGGAACTCAGACACCTTCCGCGTCTACAAGTATGTGCACTCCGATGCAGAGCTCAATCAGGAAATGATCGCTGGCCGGGCAAAGGTCGGCATCAAGATTCCTCCTGACTTCGCCCGCAACCTGCTGTACGGCGATACCGCGCAGGTGCTGGTGCTGGTGGACGGCTCGGATTCCTCGGTGGCCGGTCAGGCCGTTACCGTCTCCGGTCAGATCGGTCTGGAGGAGTCGCTGCGGCGGACCCTGCCGGAGAGAGCGCCGATGCCGGTCGAGATTCGTCCGAAGCTCATGTTCAACCCCGCCTCGCGCTCACCGAACTTCTTCCTGCCGGGATTGATGGCTGTCCTGCTGCTGTTCGTGACCACGATGTTGACTGCGTTCTCGGTCGTGCGCGAAAAGGAACGGGGCACGCTGGAGCAACTGTTAGTTACTCCGGTGCGGCCGCTGGGGCTGATGATCGGCAAGATCACTCCCTACTTCGTTCTCGGCGTGATGGAACTGTGCGCCATCCTGGTCTGTATGCGCTACGCCTTCCAGGTGCCGATCCATGGCGACGCAGTCCTGCTGACGGCCTTGTCTACCTGCTATCTTTTCGTGAACCTGACCATCGGCGTGCTCATCTCCACCAAGGCCAGCTCGCAGGCGGAGGCTATGCAACTGGCGATGATGACCACGCTGCCGAGCATTTTCCTTTCCGGCTACATCTTCCCGCGCGACACCATGCCGCTCGTCTTCTACCTGCTGAGCTACGCCATCCCGGCGACATACATGGTAGACATCTCGCGGGGCATCATCCTGCGCGGAGCCGGCGTGACGGACCTGTGGGCAGACGCGCTGGTGCTCGCGGCGATGGGCGTGGCCGTCCTGCTGCTCGCGGCGCGGCGTTTCACTCGCATGATCGTGTAGCGCGAGCGCGACCCTTCCCTCGCTGCCGCCAGAGCGATGCGTTTTCTTTTTTTTGTGGGCGGGACGCAGCTGCGCGCGGGCAGATCAAGCCGGGCCCGGCGCGGGGAGCAGAGCTGCCGGTGTGATGGCTGTCTTCAGCTTGTTCAGCGCCTTCTTCTCGATCTGACGGATGCGCTCCGCCGAGACCGCATACTCATCGGCAAGCTCCTGCAGAGTCGCCTTGTCCTGATCCTCGACGAGCCAGCGGCGCGCGACGATGTCGCGGCTGCGGGGATCGAGCGTGGCAAGCGACTGCTGCAAGACCTGCAGCTGACGGGTCTCATCCTGTTGCGCGGCAAGCTGCCGGGAGGGCTCAAAGCGCATGTCCTCCAGATAATGCGCCGGAACGACCGCGTGCTCCTCCTCGTCGCTGCCCGGCAGCACGTCGAATGAGGGGTCGCGCGCACTCAGCCTCTCCTCCATCGCCAGCACGTCCGCCTCGCTGACACATAGTTCCCTGGCGACGTCAGCCACCTCCTCTCTACCCATCCATCCGAGACGCTGACGGGCGCTGCGCAGATTGAAGAAGAGCTTGCGCTGTGCCTTGGTGGTGGCAACCTTGACGATGCGCCAGTTGCGCAGGATGAACTCATGAATTTCGGCCCGTATCCAGTGCACGGCAAACGACACCAGACGCACACCGACGGCCGGGTCGAAGCGCTTCACCGCCTTCATGAGACCTATCGTGCCCTCCTGGATGAGATCGGCGAGCGGCAGGCCGTAACCCGAGTAGCCACGAGCGACGCGCACGACGAAACGCAGGTGCGACATGACCAGCCGGCGGGCGGCTTCCAGGTCGTTCTCCCGGCGGAAGCGCTCGGCGAGCTCGCCTTCCTCCTCCGGCGTCAGCATGGGGATGCGGTTGACGCTGTGGATGTAGGCCTCAAGCGAACCTGTCGCCGGCACCAGTGGCAAACTCAGCGTGGTGGTCATTGACGTGCTCCTCTGTTTCTGCCCAATTATCGGCATTCTAGCACTCAGCTTTAGAGAGTGCTAACCGCTGCTAAGTTCCCGGCACGCGTGGCGCTATCACACTGATGTAATGTAATTTTTTCGCGCTGGCAAGCCACTGCGGGGGCCACTACTTCCACGGACTATCGAGATAGCGGAGAGGCTGGTCGCCCCAGTGGCCTGCTCTGGCATAAAACCACGTACACAAAGGCATCGGGCTCGTAAAGGTGCGGCTGCTGGCGCCTCGTCGGCGAATGAGCAAACCGAACCGCCGGTCCTGGGTCAGTTCGGGCGCAGGGCGGCGATCTTTTTCAACTGCACCTGGATCTGCTGGATAGCACTGGCGGTTTCTTCGGCGCGGCTGCGTTCCTTCGCAACGACCTCGGCGGGAGCGCGTGACACGTAATTCTCGTTGGCGAGTTTAGCCTTCACCCGCGAGAGTTCGGCGTTCAGGCGCTCCAGCTCCTTACTCAGCCGCTGGTGCTCGGCCGTCGGGTCGATGAGATCGGCAAGTGGGACAAGAAGGGTCATACCGCCTGCCAGGGCGGTGGCCGACTCGGGGGCTTCGGCCTCAGCGATGGCCCTGATGTCCGCAACGCGTGCGAGCGCGGTGAGGTAGACGCGGTCATACGCCAGCCAATCGCGCTCCTCTCCACTCCCGCCGTGCACCACTACCGGCAGGGACTTGCCGGGTGCAATGTTCATTTCCGAGCGGATCCGGCGCACGCCAAGGATGAAAGTTTTTATCCATTCGATTTCGCGCTCTGCAGCCTCGGCGACCAGACCTGTATCGAACTTTGGATACGGTTGCAGCATGATTGTCTCGCCCGGTATGCCCACAAGCGGCGCCACGCGCTGCCAGATCTCCTCGGTGATAAAGGGCATGATTGGATGCGCAAGGCGCAGCAGCGTCTCCAGTGTGTTCACCAGCGTCCGCCGCGTGCCCGACTTGGCAGCCTCGCTGGCGGTAGCAGCGTTCAGCGTGACCTTCGAGAGCTCCAGATACCAGTCGCAGAACTCGTCCCAGACGAACTCATAGAGCGCCTGCGCGGCGAGATCGAAGCGATAGCCGCCGAAGTGTTCTGTGACGGCGGCAACGGTGCGCTGCAACCGCGAGCGTATCCATCGCTCCGCGAGCCCGTACTCGGTTGAACCGTGCTGCAAGCCCGCTTCGTGTCCTTCCACGGACATCAGCACGTAGCGCGACGCGTTCCAAAGCTTGTTGCAGAAATTGCGGTAACCCTCGATGCGTTTCACGTCAAAGCGGATGTCGCGGCCCTGCGTGGCAAGCGCAGCGAAGGTGAAGCGCATGGCGTCGGTCCCATAGGCGGCGATACCCTCCGGATAATCCCGGCGCGTGGCCTTCTCGATCTTCGGCGCGTCCTGCGGCCGCATGAGACCGGTGGTGCGCTTGGCGACGAGCGTGTCGATATCGATGCCGTCGATGAGGTCGAGCGGGTCGAGGATGTTGCCCTTGGACTTGGACATCTTGTGGCCGTCGTGGTCGCGCACCAGCCCGTGGATGTAGACCTCGCGGAACGGCACATCGCCCATGAACTTCAGCCCCATCATGATCATGCGCGCCACCCAGAAGAAGATGATGTCGAAGCCGGTGACCAGCACACTGGTTGGATAATAGGTTTTCAGCTCCGGCGTCTGCTCTGGCCAGCCAAGGGTGGAGAACGGCCAGAGCGCGGAGGAAAACCACGTGTCGAGCACATCGTCGTCCTGACGAAGACCGGCTGCCTTCAGTTCCGCAAGCTTCGCCTTTGCAGACTCGTGTGGGGACTGTTCAAACCCGTGAAGTTTCTCTTTCTGAAACTTGCCATAAGCCTCCTCCTCTGTGCATGCGACATGGTAATGACCATCCGCGTCGTACCACGCTGGGATGCGATGGCCCCACCAGAGCTGGCGGCTGATGCACCAGTCCTGGATGTTGCGCATCCACTCAAAATAAGTCTTGGACCACCTCTCCGGCACGAAGCGCACGCGGCCGTCCTCCACGGCGCGGATCGCCTCTCTCGCGAGCGGTTCCACGCGCACGTACCACTGATCAGTGAGATATGGTTCAATCACGGCGTGGGAGCGATCGCCGCGCGGCACCATCAGCTTGTGCGACTCGATCTTCTCGATAAGCCTCTCAGCCTCAAGATCGGTCAGTATCAGTTCCCGCGCCTTGTACCGATCCAGCCCGCGATAAGCTACTGGCAGAGCTTGTGCCGTTCTAATAAGTGGCCCCATAGCTTCCACAGTGATTCCGTCGCCAACGGGTGAACGTGTTTCCTGCATAGACCACCTGTCCGCAGCGTCGAGAATCTTTGCGTCCGGTGTAAGGATGTTGATGAGTGGCAGGCCATGACGCTGACCAACAACGTAGTCATTGAAGTCGTGGGCTGGCGTGATCTTCACGCAGCCGGAGCCGAATGTCGGATCCACGTATTCGTCGGCGATGACCGGGATGGGGCGGCCGGTGAGTGGCAGCACGACCTGTTTGCCGATGAGACTCCTGTATCGTTCATCTTCTGGATTCACGGCGACGGCCGTGTCACCAAGCATCGTTTCCGGTCGCGTGGTGGCGACGACGACAGAACCGTCGCCTTCCGCATATGGATAGTGGATGTGCCAGAGATGGCCCTGCTCCTCCTGCGACACCACCTCGAGATCCGAGATCGCTGTGTGCAGGATCGGATCCCAGTTCACCAGACGCTTGCCGCGGTAGATGAGGCCCTCGTCATGGAGCCGGACGAACACTTCGGTGACCGTGCGCGACAGAGCGTCATCCATGGTAAAGCGCTCGCGCGTCCAGTCGAGCGACGCGCCAAGCCGCCGCAGTTGCCGCGTGATCGTGTTGCCCGACTCCTCCTTCCAGCGCCAGACCTCGCGCACGAACTCCTCCCGTCCCAGTTCGTGCCGGCTCTTGTCCCTCAGTCCGAGTTGTCGCTCCACGACCATCTGCGTGGCGATGCCGGCGTGGTCGGTGCCTCCCTGCCAGAGCGTGTTGTCACCGCGCATGCGGTGATAGCGGATGAGCGCGTCCATGAGCGTGTCCTGGAAGGCGTGGCCCATATGCAGGCTGCCCGTCACATTCGGCGGCGGCAGCATGATGCAGTAAGCGGGACCGGTGCCGCCCGCTCGGAAATAGCCCCTCTCCTCCCAGAGAGAAGCCCATTTCCTTTCAATCAGCGAAGGGTCGTAGGTTTTTTCCACAGATTAAGGGGCCCACTCAGCCTTCGGCCAGCGCCTGGTTTATACCTGGCGATGGCGGGCAGCAAGCCCGTGCGCTAAACCACACTGGAGGTTACGGCGGTAGTCGCGTAAACGAGGAATAGCGCAGGCACGGTGTTGTTGAGGAAGTGACGTCCCTGAATGATGTGCATCAATCCGGCAAAGCTGCCCGTGACCATTCAATGATAGCGGCCACCGGTGATAGCCGCGCGACCGTGGCAAGCGAATCCGAAGCGTGTTGGTTGTTGCCGACGTTCCCGGTTATGGAATTCCTTCGGGATTATCGCCTTTTGTGAAGGGCGTTTCCACCTCGCTCGTGCCTGTCGGCAACTTTGTCGCGGGCTCCTGCAGGCGCGCATCAGCGCTGGCCGCCAGCAGATTTTCGACGGCGGATTCGAGATTGCGCCGGATTTGCTCGAGACCTTCCGTGAGGATGGCGCTCACTTCGGTCTCCAGCTCGCTGTAGAGATCGCAATCGTGCGCGTCCGCGAGCCCAAAGCGGCTCAGGGTCGCGCCCACTTCGTGCGCGAGCGAGCGGGGGGAGCCGGCGAGCGGTGCGGCTTGGAACTGAGCAGCCCTGGGATCTTGCGCGCCCGGCGCCGCGGTAAGCTCGTGGGCCAGCGCCTGACGTGCGGTTTCCGCGACCCGCCGCAGGGCGCCGTCGATCAGTGCGGTGAGTTCCGCCAGCATCTCTTGCTTCAACGCTTCGCTGTCCGGCGGTGCGAAACGACTGTCCGCGAGCAATTCCTCGTCGTGCCAGACGTGCTCTGCGGGCGTGTCGAAGAGATCGTAGAAGCTCTGCTGTGCCTCCGCGCCGGGCAGCGCGGCCGAGCCGTATGCGTCCGTATCCGCCGGTCCGCCAGCTGCCTGGCACAGCCGCGCATCCGCGCGCTTGTCCTCGATCAGCTGACTAAGCAGTTCGACCGACTGGACGAGGTCGCGCTGTGCGCTGTCCTCACTCGGCGGCGGCTGCGCGTCGGGCGGCTCAGTCGTCATCGCCGTTGATATTGTGCGAGGTGAGCGAATAGCCGCGTTCCTGATAGAAGCGATAGCGCTCACGGGCCCGGGCACGGCCCTCCTCGTCGGCCGCTACGATCTCGACGACCCGCTCAAAGCGACTGAAGAAGGAGGGCACGGGATGCGCGAGGTTGATCATGACCTCGTTCTCCGGAGGCGGCGTGTCGCCGTGGCCGACAAGAATTGTCACGCCCTCGTTCCCCTCCCCGATCAGGCCGTGTGGAAGAAAGCTGACGTCGCGGAAGGTCCACAGCAGCTCGTCCAGGCGCCGCGCCTGCGCCTCGGAGGTCGCCTGGATATATACGCGATGGCCCTGTCGCGAGGCCTTGGCGGTCAGCTTGCACGCCCAGCGATCGGTTTCAATGTCACCCGTGGCCGGCAGGACGTGAAAGTCGATGCGGGTCATCTTCCCGGTCTAGTCGCCCGTGGCGCTGGCGTTGAGCAGATACTGCACCAGCAGCGGCACGGGACGGCCGGTGGCGCCCTTCTGTTTGCCGGTGCGCCATGCCGTGCCGGCGATATCGAGATGCGCCCAGTGCAGTTTGCCGGTGAAGCGCGACAGGAAGCAGGCGGCGGTGATGGCACCGCCCTCGCGGCCGCCGATGTTGGCCATATCGGCGAACGGGCTGTCGAGTTGCGACTGATACTCCTCCCACAGCGGCAGCCGCCAGGCCTGGTCGCCGGTGAACTGCCCTGCCGCGAGCAGGGCGCTGGCGAGCGGTTCATGGTTGCTGAACAGCCCAGTCGCATGGTTGCCCAGCGCGATCACGCAGGCACCGGTCAGCGTGGCGATGTCGATAAGCACCGCCGGTTCGTAGTGCTTGTCGGTGTAGGTGATGGCGTCGCAGAGGATCAGCCGTCCCTCGGCGTCGGTATTCAGGATCTCAATGGTCTGCCCGGACAGGCTGGTGACGACATCAGCGGGCTTGGTGGCGCTGCCGCCCGGCAAGTTCTCGGTCGCCGGGATCGCCCCCACGAGATGGAGCGGCAGCTTGAGCTCCGCTGCCGCGCCCAGGGTGCCGAGCACGCTCGCGGCGCCGCACATGTCGAACTTCATCTCATCCATGTTGGCGGCCGGTTTGATGGAGATGCCGCCGGAGTCGAAGGTGACGCCTTTGCCGACCAGCGCGATAGGCTTGCCGTTAACCTTGCCACCGCGGTACTCGATGAGGATGAGCTTGGGTGGTTGATGACTGCCGCGTGCGACAGCCAGCAGCGCGCCCATGCCTAGTTTCTCCATTGCCGCCTTATCGATGACCGTGACTTTGAGCGTCCGATGCCGACGCGACAGTTCGCGCGCCTGCTCGGCGAGATAGGTGGGCGTGCAAATGTTGGGCGGCAGGTTGCCGAGATCCTTGGCCAGCTCCACGCCGTTGGCGATGGCCGTGCCGTCGCGCACCGCCTCCTCTCCGGTCGGTATCTCCCGACGCCCGCGCAGGTTAAACGTCATCCGTTTGAATGTACGCCGCCGCGAGTTTTTCTTGGTCTTCAGGCGCTCGAAGCGGTAGCCGCTGTCGCGCACGATCTCGACACCTTGCCGCACCTTCCAGTAAATGTCGCGACCCTTCAACGGCAGTTCCACGAGGTGACTCACCGCGTCCGCCGCGCCGGTCTCGTATATCCGGGCCGCCGCCGCCACCACGACCTTGCGGTACCTGGCGTCATCGAGCTCGCGCTCTTGCCCGCAACCGACCAGCAGTACCCGTTCTGCGGCGACACCCGGAACGTTATGCAGCAGCAGCGTTTGGGCCACCTTGCCTTCGATATCACCGCGCCGCAGGATTGTGCGCAGCTGTCCGCGCGAGGCTCGATCGATGTCCGCCCCCGCGTCGGAGAGCTTGCCGTTCTCGTAGATGCCGATGATGGCGCAGGCGCAACGCTGCCTTGCGGGGGTGGCGTGCTTGATGCTGAAGACGATGGTGCTACCCATAGAGGTCGCGATGGTTATGGTCGGATGTCGCTTCGTTCGCTGATGTTATGATGATTCGAGACAGTCTATATCCTTTTCAGCAGAGCGCGCAAAACGCCATAAGTCCGTGCGCATCCTCGACAGTTATCTCGGCAGAACAATCACCGGCGCGGTCGCGACGGTGATTGTTTTTCTGGTGGCGGCGTTCACCTTCTTCAGCTTCCTCGAGGAACTGAGCGACGTCGGGCGGGGCGGATACAGCGTCCTCGTCGCCCTGCAGTTCGTCTTGCTGCGGATCCCGGCGCTGACCTATCAGCTCTTTCCGGTTGCGGCGCTTATCGGTGCCCTGCTCGGGCTCGGGACGCTGGTGGCCAACAGCGAGATGGTGGCGGTACGTGCCGCCGGTGTGTCGCTCGGGCAGACCATCCTGGCGGTGATGAAGGCGGGATTCGTGCTGGTGGTGATTGCCATCCTCATCGGCGAGTTCCTTGCTCCGCGTTCAGAGCAGATGGCGCGCAGTCTGCGCTCCCTGGCGCTGACCGATCAGATCGCGCTGAAGACGCGCAACGGCTTCTGGGCCCGGGACGGTAACAGCTTCATCAACATCCGCACTGTGCTCCCGGGCGACCGGGTCGAGGACATTTACATCTACGAGTTCGACAAGGACAGCAGGCTGCGGGTCAGCACCTACGCCAAGGCAGCCCAGTACACCAGCAATCAGTGGCTGCTGACGGACATCAAGCAGACGAGCTTCGGCGATGACAGCATCCGCGTCCAGCACATCGCGCGAGCGGCGTGGGAGTCACTGCTGCGCCCGGAGCTCATCGGACTGGTCATCATCAACCCGAATAACCTGTCGATGTGGAACCTGATGAGCTACATCGGTTACCTCCGCGAGAACAGCCAGAATACGTTGCGCTACGAGCAGGCGCTGTGGAGCAAGATCGTCTACCCACTGGCCACGGGAGCCATGGTGTTTCTCGCCGTCCCCCTGGTGTTCGCCTCCGCCAGGGTCACCAGCGTTGGGGGGCGGATCGTCATCGGCTCGCTCGTGGGCGTCACCTTTCATATACTCAATCAGGCGGCAGGGCATCTCGGTGTGGTGTTCAATCTCAGCCCTGTGGTCAGCGTGCTGGCGCCGACGCTGCTGGTGTTCATCGCCGGTCTGGTACTGCTCCGGCGCGTCAGTTAGAGATGGCTGGCGTTGCGACCCGAGGCGTGCACGCAGGGCGCGTGCGGGAGAGACGGTCGTGCCAGGTCAGCTCTTCGCGATCAAGGAGGGCTCAGGAAACCCATGCCCAGCGGCAGCCAGGACAGCAGCGCCGCCACGAAACGCACACTCGCGCGCCACCATGACAGGGGCCCGCCGTCGCTCTGGCGCAGCGTAATGCGCCATGTGTTCATGCCGGGTGTTTGCCCGCGGTGCACCCACGGCCATACGACGTAGACACACCAGAAAAGAGCAGCGCTGCGGTAAGCGCGCGGTTACGTGGCGGCCTGGCCTCTTCGCCACCATTGAGGCCACGGCCACCAGCGCAATCGTCCACCATAACGCCGCGAGCAGCACCCCGTCGTAGAGCGTCGCGCCCACGCGCCTGTGGGCCTGACCCCTCCGGTAGTCTGATCGGGTGATTGCGGACTCATCGCGCCTAAGGGATCATGGAACTTGATTGTGAGCGCCATCTAACCTGAGGTTGGGTTTAGGGACCAGGTTCGACCGAATCTGCCATGAGTCTCCGTAATCACCGCTGCGATATTCCGACTCTGCCACCGAACCTCCGCCTGACCACCGTAGTGGCGTCTCTGATTCTTATCTTCGCCCCGGCGTTGTCCACGGCGGAGGACAGCGAGTTTGCTCCCCCCGGCCGCATAGTACACATCGGCACGACCCGGCTGCACGTGTATTGCGAGGGCGAAGGATCGCCAACGGTGGTAGTCGATACCGGACTGGGAGAACCGGCGCTCGAGTGGTTCGCCGTTCAGCAGCGTCTGCGGCATTACACGCGGGTCTGTCTGTATGATCGCGCTGGCTATGGCTGGAGCGACTTCGGCGAACTGCCTCGGTCGAGTTCCCGCATCGTGAACGAACTCTACGCGTTGCTGCGGCGGGCTGATGTGCGCGGCCCGTACGTGCTGGTCGGTCATTCTTATGGCGGCATGAACATGCAATTGTTTGCCCGCCGCTATCCTTACCTGGTCGCAGGCCTGGTGCTGGTGGATTCCTCCAATGCCGAACAGATAGACCGAATGCAGGTCCCCTTGCTCCGGAGCATGGACGGCATCCGCGCCACCTATCAAGGCGGGGTGGCGACCACTGATTTCGTCGCCAGACCGGTTGCGCCGGCCGGTCTCGAGGAAGGGCCGGCCCTGCTGGGGCTGCTGATGATGTCACGAACCTACACGATGCGCACGGTGGCGAACGAATACCTCAACTTCAAGGCAAGCGCGCGCCAAGTCGGGCGCAACGCGGGGCATCTGCCCGACGTGCCACTCGTCGTGCTGTCGCGCGGTCCCGGTCCGAGCCAGGAAAAGATCGACTGGAGCGATGCCAACGAGGACGCATGGAGCTCTCTGCAGATGGCGCTCGCCAATGCCGTGCCGCGGAGCGCGCATATCGTGGCCGAACGCAGTGGCCATTCGATACACATGGAACAGCCTGAGCTTGTCGCAGACGCCGTGTCCATGGTGCTCGACTTCGCGCGTGCCGAGGATGCGGAGCGTAGCGGTACTCTGAGCGACGCGGAGGGACGGGCGACCACCTGGTTGCCGTTCGCGGGCGGAATCTGGTTGAGCGATCGGCTGCACACCACGGTCGATGTGTGTCCGTTCGGGTGCGACGACCACTGGCTGGCCCATGTTATTCGCCGCTCCGGGCATGTCGCCGGCACGGGGCGTCCCTCGTGGCAGCGCGTTACCTACGCCGAGCAGCCACGCACGACCGAGGATCCGCCCATCGCCGGATCTGTCCCTTAGCGGCGACTTGCACGTCGCGACGGCGGCCTCTTAACTTCGACACCCAGGCGCCCCCTCATCGCAGATGACGGCCCGCCGGCATTGCTGCCCCGCAGCTTGCGGCAATGCGATCCCATCGACAACGGGCGCGCGTTCCAATGGTGCGACCAGCTTCTGACCAGCCTGTACACAGTGCACTACAGTGCAAGTTTGGTGGCCAAGGGCCGCTGCGGTTTGTGGCGGAGCTCACCAATGGCGTTCGCAGGCTGTTGATTTATATGGATCTATGTTTCATGCCAGCCACTGGCATAGTACTTGCGTGCTCTCAGCCTAAAGGCCGTCCTGGGACGGCCGCTACTGGATTAAGGCAAGTAGTTTTTGGCATCAGGGGCGAGCACGATGATGCAGCGACTGAACTTAAGGGCGCTTGCAAGCACTCCGCGGAGTGTGTGCGGAGTGTCTTTGGCCATACTGATGCTCGCCGTGTCATCCTCCCCCTTCTGCGCCGAGTCTGACGGCGCGAACATCGAACTGGACGTGCTGAACCCGCCCGGACAACTGGTGGATAGAGGCGGCTACAGGCTGCACATCCATTGCGAGGGCGAGGGTTCACCCGCTGTCGTCATGGATGCCGGTCTTGGCGGACTGTCGCTCGAATGGCTGCGCGTGCAAGGCTTTCTTAAGCACTACGCCAAGACCTGCAGCTACGACCGCGCGGGCTACGGATGGAGCGACCCGGGACCGGAGCCGCGCACCAGCTCCCTGATGGTGGATGAACTGTTCCAGCTCCTGCACAACGCCCAGGTGCGGGGTCCGTACATCCTGGTCGGTCACTCCTTTGGCGGCTACAACGCGCAGCTATTCGCCGAGCGCTATGCGAACTTGACTGCGGGCGTGGTGCTCGTTGACTCTTCGCACCCTGATCAGATCGAGCGCTTCCTCGCTCCGCCGCTCAATATGAACACGGCACCGAGCAGAGAGACCTCGGCCGTCATGCTTATGCCCGGCCCGCCGCTGCTGCCCGCGCACATGCCGGAAGATGCGCGGACCGCCGCGATGATGCTGATGTCGCTGCGCAAGACGCGGAGTACGTTGGCCGAAGAGTACCTGTATTTCCGCGAGAGTGCCGCGGCGGTGCGTGAGGGTGGTGCGTTTCCCTCCGTTCCGCTGGTCGTCATCAGTCGCGGCGTCGCCGAACGCGACACGGCCACCGAACACGGCCGCCTCGCTGAGGCGTTGTGGCTTACGCTGCAGGATGAACTCGCAGAGAAGGGTGCTCGCTCCGCGCACCTCATCGCCAACGCGAGTGGTCATCACGTGCATCTGGATCAGCCGCAACTGGTCGTCGACGCCGTGACCATGGTGCTGGACTTCACGCGCGCCCCGGCCGCCACATCCGAGCCGGCCATCAACGCGCCTTCAACCTGGCTCGCCTTCGATGGCGCCACATGGCGCTCGGACCGACTGCACAGCGCTCCCGAGGAGTATTTCTTCGAGCCGAGCGTACAAATTGCCGCCACGCTTCCCAGGCAAGCAGGTCACGTTGCCTGGACAGCCGCGCCCGGCGATCAGCGGGTGCCGTACCTTCAGCGGGTCAGTTTCGCGCAGTAAGCGCTACTTCCGCAGCAGCTCTACTTCATCGTTGGCATGGAGAAATCAGCGCGCTGGCCTGCGCTGCGGGGCCAGCGCGATGTCACCGTCTTCAGCCGCGTGTAGAAACGCACGCCGTCCGGCCCGTGCACATGCAGCGGGCCAAACAGTGATCGCTTCCAGCCCCCGAAGCTGTGGAACGCCATTGGCACCGGGATCGGCACATTCACTCCCACCATCCCAGCTTCAATGCGCTGGGTGTAACGGCGGGCACAGTCGCCGTCGCGCGTAAAGATGGCAGTGCCGTTGCCGTACTCATGGCGGTTCACCAGGTCGACGGCTGCTCCGAGATCGGGCACCCGCACAATGGACAGCACCGGTCCAAAGATCTCGTCGCGGTAGATGCGCATCTGCGGCGTGACGTGATCGAACAGGCAGCCGCCGAGGAAGAAACCCTGTTCATGACCCGGTACCTTTACGCCACGCCCGTCCACCACCAGTGTTGCGCCCTCCTTGACGCCGCTGTCGACATACCGGGCGACCTTGTCGCGGTGCTCCCCCGTCACCAAGGGTCCCATCTCCGCGCCGGCGTCGATCCCGGAGCCGAGCTGGAGAGCGCGCACGCGCGGCGCCAGCTTATCGATGAGGCGGTTGGCCGCCTCGCCGACCGCCACCCCGACGGAGATCGCCATGCAGCGCTCGCCTGCTGATCCGTACGCCGCGCCCATCAAGGCATTGACGGCAAGCTCCAGATCGGCGTCCGGCATGATGACCATGTGGTTCTTCGCGCCCCCAAGTGCCTGCACGCGCTTGCCATTCCGGCAGCCCTCCGCATAGATGTATTCGGCAACTGGGGTGGAACCCACGAAGCTCACGGCCGCGACACGCGGGTCACGCAGGAGCGTGTCGACCGCCTCCTTGTCGCCGTTGATCACGTTGAACACGCCATCCGGCAAGCCTGCCTCCGTCAGCAGCTGCGCGAGCCGCAGCGACGGTGAAGGGTCGCGCTCGGAAGGCTTCAACACGAAGGTGTTGCCGCAGGCGATGGCGACGGGGAACATCCACATGGGCACCATGCACGGGAAGTTGAAGGGAGTAATTCCGGCGCAGACGCCCACCGGCTGGCGGATGGACCAGCTGTTGACGTCGGTTCCTACGCTTTCGGAAAACTCGCCTTTGAGCAGATGCGGAATGCCACAGGCGAACTCCACGACCTCCAGGCCCCGTGTCAGCTCCCCGCGCGCATCACTTAAGATCTTGCCGTGCTCGGCGGTGATGAGGGCGGTCAACTCCTCGGCGTGCTCTTCGATGAGCGTCTTGAGCCGGAACAGGATGCGCGCGCGCGCCAGCGGTGTAGTCTCCGCCCAAGCCGGCAGGGCGGCTGCGGCCGCGACAATCGCCGCTTCTGTCTCGGCCGCGCTGGCCAATGCCAACTGCCCCGCGACTTCGCCGGTGGCGGGATTGTAGACATTGGCCGAGCGGCCTCCCGTCCCGGCGACGGGTACCCCGCCGATGTAATGTCCAAGCTGCTTCATGACGTCAATTCCAAACTACTTGTACTAACGCGCGATCCGAACCGCTGCGGCCACCGCAGCACAGTACCTCCCTGTACCTCTCCCTATCAATGTGGCGTGCTCGCCCATCCCCATGCTGCGCGCCACTGAGGTGCCCCGTAACCGCCCGGCTGTGCGTAGTCGGGTTTGCATCACTTTCTAGTAATGCCTGATCGCTTCCGAGGCCGGCACATAGCGGTAACCATGCTCCCTGGCCACCGCCTCGTAGGTGACCCGACCGTTGTGGATGTTGAGGCCGCTGGCGAGGTGCGGGTCCTCCACACAGGCCTTGCGAAAGCCTTTGTCGGCCAGGGCAATGGCGAAAGGCAGCGTGGCGTTGTTCAACGCAAACGTTGAGGTGCGCGCCACGGCACCCGGCATGTTGGCGACGCAGTAGTGCACGATGCCATCTACCACGTACGTCGGATCGGCATGCGTTGTGGGTCTGCTGGTCTCGAAACAACCGCCCTGGTCAATGGAGATATCCACCAACACCGAGCCTGGACGCATTTTCTTGAGCATTCTGCGCGTGACGAGCTTCGGGGATGCCGCGCCGGGCACCAACACCGCGCCGATGACCAGATCGGCGTCGATCACCAGGCTCTCGATGGTGTCCATGGTCGCATAAGCGGTAAAGAGCTTGGCGCCAAACTGCTCGTCGAGCTGCTTCAGGCGATCGAGCGCCTTATCGACCACTGTGACATACGCCTCCAGGCCCATCGCCATGCGCGCAGCGTTGGTGCCGGCGACGCCTCCGCCCAGGACGACCACCTTCGCGGGGTGCAGCCCTGGCACGCCGCTAAGGAGAACTCCGGAACCGCCGCGCTCTTTCTCAAGGCAGTGTGCCCCCACTTGCACCGACATGCGTCCGGCTACCTCACTCATCGGCGACAGCAGCGGCAGTCCGCCACGCGCACTGGTGACCGTCTCGTAGGCTATCGCGGTACAGCAGGATTTCAACAGCGCCTCGGTTTGTTCTCGATCCGGAGCGAGATGGAGGTACGTGAACAGCACCTGACCCCCGCCCAGCATCCTGCATTCCGCCGGCTGAGGTTCCTTCACCTTCACGATCATCTCCGCCCTGTTGAACACCTCCGCCGTCGTCTTGGCGATCATGGCACCGGCGCTCTTGTATGTCTTGTCATCGACACCAATGCCCAGTCCGGCACCACTCTCGATCAACACCTTGTGACCATGGTGGACCAGCTCGCGGACGCTCGCTGGCACGAGGCCAACACGATATTCATGAGTCTTGATCTCTGCGGGGACGCCGATCAACATTTCCTGCCTCCTCTCGAAGCGGCGCGCTGACGCTCGGGGGTGGTCGGTGTTTCGCCCGGGCCCACTCTAGCCTGCTTCCCGGACTGCCTCCGCGACAGTCTCGAAGATCTGGTCGATATGCGCTTTTTCCACGATCAGGGGCGGTGACAGCGCGATCACGTCGCCAGTCTGCCGCACCAACACGCCGTGCTCGAAACAGTGCGTGAAGACGTCGTAGGCACGGACGCCCGGCCGCTCCGGCCGCGGCGCCAGCTCGACTGCCGCCACCAGGCCGATGTTGCGGATGTCGATCACATTGGGCAGGCCGCGCAGCGCGTGCGCGCGGTCCTCCCAAAGCTGCGCCAACTGGATCGCGCGCGTGAACAGGCCCTCCGACTCGTAAATATCGAGCGCGGCGAGTGCGGCGGCGCAGGCCACCGGGTGGCCGGAATAGGTATAGCCGTGGAACAGCTCGATGAGGTGCTCCGGCGCATCGGCGTCCATGAAGGCGTCGTAGATGCCCTGGCGCACGAACACCGCGCCCATGGGTATGGCGCCATTGGTGATGCCCTTGGCAGTGGTAATGATATCGGGCTGCACCCCGAAGTAATGGGCGCCGAAGGGGGCGCCCAGCCGCCCGAAGCCGGTGATGACCTCATCGAAGATGAGCAGGATGCCGTGCCGAGTGCAGATCTCGCGCAGTCGCTGCAGATAGCCCTGAGGTGGCAGTATCACGCCCGCCGAGCCTTGCACGGGCTCTACGATGACCGCAGCAATGGTCGACGGATCATGCAGGCCGATAATGTGCTCCAGCGCATTGGCGAGGTGCGCGCCCCACTTCGGTACGCCACGCGAGAAGGCGTTGTGCTCGAGGTCCAGGGTATGCGGCAGATGATCCACACCCGGGAGCAACGGTCCGAAGGCCTTGCGGTTGTTCGGGATGCCACCGACCGAGATACCGCCGAAGCCCACACCGTGGTAACCCTTCTCGCGACCGATGAGCCGCGTGCGTGTACCCTCGCCTCGGGCGCGATGGTAGGCGAGCGCGATCTTCAGGGCGGTGTCGACGGCTTCGGAGCCGGAATTGGTGAAGAAAACGTGTTTGATATCCCCGGGTGTGTGCCTGACCAGCCGGCTCGCCAGCTCGAAGGGCAGCGGATGACCCATCTGGAAGGTGGGGGCGAATTCCAGCTTGTGCACCTGCTCGGCAACCGCCGCGGTGATGGCGTCCCGGCTGTGGCCAAGGTTCACGCACCAGAGTCCCGCCGTGCCGTCGAGGATGGAGCGGCCATCCGCAGCGGTGAAATGCATACCCTTTGCTGACACCAGCAGGCGCGGGCGGCTCTTGAACTGGCGGTTGGCGGTGAAGGGCATCCAGAAGGCGTCGAGGTCGGGGGCGGTCATAGAGTCTCGGCGATGGGCCTCGGGTGCCCGGACGGGATGTGTGTGTGACGATAAAAGTATCATAGCATGATAAAGATAATAGACAACGCAGGCCGGAAAGCCGCTGGATTGTGCGCTATACTCGCTCTGGTGTTTAGTATTTTGTCACTATAATGAAAGTTAGAAAGACCCGAGGCAAGATCGAGGGAGAGGATATCGGAGCGCGCCTGCATGTCATCCGCAAGATGGCCGGCCTGTCCCAGCGCGAGTTGGCCAAGCGTGCGGGAGTGACCAACGGCATGATCTCGCTCATCGAGCAGAACCGCGTCAGTCCTTCGATCAGCTCGTTGAAGAAGGTGCTCAATGGGGTGCCAATGTCGCTGGCGGACTTCTTCACCCTCGACCTGAACGAGACCTCGCAGATCTTCTATGAGAGCGACGAGCTGCCTGACCTCGGCAGCGGCCGCATCTCGTTTCGACTGATCGGCTTCAATCGCCACAAGCGGGCGATGTCGATCCTGCACGAGCGCTACGACCCGGGTGCCGATACCGGCGAGGAGATGCTGAGCCATGCGGGCGAGGAAGGCGGCGTGGTCGTGCGTGGCGCCATCGAACTGACGGTGGGGGGGCAGAAACGCATGCTGGGGCAGGGCGACGCTTACTATTTCGAGAGCCGGCTGCCGCACCGCTTCCGTAATGTGGGCGAGGAGGTGTGCGAGATTATCAGCGCCAACTCCCCGCCGAGCTTCTGAGCAGCCACCCCTCATCGACCCGCCATGTCACACCCCAAGCCGCACGAATACTGGACCAAGCTGCGCGAGACGATGCACTTCCACGGGCCGGCGTTCATCGATGGCAGGTACGTCGCATCCGCCTCCGGCAAGGTGTTCGACTGCATCAGCCCTATCGACGGACAGGTGCTCACGACCGTCGCGGCCTGCGAGGCGGAAGACGTCGATCGCGCGGTGGCCGCAGCGCGGCGCAGCTTCAAGGCGGGGGTCTGGTCGCGGATGCCGCCCGCGCAGCGCAAACAGACTCTCATCCGTTTGGCCGAGAATATCCGCGCCCATATCGATGAGCTGGCGTTGCTGGAGACACTGGATATGGGCAAGCCCATCGCCGACAGCGCTACCGTCGACATACCGGGCGCCGCCCACTGCATCAACTGGTACGGCGAGTCCCTCGACAAACTTCCAGGCGAACTTGCCCCGACGGGGCCGGAGTCCCTGGGACTGATCACGCGCGAACCGCTCGGCGTGGTCGCCGCCATCGTGCCTTGGAATTTCCCGCTGCTGATGGCGGCATTGAAGATTGGTCCGGCGCTGGCAGTCGGCAACAGCGTGGTGCTGAAGCCCTCGGAGAAGTCACCGCTCACCGCCGTACGCGTCGCCGAACTGGCCGCCGAGGCCGGGATGCCAGAAGGGGTGTTCAACGTGGTGCCTGGATTTGGTGATACCGCTGGCAAGGCACTCGGTCTTCATGACGATGTCGATTGCGTTGCGTTCACTGGCTCGACACGTGTGGGGCGTCTGATGCTGCAGTACGCCGGCCAATCGAACATGAAGCGGGTGTGGCTTGAATGCGGCGGCAAGACGCCGAACATCGTGCTCGCCGACTGCCCTAACCTCGACGTCGCCGCGCAGGCCGCCTGGGCCATGTTCTTCAATCAGGGCGAGATGTGTTCAGCGGATTCGCGTCTGTTGGTGCAGACGCGAATCAAGGATCAGTTTGTGGAGAAGGTGCTGGCGGCGGGCAGGCGGCTTCAGCCTGGCGACCCCCTAGATCCAGAGTCGCGGCTTGGCGCCATCGTCGATGATGCCCAGATGAACACCATCCTGCGCTACGTGAAATCCGGCAAGGGTGAAGGCGCGCGCCTGCGCCTCGGCGGCAAGCGTGTGCGGCAGGATACCGGCGGTTACTACGTCGCCCCGACCGTGTTCGACGAGGTCAAACCAGCCATGACCATAGCCCGCGAGGAGATTTCCGGTCCGGTCTTGTCTACGCTGACCTTCACCGACCTCGAGGAAGCCGTGGCGATCGCCAACGACACCATTTACGGTCTTGCGGCGGCGGTATGGACGGGCAACCTTCGCACCGCGCACGAAATGGCGCGGCGGCTACGGGCTGGCACGGTGTGGATCAACTGTCTCGATGAGGGCGACATGACAGTGCCGTTCGGCGGCGACAAGCAGCCGGGCTTCGGCCGCGACAAGTGGCTGCACGCTATCGACAAGTACGTGGAGCTCAAGACCACGTGGGTCAATCTGACCCATTAAGGGCAGGGGAGAGGGGGCTAAGTCACGCCGTCGGCTGAACTTCCCCATGACAAGCTGTAGCGGCGAGCGACTCCTCCGTTACCGGGTTACCGGCGAGTCGCGATCACGAGGAGGGTACATGAGCGGCTTTGTTAAGCTGAGTACAGACAGGTTCCGGTTAGTGACCGCTGCCGCGGCAGTCGTTTTGGCGATCGGAGCGCCCGGCGCGTTGGCCGGGGGCAAGGGCGAGGGATTCGTGGACATCGTCGCCTGGCCGGGCTACATCGAGCGCGGCGAGACCGACAAGGCCTACGACTGGGTCACCGACTTCGAGAAGGAGACGGGCTGCCAGGTGCGCGTGAAGACGGCCAACACCTCCGATGAGATGGTGGCGCTCATGAACGAGGGTGGCTTTGACCTGGTTACCGCGTCGGGCGACGCGAGTCTGCGTCTCATCGCCGGCGGCCGGGTACAGGAAGTGGATGTCACCAAAATACCAAGGTGGAGCAGCGTCGATTCGCGGCTGCAGAACGCGCCGTGGCATACGGTCGATGGGAAGCACTACGGCGTTCCGTACCAGTGGGGTCCGAATGTCCTCATGTACAACAACAAGGTGTTCCCCGAGGCGCCGACGAGCTGGAAGGTGGTGTTCGAAGAGACGCCGCTGCCGGATGGCAAACCGAACAAGGGTCGCGTGCAAGCCTACGACGGCGCCATCTACATCGCCGATGCGGCGATGTATCTCATGCACCACAAGCCGGAACTGGGGATCAAGGATCCGTACGAGCTGAACGAGGACCAGTACAAGGCGGCGCTGGATCTGCTCCGCGGTCAACGCAAACTTGTCTCCCGCTACTGGCATGATGCCTTCATCCAGATCGACGACTTCACCAACGAGGGCGTGGTCGCCTCCTCAAGCTGGCCGTTCCAGGTCAATCTGCTCAAGTCCAAGGACCAGCCGGTGGGCAGCACGATCCCCGCGGAAGGGGCGACGGGCTGGGCGGACACGACGATGATGCACGCCAACGCCGCGCATCCGACCTGCGCCTATCTGTGGCTCGAGCACTCGCTCAACAAGAAGCTGCAGGGCAATCTCGCCGCCTGGTTTGGCTCAGTGCCGGTGGTGCCCGAGGCGTGCAAAGGTAACGAGTTGCTTGGCGAGGAGGGCTGCAAGGTCAACGGCATGGAGAACTTCGACAAGATTCACTTCTGGCGTACACCCACCGCCAAGTGCTCGCAGGGTGAGTGTGTGCCGTATTATCGCTGGGTGACAGACTACATCGCCGTCATCGGCGGCCGCTAGAGGATTGACACAGCGCGAAAGACCGGTGCGAACGGTCCGCCGTCCGCATCGGTCTCAACGAACCACTAAACATGACCGCAGCGGTCGCGTTCGAAGGAGTGTCCCGTCACTTCGGAGAGGTGCGCGCCGTCGATCAGGTCAACCTGGAGATCCGCGACGGCGAGTTCTTCTCCATCCTCGGCCCGTCCGGGTCGGGCAAGACCACTTGTCTGCGTCTCGTTGCCGGCTTCGAGCAGCCTGACCGCGGCCGCCTCTGCATCCACGGTCTGGACATGGCCGGCGTGCCGCCGTACGAGCGCGACGTGAACACCGTCTTCCAGGACTATGCGCTCTTTCCTAACTTGAACGTCATCGAGAACGTCGCCTACGGATTGATGGTGCGCCAGGTGGATAAGCGTGAGCGCGGTCGCCGGGCCGAGGAGGCGCTGGAACTGGTGCGCCTGGGCGGGATGGGTGGACGCAGACCGACGCAACTTTCAGGTGGCCAGCGCCAGCGGGTGGCGCTGGCGCGCGCTCTCATTAATCATCCTCGCGTGCTGCTCCTCGACGAGCCGCTTGGGGCCCTGGATCTCAAACTGCGCGAACAGATGCGCATGGAACTGAAGGCGCTACAGCGGCGCATCGGCATCACTTTCGTTTACGTGACGCACGATCAGGAGGAGGCGCTCAGCATGAGCGATCGGCTGGCGGTGTTCAACAACGGCCGTATTGAGCAACTCGGCGTTCCCGACGAGGTCTATGATCGACCGATGACGGAATTCGTCGCCGGCTTTGTGGGTGTATCGAATATCCTGCCTTCGGAGCTTGCCGTGCACCTGACCGGCGTCAATGACGTTGTTTCCATCCGCCCCGAGAGGATCGTCATCGTCGCCGGCAGCGAAGATGTATGTGACGCGGAGTGCACGGCGAAGGGCACCGTGCTGAACATCGAATACCTCGGCGCCAGTACGCGCTACGGCGTGGCCCTGGAAGGCGGCGGCGAACTGACCGTCGCCAGCCACAACCCGAGCCGCGGCGTGCGCGCCCCGATCCGGATTGGTGACTCGGCCCGGCTCGTGTGGCGGCGTGCCGACATGCAGGTGCTGGGGCACACGGCCAACTCATGAGCCCGCCCGCCCCGCAACGCTGTCAAGGCGGATCAGGTTGTCTGCGCGGGGATGGAATGGGTCTGGCCGACCACGCGGTTAGCGCCGTCGAGGTGAACGATGATGGGACGATGGCGGGCAAGTTCGGCCTCACGGCAGAGCCCGTAGGTGGCGATGATGAGCCGATCGCCCACGGCAGCCTTGCGCGCGGCGGCGCCGTTGAGTGAGATGACCCCCGAACCGCGCCGAGCGCGCATGGCATAGGTGGTGAACCGCGCGCCGTTGTTGATGTTGTAGATGTCCAGTTGCTGGAATTCACGGATGTCGGCGGCGTCGAGCAGGTCCTCATCGATCGCGCAGGAGCCCTCGTAATGCAGTTCGCAATGCGTGACCGATACGCGGTGCAGCTTGGAATGCAGCATGAGTCGGTCCATGGGTATGGCCTGCAAGAAGTAGGGGCAAAATTATATGGCAGCGACGGCAACGGGTGAACCCGGGTGGCTTCGGGCCGCCTCGATCACGCTCCACCAGCGGCCGCGGCTGCTCCTGATCCTGTTGCTGGCGCCGCCTCTGTTGTGGCTCGGCGTCGTTTACCTTGGGTCGTTACTGGCCCTCCTCGCGCAGAGCTTTTTCTACATCGATGATTTCTCCGGCCGTGTGGTGCGCGAGTTCACGCTGCGCACCTACACGCAGCTGTTGAGCAAGGCGAACGTCGACATCATCCTGCGCACCTCGCTGATGGCTGTCGCCGTCACGCTGACCGACGCGCTCATCGCCTTCCCGATCGCCTATTACGTCGCCCGCTACGCCACGGGGCGAGTGCGCGCGCTATTCTACCTGGGAGTGATGCTGCCGCTCTGGTCCAGCTATCTGGTCAAGGTGTACGCCTGGAAGCTCATCCTGGCGAAAGAAGGGATCATCAGCTGGCTGCTTGCGCAGGGCCATCTCACCTGGCTGCTCGACGCGCTGCTGGGCATGCCGGTCATCGGCGGCAATTCGTTGTCGACCTCGTATCTCGGCACCTATGTCGTCTTTTGCTATGTCTGGTTGCCGTTCATGATTTTGCCTGTCCAGGCGGCGCTGGAGCGGGTGCCCCCTTCTCTGCTCGAAGCCTCGGGCGACCTCGGGGCACGACCGCGGCAGACATTTCGGCATGTGATCCTGCCGTTGGCGTTTCCCGGCGTCGTCGCGGGATCAATCTTCACATTCTCGCTGACGCTGGGCGACTACATCATTCCGCAGATCGTCGGTTCCTCGCGCTTCTACATCGGTCAGGCGGTTTATTTGCACCAAGGCACCGCCGGCAATATCCCGCTGGCGGCGGCGTTCTCCGTCGTGCCGATAGTGATCATGGGGATTTATCTCACCGTCGCCAGGCGGCTGGGGGCCTTCAGTGCGCTCTAAGGCTGCGGCCGGCGCCACCTATGGACTGAAGCTCACCGCCGTTGCCGGCCTGTTGTTTCTGCACCTGCCGCTCATGCTCATACTGCTATATGCCTTTACCACCGAAGACAAGTCCTACGTCTTCCCACCGCCAGGGTTAACGCTTAGTTGGTTTGCCGTCACCTGGCAGCGCGCGGATGTCTGGCAGGCGCTCACGCTGTCGCTGCGGGTTGCCGCTGTGGCAACCGGCGTCGCGCTGGTGCTGGGGACGCTGGCGGCGGCCGCAGTGTATCGCGGCCGATTCTTCGGCCGCGAAACTATCTCCCTGCTGCTCATCCTGCCCATCGCGCTGCCCGGCATTGTCACCGGCATCTCGCTGCGCTCGGCGTTCAATCTCTTGGGAGTCCCCTTCAGCATCTGGACCATCATCCTTGGCCATGCCACTTTCTGTGTCGTGGTGGTGTACAACAATGTCATCGCCCGCTTCCGCCGCACCTCGGCGTCGCTCGTAGAGGCATCGATGGACCTCGGTGCCGACGGGTTCCAGACCTTCCGCTACGTCGTGCTACCCAACATCGCTACCGCCCTGCTCGCAGGCGGAATGCTCGCCTTCGCGCTATCCTTTGATGAGGTGATCGTCACGACGTTCACGGCGGGGCAGAACGCGACACTGCCGATCTGGATGCTCGAGGAACTGGTGCGGCCGCGGCAGCGGCCGGTCACCAACGTCGTCGCGGTGTTCGTGATCGCGGTGACGTTCGTGCCCATCCTGCTCGCCTTCTACCTGACCCGCGGAACCGAATCGGTCGCGGGCGCCGGCAAATGATCGAGCGACTTGACATTGAAACCCAGGAGAGAGACGCGATGAACACGCAAATGCTGGTTGACGGCAAGATGGTGAAAGGGGCGGGCGCGGACTACGAGGTGCTCAATCCTGCACGCGGGGATGTGCTCGTGAAGGTGCCGCAGGCAAGCGGCGCGCAGATCGATCAGGCAGTTGCGGCCGCGGCACGAGCGTTCCTGACTTGGTCGCGCACAACGCCGCAGGAGCGCTCGCTCATGCTGCTCAAGCTTGCGGATGCCATTGAGGCGCAGGGCGAGGCCTTCGCGCGCCTGGAGTCGCAGAACTGCGGCAAGCCCTATGCCAAAGCACTGGGCGACGAGATACCGGCCATCGTCGATGTATTCCGCTACTTCGCCGGCGCAGTGCGCTGCATGACCGGCAGCGCCGCCGACGAGTACCTGCCGGGGCTCACCAGCATGATCCGCCGCGACCCCATCGGGGTCGTGGGTTCCATAGCGCCGTGGAACTACCCGCTCATGATGGCGGCGTGGAAAATGGCGCCCGCCATCGGCGCCGGCAACACGATCGTGCTTAAACCCTCGGAGCAGACGCCCCTCACGACGCTGAAGCTCGCCGAGCTGGCCAGCGACATCCTGCCGCCAGGCGTGCTGAATGTGGTCACGGGCATCGGCGATTCTGTCGGCACCACCCTCATCAACCATCCGGGCGTGAAAATGATCTCGCTCACCGGCAGCATCGCGACCGGCCAGAAGGTCCTGGAGGCAGCCTCGAAGAGCATCAAGCGCACGCATCTTGAGTTGGGTGGTAAGGCGCCGGTCATTGTCTTCGACGACGCGGACCTGCAGGAGGTCGTCCAGGGCGTTCGCGTTTTCGGCTACTACAATGCTGGCCAGGACTGTACCGCGGCCTGCCGCATCTATGCCGGCAACAGGATCTACGAGAAGCTGGTGGCCGATCTGGGCGCAGCAGCCAAGGGAATTAGATTCGGGCAGCCGGAGGAGGAGGACGTGGATATCGGTCCACTCATAAGTAGCAGGCAGCGCGAAAGGGTCGCGGGTTTCGTCGAGCGCGCGGCGGCGATGAAGCACGTAGAGGTCGTCACTGGCGGCAAGGTGGTTGCGGGCGGCGGGTTCTTCTACGAGCCCACAGTCATTGCCGGTGCGCGGCAGGAGGACGAGATCGTGCGCAAGGAGGTCTTCGGCCCGGTGGTATCCGTCACGCGCTTCGATGACGCGGGGCAGGCCGTTGCCTGGGCCAACGATTCCGACTACGGGCTTGCCTCGTCAGTCTGGAGCAAGGACATCGGCAAGGCGATGCAGGTTGCCGCGCATCTCCAGTACGGCTGCACGTGGATCAATACCCACTTCATGCTGTGCGCGGAGATGCCGCATGGCGGCTACAAGCAATCCGGTTACGGCAAGGATCTGTCGATGTATGCGCTGGAGGACTACACCACAGTGCGGCATGTGATGGTCAGGCTGTAAGCGGGCGCTGCGTCTGGCGACGCGGTCGGCCCATTTGATCGCGGAGGTCAACATGAAAATACTACTGAATTTGCGGTCCTGGTTGATGCGCTCTTTCTGTGCCGTCTCGCTGTCAATGTCTGCTTGGGCGCTGGCTGCCGATCCGGTGACAGTCGTCGATGCCTATATGGCAGCCTGGAACGAACACGATGCGGCGAAGGCGGCGGCGTTCTTCGCCGAGGACGGCGAGTATTACGACGCCAGCGTGGGCGAACCGCAGAAGGGCCGTGCCAATGCGCAGGAAAAGGTGATTCAGGCGTTCATGACCGCCGCGCCTGATTGCGTGTGGACGCGTGAGGGCGAGCCGATAGTCGGTCACGACGCGGTCGCGTTCCAGTGGACGTTCAGCGGGACCAATACCGGCGCCTGCAGCGACGGCACCGCCGCGACCGGCAAGCCGTTCAAATTCTCCGGCGCGACATTGATGCGGTTCCACAACGGCCGGATCGTCTGGCAGGGCGACTACTACGATGCGTACGGCTTCTACAAACAGCTCGGCCTTGCGCAGTAGCGATCCTGATCTGCGGACGTGAGCGCGCTGCCTCCGGACTTGCCCGTCCCTGAAGACGACGGCGCCTGCAAGCATTTGCCCGGCCAGCGGCTGCCGGCGCTTTCTCTGCCGTCAACCGCTGGCACAGAAGTCGATCTGAGTCATCGCCCCGGCATCGTCGTGGTGTATTGCTATCCGATGACGGCGGGGCCGGATCGCCCGCTTCCAGCCGGTTGGGATAAGATCCCGGGCGCCAGAGGATGTACGCCCCAAGCCTGCTCCTTCCGTGACCGCTACGACGATTTGCAGCACCTGGGCGCGGAGGTATTCGGGGTGAGCACGCAGGACACCGGCGAGCAGCATGAAACCGTCGAGCGGCTGCGCCTGGCGTTCGAGCTGCTGAGCGACACGGAATTGCGCTTTGCGCAGAGCCTGCGCCTGCCGACCTTCGAGGCTGATGGTAGGACGCTCATCAAGCGGCTGACGCTCATCGCCAGGGATAGCGTCATTGAGAAGGTGTTCTATCCGGTATACCCACCGGACAGGAACGTTGATGACGTGATTGCGTGGCTGCGCGCGAATCGTTACACCATTATGGGCGGGTGACGTGCCACGGAGCGCGCGGCAAGAGCACAGGCAAGCGGCCGCCAGCGGCAACCTGAAACGTGCCGTTCTGACCCGGCGCTGCGCTGGCGGTTCCGCCCTATCGAACTCCATCGCAGGGCGCCACCGGGGAACGTCGGGTGATGAGTCCTCCGATGGCGGATGGGCCGTGGCTTATCCCAGGACGCCTGCCTGATGCATCAGCCCTTTCCACTGCTTTACCATGCGCGGGTCGACACCTACCGCAACTACGAGGAATTGTCGCGCGGCGAGCGCGAGGGCCATGATTTCCGAGTGACCATCCGGGAAGTGCCCGACTCGCCCATCGCGATTGTCGCGCCGCACGGTGGCGGCATCGAGCGCGGCACCTCGCAGATCGCCAGCGCCATCGCCGGTCAGCGGTTCAATCTTTATCTGTTTGAAGGGTTGAAGCCCCGTAAGAACTTCGACATCCTTCACATCACCAGCCGCCGATTTGACGAGCCACGCTGCATGGCGCTCGTCGCGCGCGCCGAGACCGTCATCACTGTGCATGGCTGTGTGGGCCTGGACGAGCGCGTCTACATTGGCGGGCTGGATCATGCGCTGAAAGCACGCATCGCCTCGGCGCTGGTGGCGCACGGTGTGGACGGGCGACTCGACGGCCATCCCTTTCCCGCCCACGATCCCGGGAACATCTGCAATCGCGGTCGTCGCGGGCGCGGTGTGCAGCTCGAGTTCACCGTCGGGTTGCGCCGCACGCGGCCCTCGGCGATCATCGGGCCGCTTATCCGCGGGGTGCTGCTCGGGCTTTCTGACAGGTCGGTGCCGCCACGCCCTTAGCGCCCTCGCGCCTGCCCGCGGTTCCTCGGGCGAAGGGTTCCATAGCGGCCGCCCCCAGAGCTTGCGCTACAGTCTCGCCCGGCTCCGGCCTCACCCATCCGGTATGCTAGGGGTCAAGTCCTCCGACGCGTGAGAAATTACCATGCCCTATGGTCCCGATATGCTATTCATCCTGGCCCTGATACTGTTGAACGGCTTCTTCGCCATGGCCGAACTCGCCGTGGTATCGGCGCGGCGGACACGGCTGCGGGCGATGGTGCACAAGCGCATCCGGGGGGCGGCCGCCGCCCTCGCCATGAACCAGGAGCCGGCGCGGTTCCTGTCCACCGTCCAGGTCGGCATCACTGGCGTGGGCATCTTCGCCGGGGTCTTTGGCGGCGAGCAGTTGGCCCCTCCTCTGGAGCGTTATTTGGCGGGCTTTCCCGCCTTCGCGCCGCACGCCGAGGGGTTGGCGATCGCCGCCGTGGTGTCCGGCATCACCTACGCCTCGATCGTCATCGGCGAACTCGTTCCCAAGCAACTGGCCATACGTCACGCCGAGCGCATCGCCGTGCTGGTTGCCCCGGCGATAGCCCTGTTGGCCAGGCTGGCGGTGCCAATCGTCTTCGTACTGGAGGTATCCTCGCGCGCATTGCTTGCCGTGTTCGGTGCCCGTGGCCGGCGCCGGCCGCAGATCATCGAGGAGGAAGTCAAGGCGCTCGTTGCCGATGGGGTGCGGCAGGGTGTGCTGGCCCCACAGGAGAAGGAGATGATCAGCGGCGTCATGCGGCTCGCGGACTGGAAGGTTCGGGCGATCAAGACCCCCGCGATCCATGTGGAGTGGCTGGATCTCGACGCCGACGAATCAGAGCAGCGGCGACGGCTGCTGGCATCGGTGTTCTCGCGGCTGGTGGTGGCGCGTGGCGGACTTAATCGGCCACTTGGCATCGTGCATACAAAAGACCTGCTCTCGCAGATGCTCGCCGGCCAGCCGTTTGAAATCCGCGCCGCGATCCGTGATCCGATCTATGTGGACAATTACACCTCGGCCCTGCGGGTATTGGAGCTGTTCAAGCGCTCCCCCGTACATATGGCGGTCGTGCTCGACGAGAGCGCCACCGTGGACGGCGTGTTGACGACGTTTGACATTCTGAAGGCGATCGTAGGCGGCTTCCCCGGCGCCGAAGAGGGGGCGGGTCCGCAGGCAGTCCAGCGCCGTGATGGTTCGTGGCTCATGGGCGGCGAACTGCACCTCGATGCCGCGCGGGACATGCTGGGTCTGCCGCAGCTGGCCGCGAGCGGCGATTACCATACGCTCGCCGGGTTCATGCTCGCGCAGCTGGAGAGAATCCCGGCCGCGGGGGAACACTTCGAGTGGAATGGCTTCCGCTTCGAGGTGGCCGACATGGACGGGGCAAAGATCGACAAGGCGCTCGTTACGCGTGCGGAACCGCACGGTCAGGACGCGAACGGTCAGGACGCGATCTGATGGGGCCCGTCAGGTGCAATCTGCACCGCATTTGACGTACGATTCGGATCGCAGGGTCGAGCCAGGCAAGCGGAGCGCGATATGAGCAAAAAAATCCTCATCTCGGTCGTCGTTATCTTCGTCGTGGCTTTGGGCCTCGGCTATCTGGTGCACGGTGTTCTAGTGCACCAGGACTACGCGAAGCTGGCCGGTCTGTTCCGCACGGAGCAGGATGCGGCGAATTATTTCCCCTACATGCTGCTCGCGCATGCGTTGTTCGCCTTCGGGTCTATCTCAGGGGCAGGGAAGAAAAGCCGTTTCTGATGCAGGGGATGAGCTACGGCGTGGCGATTGCGGTACTGATGACGATACCCCTTATCTCATTCACTATTCCGTACAACCCATGCCCGGCGTCACGGTCGCCAAGCAGATCGTGTTCGATTCCATCGCCGTGATCCTGATGGGCATTATCGTGGCGTGGCTGAACAGGTAACGTGTGTTCGCATGCGAGCAGTGCGTGTCAAGGTCACTTGCTGCGGGTTCGGGTCACCCGCCACTGCAACGTTGAACGGAACCCTGCGCGTTAGAAGGCGAAGTCAGAGCAGATCGCGCAGGCGGAAGTAAAGCATGGCCAGCACCAGCAGTGGCGTGCGCATGAGTTTGCCTCCCGGGAAGTCATGATGCTTGACCTTGGCAAAGAGATCAAAACGCTGCGCAGTGCCCGCGATCGCCTCGGCGAGCAATTCTCCGGCAAGACCGGTCAGCGCCATCCCATGCCCGGAGAAGCCGTGCGCGAAGTACACATCGGGCCGCAGACGGCCGAAATGGGGAAAGCGATTGAGGGTGATGTCGACAAAGCCACCCCACGTGTAGTCCTGCTTGATGTTAACGAGCTGCGGAAAGACCCGCGTCATCCGTCGGCGCAGGGTCAGGGCGAGAGCGGGGGGATCGAATGTCGAGTAGCTGACCCGACCGCCAAACAACAGGCGGTGATCCGCTGAGAGGCGGAAGTAATCAAGCACGAAGTTGATGTCCGTGATCGCCATGTTGTTCCTGATGAGCGAGCGCGCCCTCTCTTCGCCCAGCGGTTCGGTGGCGGTGATGTAAGTGCCGACGGGCATGATCTTGCGCCGCAGTTTCGGCACCAGTTCCTCTATGTACGCGCCGCAAGCGAGCACCAGATGCTTGCACCGCACTTCTCCGCGTGGCGTGCGTACAGTTGCTGGATCCCCAAGACCTAAGCTCAGCGCCGGCGAATGCTCGAAGATGTGGGCGCCCGCGGCCCGTGCAGCCGCCGCCAGTCCCAGCGTGTAGTTCAAGGGGTGCAGATGGCCGCCGTGCGTATCGAACAGACCCGAGATGTAGCGGTCAGTGTCCAGCATTTCACGCAAGCTCGCGCCTTGCAGCAGTCGCAGCCCCTCATAGCCGTACTCTTCTTCAAGCTCGCGTTTTCCGTCGACTAACTCTTGGTGCTGCCGTGGCTTGATCGCGACATGCATCTGACCCATCGCCAAATCACACTGGATGTGATGCCGTTCGATGCGACTCTTGGTAATGCGGACCGCCTCCGTGGACATGTCCCACAGCCGTTGCGCGTCCTCGCGAGACACGAGGCGGCGGTACTCGCTCATGTCGCGCGCGAAACCCGCGATCATCTGGCCCCCACTGCGTCCCGACCCGCCGTAACCGATGCAATGACTTTCGACCAGCACGACGCGATAGCCGCGCTCGGCGAGATTGAGGGCCGTCGAGCAGCCGGTTATGCCGCCGCCGATCACGCACACATCGCAGACGACCGCCTCCTCGAGCGTAGGCTGCGCCGGCGCCGGGTTGGCGCTCGCGGCGTAATAGGAGTTCGCGTGTCCGTCGATGCTCATGCAGGTTGTTCCCTCACGCGAATGCAGTGGCTGGCCAGCGTCGGCGCTGTACGCAGTCAGACACTGCGCAGATACCAGTCGTACTCACGGGGGGTCACCGCCGCGTTGAAGGCCTCGCATTCATGCCAGCGGCAGGCGCTGTAGACCCGACAAAACCGCTCGCCCAGATAGTGACGCATGACCTTGCTCTTCTCGAACGTCCGCAACGCCTCGCTCCAGTAACGCGGCAGCGTCGGCGGATGCTGCGTGTAGGCGTTGCCCTCGGTGGGCACACCCGGATCGAGCCTGTTGACGATCCCATAATGCGCGCCGGCGAGCACGGCGGCCATAACGGTGTAGGGGTTGGCATCCGCGCCGGACACGCGGTGCTCGATGCGCGTGGTAGCCCGCTGCCCGGCGGGGATGCGCAGTGCCAGGGTGCGATTGTTCACCCCCCAGGTGGGCGCCATTGGCACGAAGGCGCCGGCGCGGTAGCGGCGGTAGGAATTGGCGGTCGGGGCGAAGATCGCCGTGGCGTCGATCATCGTCGCCTTGAGACCGCCGACGGCATGCCTCAGCAGGCGCTGCTGCAGGAGTCGCTCGGCAGCGAAGGCATTGCGCCCCTGCGCATTGGCCAGGCTCAAGTGGATATGCAGACCGCTGCCTGCAAGTTCCTCGTAGGGTTTGGCCATGAAAGTCGCTTCCATGCCGTGCCGGTTGGCCACGCCCTTCAATAATCGCTTGAGTAGAAACGCATCGTCGCATGCGGCGACCGGGTCGGCACGATGGCGCAGATTGACCTCGTACTGGCCGGGGGCGTATTCGGACACGGCGGTATCGGCCGGCAGACCCTGCGCCTCGGCGGCCCGCCGGACGTCTTCCAGGAATGTCGCGTAGTCATCAATCTCCTTCATGCCGTAGACTTGCGTGCTGGCCTCGCGCTCGCCGGTGACCGGGGACAGCGGAGGCTGCGGTTTGCCTGAACGGGTCCGCCGACGGTCAACGAGATAGAACTCCAGTTCGACGGCGACCACGGGACGCAGGCGCAGTGCGCGGAAGCGCTCCGCCACCTCGGTGAGTACCGCCCTCGGGTCAGCGAAAAATCCCGTGCCGTCTCGCTCCCTCATGGCAAGCAGGACCTGTGCGGTGGGCGGGTCATGCCATGGACAGGTCGTCAGGCGGTTTAGGACCGGTCGACAAACATAGTCGGCGTCGCCAATGGCGAAACCCAGTCCGCTCGCCTCCACGGTGGTGCCGGTGATGTCCAAGCCATAGAGGGAGCCCGGCAGACAGATCCCGTCGCGCCAGACCTTGGCGAGCGCGTCGCGGCGCACGCGCTTGCCACGCTGGCAGCCGTTGATGTCCGCAATAAGGAGGTCTATGCACTGGACCGCTGGGTGCGCGGTGAGGAAACGCCGCGCTTCGCCGCTCTCACGTTTTTGCGCCATCGTTTGCTATCCGTTTAATATTTTTGTACTTCGTGACATGCCGGAACTCTCCGGGCCACCCGATTCCCCTGGGGCAATTTTCATATTCTATGCTGCCAAAGGCCATAGTGCAGGTGCACAAAACCACGATAATGCGCCGCTCCGAAATCCAGCGACGCAGGAATGCGACGCAACAGCAAGCATCTCCACAGGCTTGCCTTGTGGGGCTGGCGGCCTCGTGATATTGTTTAAAAAAATCGACACACGGCTCCAGCACGCTTCGGGAGCCGTCCGGCCATGGGCATGCGGCAGCGAAAAACCGGCATCGGTATGACTGCCGACCGCAACGAGATCGGGGGCGAGCGCTTTTGCGCCGTCTACGCAAAACATATCCGCGTGGGTACACGATGCCGCCGACAGCCTGCCCAGTTGTTCATCCCAATGCTCGGGCGCAACCTCGATAAAGGGGACCCGCCGGAGCGGGTGTACGGCGTGCTACTCACGGGTAGCGGCTCCAGTGTCGAATCGCGGCACCCGCCGGGCTGGCGAGCGTGGCGCCGTTGGCCTCGAGCGAGCCGTGGCTGGTGACGGACCGCCCTGGGGTGCAGCACCGCGGACAGCTGGCGGGGTAACGCTGCAAAGTGTGTGAAGGCATGCCATGACCGTCATCAAGCAGTGGTTTGAAAAGAACGGCATCACCGAAGTCGAGGCACTGGTTCCCGACATGGCCGGGGTCGCACGCGGCAAGATCATGCCCGCCAAGAAGTACACAGAAGAGGAGGGCATGCGCCTGCCCGAGGGCCTGTTCGTCCAGACCGTCACCGGCGAATACATCCATGATCCCGCGATCATGAATCCCGCCGAGATCGACATGGTGCTGCTGCCCGACCCGAACACAATCCGCAAGGTACCGTGGGCGGCGGAGCCGACGGCCCAGATCATCCACGACTGCTTCTATGGCAACGGTATCCCGGTGGATATCTCTCCGCGCCATGTCCTGCGCCGCGTGCTCGAGACCTACGAGGCGAAAGGCTGGGAGCCCGTCGTGGCGCCGGAGATCGAGTTCTACCTGGTGAAGCCGAACATCGATGCGGACTACCCGCTCGAGCCGCCAGTCGGCCGGTCGGGGAGAGCGGAGACCGGACGCCAGCCCTACAGCGTCGACGCGGTGAACGAGTTCGATCCACTTTTTGAGGACATTTACGACTACTGCGAGGAACAAGAGCTCGAGATCGACACGCTCATCCACGAAGACGGCGCGGCGCAAATGGAGGTCAATTTCCGGCACGGCAATGCGCTGGAACTTGCCGACCAGATCTTCATCTTCAAACGCACCGTGCGCGAGGCGGCGTTCCGCCACAAGATCTTCGCCACCTTCATGGCCAAGCCGCTGCAGAATGAGCCCGGCAGCGCCATGCACCTGCACCAGAGCGTCATCGACAGGAAGACGAGCAAGAACATCTTCGTCGACAAGAAGGGGCGGCATTCACGGCTGTTCCTGGCCCATATCGCCGGCTTGCAGACCTATCTGCCGGCGGCGATGCCGTTCTTCGCGCCGAACGTGAATTCCTACCGGCGCATTGCCCCTTGGCATTCGGCCCCCACGAACGTGCATTGGGGGCACGACAACCGCACGGTCGGACTTCGGGTGCCGAACTCGGAGCCGGAGAACACGCGTGTGGAAAACCGCGTCCCAGGCGCGGATGCCAACGTCTATCTGGCCATCGCCGCTTCACTTGCCTGCGGCTTTCTCGGCATGAAGGAGATGCTGCACCCGACGGAACCACTGGCCGCGAGTGCCTATGAGCTGCCCTACGGCCTCACACGCGACCTGCAGTCGGCGCTGAAGCTGCTCGCCGACAGTGAGCACCTGCATGAGATCCTCGGGGCGCGATTCGTGAAGGCTTACGCAGCGGTAAAGGAACAGGAGTACGAGACGTTCTTCCAGGTCATCAGCTCCTGGGAACGCGAGCACTTGTTGCTCAAGGTATGAACGCGATACCGAAGCACAGCACGGCGGAGTGGCAGGAGATCGACCGGCGCCACTACCTGCATCCCTTCACGGACTCCAGGGCGTTGCGCGAGGAGGGTACGCGCGTCATCACCCGCGCCGAAGGCATTTACCTCTGGGACTCCGATAATCGGCGCCTGCTCGATGGCATGTCGGGCCTTTGGTGTTGCAATCTCGGCTACGGGCGCGCCGAGCTCATCGACGCAGCCTGCGAGCAGCTCCGCGAGCTGCCCTACTACAACAGCTTCTTCAAGACCGCCCATCCGCCGGCAATAGAACTCGCGCGCCTGCTGGCGGAAGTCGCGCCGCCGGGTTTCAACCACGTGTTCTTCACCGGTTCGGGCTCCGAGGCCAACGATACCGTGATCCGGCTGGTGCGCCGCTACTGGGACGTAGTCGGCAAACCTGCCCGACGCATCATCATCTCGCGTGAAAACGCCTTTCACGGCTCGACTATCGCGGCGGCGAGCCTCGGCGGGCAGAAGCCGGTGCACGAACAGGGGCACCTGCCCATCCCCGGTATAGTGCACATTGGCGCGCCGTACTGGTACGGGAGCGGCGGGAGTCTCTCACCCCCGGAGTTCGGGCGCCAGGCCGCCGGCTGGCTGGAGCAGAAGATCCTGGAGCTCGGCGCGGAAAACGTCGCCGCCTTCATCGGCGAACCTGTCCAGGGCGCTGGCGGCATGATCATTCCCCCTGACACCTATTGGCCGGAAGTGAACCGCATCTGCAAGAAGCACGGCGTCCTGCTCATCGCCGACGAAGTCATCTGCGCATTCGGCAGGACGGGCAAGTGGTTCGGCAGTGACTACTTCGGCATCGAGCCGGACCTGATGCCGTTTGCCAAGGGGGTGAGCGGCGGTTACCTGCCGCTGGGCGGCGTGCTGGTGAGCGACCGTGTCGCCAGACCGATCATCGAGGGCGGCGGCGAGTTCTACCACGGCTTCACGTACTCCGGCCACCCGGCGGCCTGTGCGGTCGGATGTGCGAATATACGGGTATTGCGGAACGAAGGCATCATAGAGCGCGTCGAGCGCGCGACCGGCCCCTATCTGCAGCAGCGCTGGCAGGAGTTCAGCGATCACCCGCTGGTGGGGGAGGTCCGGGGTGTCGGGCTGCTCGCCGCGATTGAGCTGGTGCAGGACAAGGCCGCTCGCCGTTTCTTCGAGCCCATCGGCGACGTCGGTACCCTGTGCCGCGATTTCTGCTTTGACAACGGCCTGGTGATGCGCGCCGTGCGCGATACGATGATACTGGCGCCGCCGCTCATTTCGACACGAGCCGACATCGACGAGATGTGGCTGCTAGCGAAGAAGAGCCTGGACATGACTGCCGCACGCCTGGGAATTGCCGCGCAGACTAACTGATCAGCGCGTTGTCACAGTACAACGAGCTTTACATGCCAAGGAGGACAGAGAGAGAATCGGTGTGAGGCCACGCTCCGGCTCATGCCTGCACGCAGTGGTGGTTGTGTTTTGTACAGGACGCTCCGTCAGGGATGCCTTAATCGATATTTGCACCCATCAGGAGATGACGTTATGCCGAACACGAAGAAGCTCAGCCTCGTTCTACTTGTCTTGGTTCTTGGCGGATGCGGGAAAAAACAGGGTAATGCAGAAGCCCCGCCCGCAGTGTCCAAAGATACAACCACCGCCGGCGCAGTTGCAGGTGGCGATGATGAAAAGATCCTCAACATCTACAACTGGTCGGACTATATCGCCGAGGACACCGTTCCCAATTTTGAGAAGGAGACCGGCATCAAGGTCCGCTACGACGTCTTCGACTCGAACGAGGTGCTCGAAGCCAAGCTGCTCGCCGGCAAGACCGGCTATGACATCGTGGTCCCAGGCGCGAACTTCCTCGCCAGACAGGCACAGGCTGGCGTGTTCCAGAAGCTCGACCGGGCACAGATCCCCAATTACAAGAATCTCGATCCGGAGATCATGCAGACGCTGGCGAAGTACGATCCGGACAACCTCTATTCCTTTCCGTGGATGTGGGGAACGACCGGCATCGGCTACAACGTCGCCAAGGTCAAGGAGCGCATGCCCGAGGCAACGCTGGATTCGTGGGAGCTCATCTTCAAGCCCGAGCTGCTGTCGAAGTTTGCCGACTGTGGCGTGACCATGCTCGATGCGCCGACCGAGATCATGGCGACGGCATTGCGCTATCTCGGCAAGGAGCCGGACAGCGAGGACCCGAAGGATCTGGAGGCGGCCGAGGCGTTGCTGATGCAGGCGCGGCCGCACATCAAGTACTTCCATTCGTCCCAATACATTAATGACCTCGCCAACGGCGAAGTCTGTCTGGTGGTCGGCTGGAGCGGCGATGTGTTCATCGCCCGCGACCGCGCCGAGGAGGCGGGCCAGGGTATCGAGCTTGCCTATTTCATACCCAAGGAAGGCGCTGAGGTGTGGTTCGATCTGCTGGCGATCACCGTCGATGCGCCGCATCCGAAGAACGCGCACCTGTTCCTCGATTACTTCCTGCGGCCGGAGATCACCGCCGCCGTCAGCAACTACGTCAACTATGCCAATGCCAATGCGGCGTCCCTGGAGTTCATCAACGATGAGGTGAAGAACGACCCGGGGATCTTTCCGCCGCCGGAGGTCAAGGCCAAGCTCTTCCCCAACCCGGTGCACACCGCCGAGTACGATCGCCTGCTCACCCGTTCGTGGACCAGGATCAAGACGGGCCAGTAGGAGCGGGCGCCAGCCCGCGAACGCGTCGCTGTTCGCGGCCAGGGCCGCTCCAACAGCGTGAACGGGGTGAAAGTGCATGAACGAGACGCGACGCAACGAGAAACAGGTTCCGCCCTGGACGGATCCCAAGGCGGAACCCTACATCCGCATCGACAACGTCACCAAGAAATTCGGCGATTTCGTTGCCGTCAACAACGTTTCCCTCAACGTCTACAAAAACGAGTTGTTCTGTCTGCTGGGTGGATCCGGCTGCGGCAAGAGTACCCTGCTGCGCCTGCTCGCCGGCTTCGAACCGCTCACCGCAGGTGCGCTTTACATTGACGGCATCAACATGGCCGACATTCCCCCCTACCACCGGCCGGTCAATATGATGTTCCAGTCCTACGCGCTGTTCCCGCACATGAGCGTGGAGGACAACGTCGCCTTTGGCCTCAAGCAGGATCACCTCCCGCGCGCCGAGATCGCCAGGCGGGTCGGTGACATGCTGGCGCTGGTGCAACTCGGTGCTTTCGCGAAACGCAAGCCGCACCAGCTCTCCGGCGGCCAGCGCCAGCGCGTGGCGCTGGCGCGTGCGCTGGTCAAGCAGCCGAAGTTGCTGCTGCTCGATGAGCCGCTCGGCGCGCTCGACAAGAAACTGCGCGAGCAGACGCAATTCGAGCTGGTGAATATCCAGGAGCGCACCGGCGTCACTTTTATGGTGGTAACGCACGATCAGGAGGAGGCCATGACGCTGGCCTCCCGCATCGGCGTCATGAACCAGGGGCAGATCGTGCAGGTCGGTACGCCCACGGAGATCTACGAGTTCCCGATCAGCCGCTTCGTCGCGGATTTCATCGGCTCCGTGAACATGTTCGAGGGCCGCATCGTCGATGAGGACAATGACTTCGTGCGCATCGGATCGGAGGAATCCGGCTGCACGATTTTCATCAACCACGGGGTGGCGGCGCCACCCAACGCAACGCTCTGGGTGGCCATCCGGCCGGAGAAGATCCACGTTACCCGTGAAGCGCCGGCCGATGCGCGCGAGAACTGCACACGGGGACTCGTGCAGGACATCGCCTACATGGGTGATATCTCCGTGTTCAACGTCCGTCTCGACAGCGGCAAGATGGTCAAGGTCACGCAGCCGAATCTCATCCGTCACGCCGAGGATCGCATCACCTGGGATGACCGGGTATATCTGCACTGGCATCCGGCCAGCGGTATAGTTTTGATCTCATGACCCGCGTCGGCTACGTCACGCTGGGGCGGCAGCTCGCGCGAATGCTCGAGCCGCTGGCGCGTACACTGGTCCGCATCCCGCCGCTGCCCTGGCTGCTGGAACAGATCGGACGTTTCGGCTTCTCGGGCCGCTCTCTCGTCACTGCGGTGCCATACATCTGGCTGCTGCTGTTCTTTCTGGTGCCGTTCGCCATCGTGCTGAAGATCGCCTTTGCCGACCAGGTGCTCGCGCAGCCGCCCTACACGCCGCTTGTCGATTGGGCCGAGGGCAAGTATCTGACGCTGAAACTCAACGTCTCGAACATTCTGTTCCTGGTGAACGACGACTTGTATTGGAAGGCCTACCTTAACTCCGTCAAGATCGCCGCTATCTCAACGCTGCTGTGTCTGGTGATCGGCTACCCGATGGCCTACGGCATCGCACGCACCCATCCGGCGTGGCGCAATGTGCTGCTGATGCTGGTGTTCCTGCCGTTCTGGACCTCCTTCCTGCTGCGCGTGTATGCGTGGATCGGCATCCTCAAGAACAACGGCGTCATCAATCAGCTGCTCATGGGACTCGGCATCATCGATGAACCGATCGTGATGATGCACACGCCATTCGCGGTCTACGTCGGCATCGTCTACTCCTATCTGCCGTTCATGGTCATGCCGCTGTACGCGACCCTGGAGAAGATGGACCTGACCCTGCTCGAGGCGGCCTACGACCTTGGTTGCCGACCGTTCAAGTCCTTCCTGACGATCACCCTGCCGCTGTCTTTGCCGGGCATCATCGCCGGCTGTATGCTGGTGTTCATTCCTGCAGTCGGTGAGTTCGTGATCCCGGAGCTGCTGGGCGGACCGAACACACTGATGATCGGCAAGGTGCTGTGGGATGAATTCTTCGCCAATCGCGCCTGGCCGGTGGCCTCCGCCGTGGCGATCGCGATCCTGTTGCTGCTGGTGGTGCCGATCATGATCTTCCAGCACTTCCAGGCAAAAGACGCGGCGGCGGCGCGATGAACCAACGTCGGTCCATATTTCTTCTGGGCTGCGTTATCTTCGGGTTTGCCTTCCTCTATGTACCGATCTTCTCGCTCATCGTCTTCTCGTTCAACAAGTCGAAGCTGGTGACGGTGTGGGGCGGGTTCTCGACCAAGTGGTATGCTTCGCTCCTCGCCAACACACAGATCCTCGACGCGGCATGGCTGAGCGTGAAGATCGCGATCATGAACGCGACGTTGGCAGTTATCCTCGGGACGATGGTGGCGCTGGTGCTGACCCGCTTCGGCAAGTTCCGCGGACGCGCGTTGTTCTCCGGGATGGCGACGGCGCCGCTGGTCATGCCGGAGGTGATCACGGGTTTGTCACTGCTGCTGTTGTTCGTGTCGTTGGAGCAATGGATCGGCTGGCCGCAGGGCCGTGGCGTCACCACCATCACCATTGCGCATACCACCTTTTCAATGGCCTATGTCGCAGTGATCGTGCAGTCGCGTTTGAGTCAGATGGACACCTCCCTCGAGGAAGCGGCGATGGATCTCGGCGCCGAGCCGGCCAAGGTGTTCTTCGTCATCACCCTTCCGATCATCGCTCCGGCGCTTATTGCCGGATGGCTGCTGGCATTCACGTTGTCGCTGGACGATCTGGTGATCGCGAGCTTCACCTCCGGACCAGGCTCAACCACGCTGCCGATGGTCATCTTTTCCAAGGTGCGTCTCGGCGTCAGCCCGGAGATCAACGCGCTGGCGACGATACTCATCGCCGCAGTGACGCTGGCCGTGTTCGTCGCCGGAGTGGTGATGAGCAGGCAGGAGCGCCAGCGTCAGCGCGACATCCAGAAGGCCATCGCTACCAACGAATAGCTCACGAACTGGCGCTGCCGTGGGCTGTGTCTGTCAGCTTACGCGGGGTGCCCGCCGCCGAAGTACAGTACAACCATTCTTAATGGATGTAGGTGCTGAACCTGCGCGACGGCATTCTAGGCTTAGACATGCATTCGCGAGTCGGCGGCCGTCCCGTCCCCGTGTTACGCACCCTGAACCAATGCCACCAAGTCCGGTCGAATTGTTTTTGCCTCACCATTGCCGCACGGTCGTTGTTCATATGCGAATTCCGCCCGCTGCATTTCGCCAGTTGGCAGCTCGCTAGCTCCCGTGCTGCAGGTTGGCGCACGGGAACTCGATGTTTGTAAACGGGCTGGGCATCGCAACGCCCTCGCGCCGCTACACGCAGGCCGAGTGCTGGCAGGCGCTCGCGGCAACACCGGTGCACGCGTCGCTCAGTCCGCGCTCCCAGGCGATCTTGCGCAAGGTCCTGAACGGCGACAACGGGATCCGCACGCGGCACCTCGCGCTGGAGACACTTGCCCAGGTCGATGACATGACCCCGGACGCCATGCACCGGCGATTCCAGCGCCACGCTCCAGCGCTGGCAGCACGCGCGGCGAGGAACGCGCTCAATGATGCGGCTGTGGCGGTGTCTGAAATCGATGCGGTTATCGTTAGCACGTGTACCGGATATCTGTGCCCGGGCCTGTCGTCTTACGCGATCGAGCACCTGGGTTTACGCACCGATGTCTGCGCTCTGGATCTGGTCGGGCACGGGTGTAGCGCCGCGTTGCCCAATATGTCTACCGCCGCCGCTTTATTGCACAGCAGACAATGTGAACGCGTGCTGTCGATCTGTGTGGAGATATGCAGCGCGGCCTTTTTCCTCGACAACGATCCGGGCGTGCTCATCAGCGCGTGTCTGTTCGGTGACGGTGCGGCGGCCGTGGTGCTGAGTTCGGCGCCGCAGCCTGCACGTCGCCGGATCGAGTGGACGGGTTACGGCTCGCAGGTTGACCCCGCGCGTCGCGAACTGCTGCGATTTGAGCACCGCCGCGGAATGCTGCGCAATGTACTCACCCCGCCGGTGCCGCAACTGGCCGCCGAATACGCCGAGATCGTGCTCCAGGGTGTGCTCGCCGAGCGCGAGCTGGACCGTCGTTCGGTGAGCACCTGGCTTTGGCACGCCGGCGGGCGCGACGTACTGCGCGCGCTCGCCGAGCGATTGCGGCTGGACGACGAGGCGACGCGTTGGAGCCGCGAGGTCTTGAGCGAGTATGGTAACGTAAGCAGCGCCAGCGTGCTCTTCGTGCTGCAGCATGCCCTGCAGGGCGGCGCCCCGGGTGGCTGGTGGTGGATGTCATCATTCGGCGCGGGGTTCGCCAGCCACGGTGCGCTGCTGCGGGTCGATGCCTGAAGCGTCTCGTGGTCGATGCCTGTGCCTCTGACGCGCCACATCGAGCCGGAAATTCTGGACAGCCTGGCACCGGAGGCAGCGCAAGCGCGTTCCGCGCGGCGCGACCTGCGCAGGGTGAATGCGCTCATGGGGAACGCGGCGATCCTCTCGCGGGCGCTGGGACGCCTGCAGCCGTCGCTGTCGCCGCGGCGCATCGTCGACCTTGGTGCCGGCGACGGGGCCATGATACTTCGCGTCGCGCGGCGCTGGCACAATCTCTGGCAGGGCGTGCACCTGACACTGGTGGATCGATCTTGCGTTGTCGACACACGAACGCTGGAAACTCTACAGGCACTCGGCTGGCAAACCGAAGTGACGGTGGCAGATGTCTTTGAATGGCTGGCGCGTGCCGCCCAGGAGGAGGTCGATCTGGTGATGGCGAATCTATTCCTCCATCACTTCGAGGACCACCGGCTGGCGGACATGTTTCAGCACGTGGCTGATCGGGCGACGACTTTCCTTGCGTGCGAACCGCGGCGAACGCGCTTTGCCCTGGCGTCGAGTCACCTGCTCTTCCTGCTCGGCTGTAACAGCGTCACTCGTCACGATGCCGTCGCAAGCGTCCGCGCAGGATTCGCTGGCAGCGAGCTTTCGCAACTCTGGCCAGCCGGCGGGGGGTGGATTGTAAGCGAATGGCCTGCGGGCCTGTTCAGTCATGTCTTCCTGGCGCAACGACGCAGTGGTGGCCATCATGCACGCGGACGCTGACGCTCTCCTCATCGGTGGCGGGCCGGCGGGGGCCACGCTGGCCACGCTGCTGGCTCGGTCCGGCTGGTCAGTGCTCGTGCTGGAGAAGGCGTTGTTCCCGCGCCGCAAGGTGTGCGGCGAATTCGTCTCGGCGGCGACTCTGCCGTTGCTGCGCGCGCTGGGTCATGAGAACGCCTTTCTCGATCTGGCCGGCCCGCCCGTGCGGCGGATCGGCATACAGGCCTACGAAGCGGTGACAGTCGCCCCTGTGGCGGCCGGGCCCGGCGCAGTGTGGGGGCGTGCGTTGGCCCGGGAGTGGCTGGACACCATGCTGCTCGATGGAGCGCGTCGTGCAGGGGCGGAAATCATCCAACCCTGCCGTGCTCTGGCCGTCGTCGGCGAGAATGACGCCTTCCTCTGCGAGGCGGTCTCACCCCGCCAGGCACGCTACCGCTTGCGCGCGCGAGTGGTCATTGCTGCCAATGGTTCCTGGGAGCAGGGCGGGGTGTCGACGAATCCGCCGCGTGCTGAAGCCACCCGGGGGGATCTCCTCGCCTTCAAGGCCCATTTTCGCGACTGTGACCTGCCGGCGGATACCATGCTGCTGCTTGCCTTTCCCGGGGGTTACGGCGGTCTGGTTCACAGCAGCGGCGGACAGGTGAGCCTGTCCTGTTGCATTCGGCGCGATACGCTGCAGGATCGGCGCGCGGGCGTCCCGCAGCGCGCCGGCGAGGCGGTGCTGGCGCACATCCTCGAGCACTGCCGGGGGGCGCGGCACACGCTCGACGGCGCTCACCGAAGCGGCGAATGGCTGTCGGTGGGACCGATCCGGCCGGGTGCACGCGGGCTCTGCCGGCACGGCGTGCTCACAGTTGGCAATTGCGCCGGTGAGGCGCATCCGATAATCGCCGAGGGGATCAGCATGGCGATGCAGGGGGCGTGGACGCTGGCGCAACTGCTGATCGCAGCCCGCGATCAGGCAGGACGCATCAATGTCGCGCGGATCGCCCACCAATACACATGCCTGTGGCGGCGACAGTTCCTGCCGCGCCTGCGCCAAGCTGAACTCTATGCGCAACTGGCCATGCGGCCGACGTTGGCTCGCCTGTCGGCCGCGCTGCTCGTGCGCCAACCGCCGTTACTGAACTGGTGCGCACGTGCCAGTGGCAAGACAACCACTGTGCCGGCGGTGCTCTAGAATGTAAGAACGTACGTGACACCCTTTTGTGCGGAGGTGACCATGCAGTACCAGCGTGACGTACTCTCCAAGGCCGGAGCTCGAATCCTGCTTGCACTACTGTTTTTCAGCATGGCCAGCGCGCGCGCGCAAGAGTCGCAGCCCGCTGGCGGCGCGGCTGTCACGGCGGAAACGGGGGCGGATGGTGTGCAGCGGCTGTTGGTGACGCTGGAGAGCTACACCTTTACGCCTGCACACATCGTGGTGCAATCGGGCAAGCCGGTGGAACTCACGCTGAAGAACATCGCCAGCCTGGCGCCTCACAGCTTCAAGCTCGACAGCGCCGCAGCAGGTCTGTATGTGACGAAAAAGGTCAAGCCGGGCGAAATGGCCACGGTCCAGTTCACGCCGACCAAGGCCGGCATGTTCGACTTCTATTGCGACAAGAAGCTCGCCTTCCTCCCGAGCCATCGCGATAAGGGAATGATCGGGAAGCTTGAGGTTCGCTAAGGCGCCAGCGGCGCAGGCCGCATGTCCGCGCGCAGTACTCAGGGCAGCACGCGATTGACGACTACGGCGACATCGGATGCACCGACCTTCACGGGCGTGGAGATGCCCTGCAGATCGCCGCTCTGAGGAGTAGCCGCGCCCGATTTGGATACGCGCGCCCCGACGACGACTTCCGCGAAGCGCGAGAGCTTCATGTCCGGCGTCATCGCCATGGTGTCATTGAGCGTGAAGAGGAGCGGCAAGTCCTTCACCTGCTTGCGCAGGACAGCGAGCGGCAGCGGTGGCCCTCCGACGGCGCGTGCAAAGACGTATACGGTGTCTCCGGGCGCAGCTCTGGCAGTCAGGTCGGGGCTCAACGTGATCACTCCCGACACCCGGGCGGGCGCCGCCGGTGTCGTCACGTTGCCGGCGTTTCCGATCCTTGCGCGCGCCGCGGCAATGCCGGCTTCGATTGCTGGCACGACCGAGGAGTCAGGTGGCGTCCTCGTCCTGAGCTGCTCCCAGTAGCCGATGGCGGCGGTGTAATCCTGACGGTCGAAGGCCTCACGCCCAGCCAGCGCCAGCGTCTTCAAGTGATCCGGATCGATGGCGAGCGCGCGCTCGATGAGTTCGATCGGTCTGCCGGACAGTCGACCCTCCTGCCGCATGGCGAGCACATCGGCGTAACCGGCGAGCAGGTTGGGGTCGCTGGGCGCTAGACGCACTGCGCGCTCGTAGGCCTTTGCAGCATCATCGAATCGGCGCATGGCGCGGTAGGACCTCGCCAGGATCTCCCAGCCCTCGACGTCATCGGGCTTGCGCTCCAGACGGGCCGCGAGTTCGCTGACCAGTTGCTCCAACTGCTCCGTGCTGACCTCTCGTGCGCCGCCGGCCGGTGCTTGCACCTTTGCCACCAGCGCGCCGGGGTTGCCGACGCCGACATACAACAGCACCGCGACCGCGGGGATGAGCGCGGCAAGGATGGCCGCCATCCACAGTGAGCCACGCGCCGCGATAGTGCTCGTTCCGGTGTCGCGGTTCGCTTCATCGAGCACGCGGCGTTCCAGATCCTCCCTGGCGTCGCGGTAGTGTTCCGGGGAGAGCACACCGCGCGCGAGGTCCGCGTCGAGATCCGCCAGCTGATCCCGCAGGAGGGCGAGATTGGAGCGCGTGCGATCGACAGCGGCATCGCTGCGTGAGCGCAGCAGCGGCACCGCCACCACGGCGACGGTCGCGGCGACCATCGCCGCTGCGACCAGCATGAAACTCACCATTTTCCCTCCCGGTTAGTCTCATCGGCGAGCAGACGCTCGGCGAGAGCATGCTCCTCTGCCGACAGCGGGGAGGTTGCCGTCGCCCGCGACTGCGCGCGCAGCGCACGCCGGAGTACCCACACGCCGAGTGCGAACAGCAGTGCCGGTCCCAGCCAGAGCAGCACAGTCGCCGGCTTGAACGGTGGCCGGTACAGGATGAAGTCGCCGTAGCGCTGGACCATGAAAGCGATGATCTCCCCATCGCTCCTGCCGGCCGCGATCTGGGTGTGGATCTCGCGACGCAGATCCACGGCCAAGTCGGCATTGGACTCGGCGATAGACTGATTCTGGCAGACCAGACAGCGCAGCTTCTTCTCGATCCGCACGGCACGCGCCGCCGCGAGCGGGTCCTCGGACGTCGGCACGGCATCCCTTGTCGATCCCATGGATGGCATCATCAGCAGCAGCAGCAGCAGCACGGCGACGCGCGTCATCCCTTTTGCAGCTCCCGCACCAACGGCAGGATCGTCTCCGCCAAGGCCGCTGCCGTGAGCGGCCCGACGTGCTTGTAGCGGATCACGCCGGCCTTGTCGATCACGAAAGTCTCCGGCACACCGTAGACGCCGAAGTCGATCCCCACCCGCCCATCAAGGTCGGTGAGCGAGAGGCGGTAGGGATCGCCGAAGCGCGCCAGCCACGCCTGCGCGTCCTCCGGCTCGTCCTTGTAGTTCAGGCCGACGAGTGCCACCGTGTTTGCCCGCGCGAACTCGACGAGCAGCGGGTGTTCGTCGCGGCAGGAAACGCACCACGACGCCCACACGTTGAGCAGCCAGACCTCCCCGAGCATATCGCGTGGCGAGAAGGAGCGCTCCGGCGCATACAGTTGCGCGAGCTGGAACGCGGGAGCGGCCTTGCCGATGAGCGGGGAGGGCACTTGGCGCGGATTGAGTTGGAGGCCGATGAACAGAAAGGCCACCAGGACCACGAACACGCCGGGCAGCAGGAAACGGTTCATGATGTCCTGCCGCGGGCTTCAAGCGGCCGGCGCGGGGAGCGCGCCGGCTTCGCGTTCCCGCGCGACGCGTATGCGGTAGCGTCGGTCCGCCAGTGCGATGGCACCGCCGAGCGCCATCAGGATACAGCCAGACCAGATCCAGGTGACGAAAGGCTTGTGGTAGATGCGCACGCTCCAGGCGCCGTCGCCGACCGGCTCGCCGAGCGACACGTAGAGATCGCCAAGCAGGCCGGAGTCGATCGCAGCCTCGGTTAACGCCATCTGCTGCGCGGTGTAGACGCGCTTCTCCGGATGCATTGTGCCGATCTCCCGGCCGTCACGACTGACGGTCACGGTGCCGCGTTCGGCGCGGTAGTTGGAACCGGTGACCTCGCGCGTGCCGCCGAAACGGAACGTGTAACCGGCGACGCTCAACGTATCGCCGACATCCATGCGCACGTCGCGCTCAGTCTCGTAGCCGCGCACCAGTGTGACCCCTGCGATGAACACTGCCACACCCAGATGCGCGAAGGTCATGCCCCACCAGGCACGGGGCTGGCTGCCGAGGCGCGCGAGCAACGCGCCGGCGCCGTTGCGTATCCGCTCGCGTGCGCTGAGGAGCGTGGCCGCCGTGATCCAGATGGCGAGCAGCAGACCGAAGCTCACAAAGGACGATCCCTTGCCGGCGACGAGCGGCAGCACCAGCGCTGTCAGCACACTGACAGCGAGCGCCCACCGCAGCAGTGTCCACAGCCCCGGCAGCGACTCTCCCTTCCAGCGCGCCAGCGGGCCGACGCCCATCAGGAACACGAGCGGCGTCATGATCGGCACGAACACGGCTTCGAAATACGGCGGGCCCACCGAGATCTTGGTGCTGCCGCCGCTCAGCACCTCGATAAAGAGCGGGTACAGGGTACCGAGCAGCACCGAGGCGGCCGCGACGAGCAGCAGCACGTTGTTCGCGAGCAGCATCGACTCGCGCGAGACGATGTCGAAGCGGCCGCCGCCGCCGACCTGCGGCGCACGCAAGGCGAACAGCGTGAGCGCCCCGCCGATAACGAGGGTGAGGAAGGCGAGGATGAAGATACCGCGCGCGGGATCCGTGGCGAAGGCATGTACCGAGGTGAGCACTCCGGAGCGCACGAGGAACGTTCCGAGCAGCGACAGTGAGAAGGCGCAGATCGCCAGCAGCAGTGTCCAGCGCTTGAAGCTGCCGCGTTTCTCGGTCACCGCGAGCGAATGCACGAGCGCCGTGGCGGCGAGCCAGGGCATGAAGGAGGCGTTCTCCACCGGGTCCCAGAACCACCAGCCGCCCCAGCCGAGTTCATAGTAGGCCCACCAGCTGCCAATCATGATGCCGAGGGTGAGAAAACACCACGCGGCCGTTGTCCACGGCCGTGACCACCGCGCCCACGTGGTGTCGAGCCTGCCGCCGAGCAGGGCGGCGATGGCAAAGGCGAACGCGACCGAGAGGCCCACGTAGCCCATGTATAGCATCGGCGGGTGGACCACCATGCCCGGATCCTGCAGCAGCGGATTGAGGTCGCGTCCCTCTGCCGCCGCGGGCAGCAGGCGCTCGAAGGGATTGGAAGTCAGCAGCATGAACAGCAGGAAGCCCACGCTCACCAAGCCCATCACGCCAAGTACGCGTGCGAGCAGCTCGCGCGGCAGCGCCCGGCTGAAGAGGGCCACCGCTACCATCCAGACGCTGAGCATTAGCACCCACAGCAGCAGCGATCCCTCGTGCGAGCCCCAGGTAGCCGCGAAGCGGTAATACGCAGGCAGCCGTGAATGGGAGTTGCTGGCGACGTTGAGCACAGAGAAATCGTTCTGCATAAACGACCAGGCAAGGCAGCCGAAAGCGAGCGCCACGAACACGGCTAGCCCATGCGCTAGCGGCCGGGCGAGGTCCATCCAGCGCGCGACCCCCTTATGCGCGCCGATGAGCGGCAGCGTTGCCTGCGCTGCGGCCAGGATGAGCGCGAGGATTAGGGCAAACTGTCCGATCTCGGGAACCATGCGGGCAGCGTCAGTTCGTCTGCAGCGTCTTTTGCGCTTGATGTGCCTGCTCGACGGCAAGCGCGGCCTCCGGCGGCATGTAGTTCTCGTCGTGCTTGGCCAGGACCTCGGCGGCGTGGAATACGCCGTCCGTTCCCAACCTCCCCTGCGCCACCACGCCCTTACCCTCCCGGAACAGATCGGGGAGGATGCCGGTGTAGACGACGGGCACCGAAGTGGCAGTGTCGGTGACGGTAAAGTGAACAGTCAGTCCGTCGTCGGATCGCTGCAGGCTTCCCTCGACGACGATCCCCCCGATCCGGAACGGCTTGCCCACAGGTGCCTCCTTCGCCACCACCTGTGACGGGGTGAAAAAGAAGACGAGGTTGCTGCGGAATGCCGTCAGCACCAGTGCCGCCGCGATCGCGATGAGCCCCAGCGCCGATGCGATGAGCAGTGCCCGTTTATGCCGCGTCTTCATCGATCATTGCTCACCAAGCCGGCACACGCGCTCAATCTCTGCCAGCGCGCGCCGGCGCCGCGCGCGCACAACCATCAACTCCAGCAGCAGGATGAGCAGCGTCACACCGTACGCGCCCCAGACGTACGGCGCGTAACCGCCCATGGCCCAGAAGTTCTCCCAACCGCCCCATGTCATCATGCTCTCCGCGGTTGTTTCAGGAAACGTTGAGACAAGCTAGCGGTGGTCATGCCAGCGACCAATCCGCCGGGAGCGGATTGGGACGCAACCGCAACCGACCCCGAAGGAATGTACGCCACGGATGGCGTGCGTAAAAGCCGGCATCCAGTGGAAGACTGTTGTTACCGGGTTCGGGCTTGCGCCGGAACGGCGGATCTTGCACAAGAGTCATTTGTTCAGACCTTCAGATAGCCTCTCGTACCCATTCAGAGCGCCGCTCGCGCTCCAGTATGATGCTGCGGACCCGTGCGAGTGTGGCCGCGATGGAATACATCCAGAACGCAAGGCCCATCAGCAGCACGCCGGTTAGCATCGTGGTCGCCATGGTAGGCGCCCTGGTGAGGCTGACCGAGGCGCCCTGATGCAGCGTGTTCCACCACTGCACCGAGAAGTAGATGATGGGAACGTTGACCACCCCGACGATCGCAAGCACGGCACAAGCCCTGTCGGCGCGGCGCGGCTCGTCGATCGCCGCCTGCAGGGCGAGAAATCCGAAATAGAGAAAGAGCAGGAGGAGTTCGGAGGTCAGCCGCGCGTCCCACACCCAGTACGTGCCCCAGGTCGGACGCCCCCACAGAGCACCGGTCCACAGTGCAACGAAAGTCATGATCGCACCGGTAGGGGCGAGCGCCGAAGCCATCATTGACGACAGGCGTGTGTTGAGGATGAGCCCGACCGCTGCCCAGAACGCCATCACCACGTACAGGAACATCGACATCCAGGCGGCGGGAACGTGGATGAAGATGATACGATAGGCCTCCCCCTGTTGTTGATCGGTTGGCGCGATAAAAAATGCGGCATACAGTCCCGCCGCCGCGAAGATCGCCGCTAGCGAGGCGAACCACGGGATCATTCTGCCGGCAAGCGGATAGAAGGCGTTCGGTGCGGCGTACCGCACCCAGTTGATACGGCCGGGGCCGGCGAGCGCTTTCGTCTGCAACATCAACTTCACATCCAGGACTCCACCCGCGCCATTAGCGTGCGCGGCACCCGGCGCCACCTCTGTCCATTGGACGGGTTTACTCCACGGAGATTCGTAGCGCCGCCGACACGGCCCAGGGCGTGAGAACGACCGCCAGCAGCGTCAGCGCCGTGAGTAAGAGCAGGTAGGGTGTACCGTCCAGCCCCGCCGCAGTGGCCTCTACCGCGCCCGACCCGAGGATCAGCACGGGCACGTACAGGGGCAGAACAAGCAACGAGATTAGCACGCCACCACCTCGCAGCGATAGCGTCAGGGCCGCCCCTACGGCGCCGATAAGGGACAGTACTGGTGTGCCTAGGGCCAGCGAGGCGACCAGCGTCGTTATCGCTGCGGGGCCGAGACCGAACATGGCGCCGAGCAGGGAAGATATCAGCGTAACCGGCAGGCCGGTGACCAGCCAGTGGGCCGCCGTTTTGCCAAGGACGATCACCGTCAGCGGCTCGGCGGACAGCAGCATCTGTTCGAGGGTGCCGTCGGCAAAGTCCGCCGCGAACAGCCGGTGCAGCGAAAGAATCGCGGCGAGCAGCGCCGCCACCCACACAACGCCCGGAGCGATGGCGCGCAGCAAATCAGAGTCAGGACCGACGCCGAGAGGCACGATCGTGACGACGACGACGAAAAAGAGGAATGTGTTCAGGACATCCGCGCGCTGGCGCGCCGCGAGCAAGAGATCGCGGCGCAGGACGGCTACGAGCGTCTTCAGCATGTCGCGTAGTTGCCGTTGCCCCCAAGGGTCAGGAGCCGTGTCGCTGGCGCCTTGATGGGCACATCCAGATGGGTGGTCAGCAACACGATATTGCTGGCCGCCAGATGTTCGCCGATGCGCGCACAGAGCGCTGCGAGGCCGCGCGCATCGAGGGCAGTGAAGGGCTCATCGAGGATCCACAGCGGGATGCTGCCGCTCAAAAACAGCCGTGCCAGCGCGATGCGTCGCCGCTGTCCCAACGAGAGGCGGCGCGCGAGCGTATGCTCGCAGCCGGCCAGTCCAAGATCAGCGAGCGCTGCGCGCGCGGCCCCCTCATCCGAGGTCAGGCCCGCGATGGTGGCCGATGTGCGCAGATTCTCCAAGGCGGTGAGGTCGTCCTTGATGCCGTTCAGATGACCGATATGGGCGATCTCGCGCCAATAGTCTTCCCTGAGTACGCGGATGTTACTGCCGCGCCAGCGCACCAGCCCGTGCGTCGGCTGCAACAGCCCGCACAGAAGGCGCAGCAGACTCGTCTTGCCGCTCCCGTTTGGTCCGGCCACGCGCAGCAGCGTGCCCGCTTCCACGCGCAGCGTGAGCGCGCGGAAAAGCAGGCGCTCCCCGCGCGCGCACTCAAGATCATGACCTTCGAGCATGGGCATTACCCTCCGTCATCGGGCGGAGGTTGTCTCATCACCGCATCAACCCACGGGCGTGAAACCGCCATGCAGCGACCCTGGGTGCGGGGCGTGCCGGGACGCACAGCGCGGCGCTGGCGCGCCTGCGTCCGACCTAACAGCGGTCGCGGTCGGACTGGAAAACCGGGGGAGCGATGGCGCTCCCTAGGGGAGTCGAACCCCTGTTTTCGCCGTGAGAGGGCGACGTCCTGGGCCACTAGACGAAGGGAGCGTGACGGAGGGTCTGCAGGAGGCAAGGATGTTATCATAAACATTCTTAGCGTCTGTCCGGTTTTGTTGCGTCATCTTTCTGATGAAACATCGTGTCCTTCCCTCCTGACCCATACGCCGGCCGATGACCGATAATCTGGCGGCCTCCAAAGTCATCCGGCTCGCTACTGCGCCGCGCATCATCCCGCGCGCGGATCACTGCATCTCCCGCGCGAACGTTTCCGAGCATGCGTTGAAGGTGCTCTACCGCCTGCATAACGCCGGCTACCAGGCGTATCTGGTCGGCGGCAGCGTGCGCGACTTGCTGCTCGGGAGGGAGCCGAAGGATTTCGACGTCGCGACCAACGCGCGCCCCGAACAAGTGCGCGAGCTGTTCAGGAACTGCCGCCTCATTGGCCGCCGCTTCCGCCTCGCGCACGTGCACTTCGGCCAGGAGATCATCGAGGTGGCTACCTTCCGCGCGGGCGACGACGAAGGCTCGGGGGGCGAGCGGGTAACGGAGGGTGGTCGCATCCTGCGCGACAACGTCTATGGTCACAGCGTCGAGGACGACGTCTGGCGGCGCGATTTCACCATCAATGCGCTTTACTACAACATCGCGGATTTCACCGTTGTCGACTATGTCGGCGGCATGGCCGACATCCAGGCAGGCCAGCTCCGGCTCATCGGTGACCCAATGGCTCGTTTCCGTGAGGACCCGGTGCGACTGCTGCGTGCCGTGCGCTTCGCGGTGAAGCTCGGGCTGAATATTCATGCGGACACCGAAAGGCCATTGCTCGAAATGGGGCAGCTACTGGATCAGATCCCCTCGGCCCGTCTCTTCGAGGAAGTCCTGAAGCTGTTCCTCGGCGGTTTCGCCCTCGCCACCTTCGAGCGGCTGCGCCACTACCGTCTTTTCGGCCATCTGTTTCCGGATGTGGAAGATGCGCTCGCCGAGGAGATGCAGGGATTTCCCAAGATGCTGCTCATCCGCGCGTTGGAGAACACGGACCGGCGACTCGCCGAGGACAAGCCGGTAACCCCCGCCTTCCTCTTCGCGGCACTGCTGTGGGCACCGCTGCGGCGACGCATGCAGCAATACCTCGCGCAGGGGCACGCCACGGCACTGGCTATGGAGCTTGCCCAGGACGACGTTATTTCGCGGCAGGCGGCGCGCGTGGCGGTGCCGCGACGCTTCACCCAGGTGACGCGGGAGATCTGGTCGTTGCAGTGGCGTCTCGAGCAACCCTCGCCGAAGGCGGCATTGCGCCTGCTGGCACATCCGCGTTTCCGCGCCGCTTATGACTTCCTGCTGCTGCGCCAGGAAGCCGGAGAGACACTCGCGGAGGCGGGCGATTGGTGGACGCGCTTTCAGGATGAGAGCGAGAAGAACCGCGCGCAGATGCTATCTGAGCTGCCGCGTCAGGGCCGCCGGCGTGGACGCCGGCGAAAGAGCAGGGAAGGAGACCCGGGCGCGCGGCGTGGTTGACACAGTTCGCGCCTATATCGGGCTGGGCAGCAATCTGGAGGCACCGCGCGAGCAGGTATGGCGCGCCCTGGAAGAGCTTGCGGCGCTACCGCAAACGGCGTTAGTGGCGCGCTCTTCGCTCTACAGGTCGGACCCGATGGGACCGCCTGATCAGCCCGACTACATCAACGCGGCGGCCGCGCTGGACACCGCTTTGATGCCGCATGCACTGCTGGATGCGCTGCTGGCAATCGAGCGCGCCCACGGTCGCGTCCGTGGCCCGACGCGATGGGGACCGCGCACGCTCGACCTCGATCTGCTCCTGTACGGTGAGCGGCAAATCAGCGATGGGCGGCTGACGGTCCCGCACCCCGGGATCGCCGAGCGTGCCTTTGTCCTCTATCCGCTCGCCGAACTCGACGCCGGTCTGATCGTCCCGGGAAAAGGTCCCATCAAGCATCTGCTGCAGGCCTGCCCGCAGGGCGGGCTCGAACGGCTCGCTGTGGATGAGTGAACCGTCGCCGCACTACGTCGTGGTAGCAGGACCGACAGGAGCGGGCAAAATCCCCTGAGAGGTCCGGCCGTGCGCGCAATGGAGTCTCTCGGATGAGAGTTGAAGCTGTACAATCTAATCCACGGTCGCCTCGACGTTGAGTTCTCTTCGCACTGTGCCGACGCGCTGCTGCTCGGCGAACGCCGCGGTCGTGCACGTGGCGAATGGCGGGGCGGACTCGCTGCTCACCGATCCACCACCGCCCCGTGCGCAGGTAGTACGTAAACGTCCACGTCTGAAGAGCGGGCGGTCAGACGGGGTCACACGGGGGCAGGACAACCAATGGGCCAGGATGCAGTGAGAAAGAAGGTTTCCATCACCCGGCTGCGCGACATGAAGGCGACGGGAGTGAAGATCGCCTGCCTGACCGCCTACGATGCGACCTTCGGCCGCGTCCTCGACGAGGCCGGGGTGGATGTCATCCTGATCGGAGATTCACTGGGCATGGTGATGCAGGGTCACGACAGCACGCTGCCAGTGACCGTGGCCGACATGATTTATCACGCCGCCAACGTCCGCCGAAGCGTTGATCGGGCAATGCTGATGACGGACATGCCGTACATGAGCTACGCCACGCCCGAGCAGGCGCTCAGCACGGCCGCCCGCCTGATGAGCGAAGGTCGGGCCCAGATGGTGAAGCTCGAGGGTGGCGGCTGGGTGGCCGACACCGTGCGTCTGCTCACCGAGCGGGGCATCCCCGTCTGTGGACACCTCGGCCTGCAGCCGCAATCGATCCACCGCCTTGGCGGGTACCGTGTGCAGGGTCGCGACACCGACAGCGCGCGGGCCATCAAGGAAGATGCCCATGTGCTCGAGGCCGCCGGGGCGGTCATGCTGATCTTGGAGTGCGTCCCGCGCGCCCTTGCCGCCGAGTTATCAGGGACCCTCAGCGTTCCAGTCATCGGCATTGGTGCCGGTGCGGACTGCGACGGGCAGATTCTGGTGCTGCACGACATGCTGGGCATTGGCTTTGCGCACAAGTTCACCCGCGACTTCATGATTGGAAGCGGCAGCATTCCAGAGGCCATTGGAAATTACGTGCGGGCCGTGAAGGCAAAGAGTTTCCCGGCGCTGGAACACGGGTTCGACTGACGAGCACGAAGCGGAGGCGGGGTCGGGAGATGCAGCAGGTCATGGATGTCACGGCGTTGAGAGGCGCGGTTGCGCAGTGGCGTCGCGAGGGCAAGCGCGTTGCACTGGTGCCGACGATGGGCAACCTTCACGCCGGTCACGCAGCCCTGGTCCAGCGCGCGCAGCAGGTCGCCGACCGCACCGTGGTGAGCATCTTCGTCAACCCGCTGCAGTTCGTGAAAGGGGAGGACTTTGACAGCTATCCGCGGACGCCCGAACAAGACCTGCTCCAGCTTTCGGCGGCCGGCGTGGATCTGGCCTTCCTGCCGGATACCGCAGATCTGTATGACGGCGGCCTTGAGCACACCACCCGCGTGACAGTGCCCACGCTCGACCGCATCCTCTGCGGCGAATTCCGGCCCGGCCATTTCACCGGCGTGGCCACCGTGGTGACCAAGTTGTTGAACCTGACTCAGCCCGACATTGCCGTCTTCGGCGACAAGGATTATCAGCAGCTGCTGGTGATACGCCGCCTGGTGGCCGATCTCTGCATCTCGGTGGACATCTCCGCGGTGCCGACGGTGCGGGACGTGGACGGACTGGCATTCTCCTCGCGCAACGTGTACCTGACGCGCGCCGAGCGCCGCCGTGCCCCGCTACTGTTTAAGACCCTCAGCCAGGCGGCCGAAAGACTGCAAAGGGGCGAGGCGAATGTCGCCTCCCTCGAGGCAGACGCGATGGCGCTACTGGAGAAAAACGGCTTCAGGCCGGATTATTTCTCCGTGCGCCGCGCCGAGGACCTGATGCTGCCCTCAGCCGCGGATAGCCGGCTGGTGGTTGTGGCGGCCGCATGGATCGGGCGCACCCGTCTTATCGATCACGTGGAGGTGAACCGCGCGTAACAGAGAGGCAGGCAGTCACTCCGTGCAAGATCACGAGCCCTTGGTGGTCAGTGTCTGGTTCATCGCCGTCGCCAGCTCCTCGAGCAAGTACAGATCATGCAACTGCGTGCGGATGCGCGCCTCCCGCGCCTTTCGCTTGATGCGATCCGCCTGCGAGGCCTTCGAGCGGCCGGGACGCCTGCTCGTGCGTGCGGTCTGCTGGTCCTGCTCGGCGATCCACTCTGCCAGGTCCTGTTCAAGCTGCGCGCGCAGCTGCACCTGCTGATTGAAGGTCTGCTCGACGCGCTTTTCGTTGGTGGCGCGTTCCTCCTCCAGGCGTTCCTCAATCATCACCGCGTCGCGCAGACGCTTGGCCGCGGCGGCTGCCTCCGCCTCCACGGCACGGATGTCGACCTGGATGTGATTTGCCGCGCGGTCGACCCGCTCCTCCTCGAGCTGCCGTAAGGCGATGAGCTGCGCCTGTGCCCGGCGCTGCATCGACTCGGCCTCCTCGCGGGCCTTACGCGCGTCCTCGGTGGCGGCCTTCAATCGCTGGCGCTCCTCCTCCAGCTGCCGGACCTCTTGTTGCAGCCGGGCCTGTTCCTGGGCACGCGCACGTTCATGCTCGCTGCGGTACTCGGCGATGATCTCCTCGGCCTCTTCGGCGGCGGCGCGCCGTGCCGCCGCCGCCGCGGCCTTCTCCTGCTGCACCAGCTCGAGCATGGCCGTGTTACGCACGAACTCGACCTCGATCTTGCGCCTCTCGTCGGCCAGCCGCGCCTCATTCTCTTCGCGGGCTTTGCGTTCCTGCTCCTGTTGTTCGGCGAGCACGGCACGGGCCGCTTCCAGTTGCTTGCGGGTCTCGCTTTCGAGCTTCTTGCGGTCGGCGGCGAGCATGACCTCGGCGTGCGCCTTCATGGACTGGATGCGCTCCAGCTCCTCGGCGTTCTTGCGGTAGAGCTCTTCAAGCCGCCGCTTTTGGGCCTCCAGGCGCTGCTCGGCCTCGCGCTTGAGCCGCTGCAAGTGCTCCTCCTGCTGGCGCCGCTGGCGCTCGGCCTCCTGCTCGGCAGCGCGCTTCTGGTTCTCGATAGCGGTCTTCAACCTTTTCGCTTCACTGAGGAACTCTGCTGCCTTGCGCGCTTCCGCCTCCAGCTTCTCGCGCTCGATACGGACGCGCTCCTCCATCGCCTTCTCCGCAGCGACCTTGGCGGCCTCGGCTTCCGCCTGCAGACGGCGCGCCTCCTCAATTTGCATACTGGCCCGCGCCAGCTCGGCCTTCAGTGTCGAGACGCGTACCTCCGCCTCAGTGGTGTCAGCGACGGAGGTGGTCGGGATCGGCGTGCCCGTCGGCACGCGGGCGGGCACGAGCAGAGGCGCCGCCTTGGGCTTCTCACGGGCGGGCGGGACAGGTTCCGCCACTGATGGAGCAGCGGGCGGCGCGAGATAGCGGATGTAACCACCGTCGAGGTAGCTGGCGTCGCGTCCGCGCTCGGTAAGCAGGAAGGCGGCCACCGAACTGCGACTGCCGGTGTCACAGTAGGCGATGTAGTGCTTGGCTGGGTCGAGCTTGTCATACTGGGTGCGCAGCGCGTTGAGGGGCATGTTCAGGCTGCCGGGGATGCTGGACTGTGCGTGCTCGTCCCGGAAGCGCACGTCCAGCCACATTGCGCCGCCTTTCGCCAGCTCCCGACCCTGCTCGTAGGTGACACTCTGGACGAGCGGGTTCTTGATGAGGTTGATAAAGTCGTCCTTGGTGAGCCGCAGCAGGGCGCCGTCAGCCAACATGCGTATGGTGGCATTGCGGCGGGAGTCTGAGACCAGCGCCTCTTCACCGAAGCTGTCGCCGGCCTCGAGTTCGGCGAGGCGGATCTCCTGACCGCTGCTGGTGTTGCGCAGCACCTCGCAGCGGCCTGACCGGATGAGGTAATAGTAGTCGCCAACATCTCCCTGGCGCACCACCACATCGCCGGAGACGTAGGCAACCGACTCGATGGTCGAGAGCAGCTTGGAGATATTGGAGGCGGGCACCCGTGAGAACAGCTCCGACTGCAGGAGGCTACCTACCCAATCGGCATCGCCGCCGTCGATCACCTCCACCTCGATGCCTGACTTGTTGCCGTCCTGCGAGATGGGTTCGCTGGCAAGGCTGAGCAGCTTGTCGAGCAGGACGCGGTTGACGCGCAGCACCGTGACCGGAGTGGTTGCCTTCGCCGACATCTGCCGCGGCTGCAGCTGGGCGACGGGGAAGAACGCGGGACCCGTGCCGCCATCGATTTGCTTGATGATCTGATCGCTGGCGATCAACTCCAGCGTGCCTTCCAGCAAGTAATAGGTGTAGCTGTCGCGGCTGCCCTGGTGGAAGACGTAGTCGCGCTTGCGGAACGTGAGAATCTCGGATTCCTTGATGATTTGATCCTGGAAAGTGGGGGCCAGGCCGTTGACCGGGATCAGCAACCTCACCAGCTGTTGAAAGTCTTGATCCTGTTTGTCCATGCGTATCGGGATCGCTGAGGGGAGATGAACTAAATCAATCGGCAGAATGGTAAGGAAGTTTAGGCGTCCAGATCCGGTATGAGTTGGCTTTTCAGTCTCGAAATCTGGTCCTTCAGCAGCAGCTTGCGCTTTTTGAGCCTGGTGAGCTGCAACTGATCGACCAGGGGATCCTGCGACAGGCGGGTCACAATCTCATCCAGGTCGCGGTGCTCAATCTGCAACTCCATTATCCGCTTCTGAATGGATTTCGTTCTTTCCTCTGCCATGACCGCCCTCTTCTTATACCTCACCGAGTGCGCGGAGGAGGTGAAATCGATCATAGACGCCCTCTGGAGCGCCCAGCGATGCGATTGGGGCAAGCCCGTGCTTCTGGCACACGCCCCGCAGGCAGCGATTCCATCCGAGAGGCGCTCCTTTGTTTCTCATTATAGTCAGGTTGCGCTCCGTCCAGTAACGTGTCTACCCGACAGTGTTCGAAGCGGGCCGCCTCCGCCTAGCGGTGGTCGGTGACGCTCACGAGGACGCCTGCCGCACCGCGAGCGAGCAGGTCTTCCGCGAGCTCCAGACCCAGGCGCTCGCCGTCGGCGGCAGGACCGCTCATACTGCCACGCAGGATCATAGAGCCGTCTACCTGACCTACCAGCGCCCGCAAATGCAATTCCCCGCCCTGCAGGGACGCATGGCCGGCGATGGGAAGCTGGCAGCCGCCGTACAGGCGGCGGTTAACGGCGCGCTCGGCGAGCACACAGCGCGCGGTGTCATCGTGATAGAGTGGCGCAATAAGATCGATCACGGCGCGGTCGTCAGCTCGGCACTCGATCCCTATCGCGCCCTGACCGATGGCGGGAAGCATCACATCGGTGTCCAGAAATTGACGCACCCGCGTTCGGAGGCCGAGTCGTTTCAGGCCGGCGACGGCGAGTACGATGGCATCGAAGTGTCCTTCATCGAGTCGCCGCAACCGCGTGCCGATATTACCGCGCAGATCCTGGATCACCCAAGAGCGCCCGAGTGCGCGCAACTGACACTGGCGGCGCAAACTGGACGTGCCGATGCGGGCGTGAGCGGGCAGGGAGTCCAGAGCAGGATAGGCCTCCGAGATGAAGGCGTCGCGCGGATCCTCGCGCTCCAGGATCACGGGAAGAGCAAGATCCGCCGGCAGATCGATGGTGACGTCCTTCATGGAGTGCACGGCGATGTCGGTGTGACCCTCGCGCAGGCTGTGCTCCAGTTCCTTGATAAAGAGGCCCTTGCCTCCGACGCTTGCTAGCGGGCTGTCGAGAATCTTGTCGCCGCGGGTTTGGATCCCGACAAGCTCGATCACGAGTTCGGGATGATGGGCGAACAGCCTCTCCTTCACGTGCTGGGCCTGCCACAAGGCGAGCGGGCTCTTGCGCGTGGCGATGCGCAGCAGCCGGCGGGAAGTGCTCATGCTCGCTACCGGCGATGGATCCGTGACCAGCCGGTTCGCGCGGGGTGCCGTGCGCGAACGACCCGCCAAGATCCGCAGGGGAGCGTCCCGTGTTTCATGGTATACAGGTCTCCGATTTGAACCTATGCTAGCCGTGGATCGTCTCAGGCACAAACGCCAGCCGGCGCCCACCCCCGTCCCTCAAGTAAGCCTATGACTGTGCAACTGGGCGTGGTGATGGATCCCATCGCCGGGATCAACATCAGGAAGGACACCACGTTTGCCCTGCTGCTCGCGGCGCAGGCACGCGGATGGGCGCTGCATTACATGGAGCTCGGCGATCTCCTCCTGCGCGACGGTATCCCTTACGCCCACCTGCGGGCGCTTGCGGTACACGATGATCCGCGCGACTGGTACAACTTGCGCGAAAGCCGCACGGCGCCACTCGCCGAACTCGACGTGATCCTGATGCGCAAGGACCCGCCTTTCGACATGGACTATGTCTACAGTACCTATCTGCTGGAGCAGGCCGACCGCGTCGGCGTGCTGGTCGTAAACCGGCCCGCCAGTCTGCGCGATGCCAACGAGAAACTATTCACCGCCTGGTTTCCGCAGTGCTGTCCGCCGACGCTGGTGACGCGCAGCGCGCAGCAGATCCGCGAGTTTCTCCGCGAGCACGGTGATGTGGTAGTGAAGCCGCTTGACGGCATGGGCGGCGCGTCGATCTTCCGTTTGCGCAGCGGCGACTCCAATGTCAATGTCATCATCGAGGTCATGACCAAGCACGAGCGGCGCTTCGTGATGGCGCAACGCTTTCTGTCCGCCATTGCAGATGGTGACAAGCGCATTCTTCTCGTCGACGGTGAGCCGGTGCCCTATGGGTTGGCTCGTATACCGGCCCCAGGCGAAATGCGCGGCAATCTCGCCGCCGGCGGCCGCGGTGAAGGGGTCGCGCTGACAGAGCGCGATCGGTGGATCTGTGCCCAGGTAGGTCCCGCGCTGCGCGACCGCGGCTTGCTGTTCGTCGGGCTGGATGTCATCGGCGACTATCTCACCGAGATCAACGTCACCAGTCCCACCTGCGTGCGCGAGCTGGAGGGCATTTACGGCCTGGACATCAAGGGGCAGGTTATCGATACCATCGCGCAGCGGCTGCCGAAGCGCTGACTTACTTCACCAGCTGTTGCAGCTATAATCTGCGATTGGTCAGCAAACCAGGGGTGCATATTCCTTGTCAGCAGTACTGAGTGCCACGGCAGTCGTCGCGCCGAGCGATCGGCTGGCGTTGACACTGTGCCTTGCCATCCTGCTTCACGCCATCGTCATCCTCGGCGTAAGTTTCGTGCCGCCGCTGCCGGACTTGCCGGGCTACGAGACAATCGAGATCGTGCTGGTGAACAGTCGCAGCGAGGAGAAGCCGAAGGACGCGCAACTTCTGGCGCAGGCCAACCAGATTGGCGGCGGCGAGGAGGAGGAGGACGTGCGTCCCGCGACGCCAATGGCCACCCCCGTGCCGGCCGCCGTGTCCGCGGTGCCGATGGCTCCCACGCCTTCCCTTGCCTTTGATCTCCCTGCTCCGGCGCCGCCAGAAGTTGCGCCCGACACTGCCCGGCCCGATCCCGCAACGGTCGCGCGGGAGGTCGAGCAGGAGACCACCGTCACGCCGGAGCTCGTCGCGCAATCCATGGCGGAGGCCGAGAAGTCGATTGCCGAGACACCGCCGGTCACGCGCGACGTGAAGAAAGAAGAGGCCGCCACCAGCGAATCAACGGCGGCAGCCGTAGATCGCGAGCCGGAGATGGCGAAAGCCGAGAGAGAGGCCACGACGCCGCCGCTCCCGCCAACGCTGTCCGGTGCCGCCTTACTCGCGCGCTCCTTTCAGATCGCGAGTCTCGATGCGGAGATCGCCGAACGCATGGAAGCCAAGGCGAAACGCCCGCGGCGCAAGTTCATCTCTGCGACCACCGCCGAATACAAATACGCCGCCTACATGGAGGCGTGGCGGCAGAAGGTGGAGCGGATCGGTAATCTCAATTACCCGGACGAGGCCCGTCGGCAACGTCTCTCCGGGAGCCTCATACTGGACGTCGCGCTCAATGCCGACGGCTCCATCAGCGAAATTACCGTTCGCCGGCCCTCGGGGTTCTCGGTGCTTGATGACGCCGCCATCCGTATCGTCGAGCTGGCTGCGCCTTACGCTGCCTTTCCCGAGGCCTTCGCGACGGAGGTCGACATCCTGCATATTACCCGTACGTGGCAATTCAAGAGCGGCGCGCGCTTCGCCAGCCAGTAGCGGCTACTTGACTCTGCGCCGCGCTAGACGTGTGCCGCTTTGCAAGCACGGTCATGGATGATGGAGACTTGTGACCGCGAAAGGCCTGCCTGGGGCCTGTTCCTATGCTAGCGGCGATGACGCAATTCTGGCCTTACCGTGCTGGTCGCTGTCATCAATGAGCTTGTTCGGCGGGAGCCACCGCGCCGTCGACTTGTAACTTCAATGTTGGGTGCTGATACTTATCTCTATGCGGTCGATGAATCTCACCAACCACTTCCTGATCGCCATGCCCAGCCTGGCGGACCCCAATTTCTCGCACACGGTCACGTATATGTGTGCGCACAGCGAGGAGGGGGCAATGGGCATCGTGATCAACCGTCCGCTGAGCTTCGGCCTTGGCGAGGTGTTGAGCCAGATGCAGATGCAGGCAACGCATCCCCGCATCAATGACATTCCGGTATTCCAGGGCGGACCGGTGCAACGGGATCGTGGCTTTATTCTCTTCCGGCCGAATACCCAGTGGGGGTCCAGTCTGGAGGTTGGGGGCGAGGTCGGCGTGGCGACGTCACGGGATATCCTTGAAGCCATCTCGCGTGGCGAAGGCCCGAGCGACACGCTGGTGGCGCTGGGGTATGCGGGCTGGTCGGCAGGTCAGCTGGAGCAGGAGATACTCGACAATGCGTGGCTGTCGAGCCCCGCCAATGAACAGATCCTCTTCAAAGTGCCGCCGCAGGATCGCTGGCGTCGCGCCGCCGCGCTGCTGGGCATCAACATCGATGCCATGTCGCCCGAGGCGGGCCACGCGTGATGGGGGCGGTGCCTCAGCGCGAGGCGGCGATGGCCGCCCGGTGCGCGGCGGCGCATCCGCACCTTCGAAGCCTCGGATCCTTTTTTGAAGAACGGCTGCCGGGATGCCAGCAATCCGGCAGGTGACGGTACTCGGCTTCGATTACGGTGAGAAGCGCCTCGGCGTGGCCGTAGGCCAGACCATCACGCATACTGCCAGCCCGCTGCAGACCATACGTGTCAGCAACCGTGAACCGGACTGGGAAGCCATCGCGCGCCTCGTGCGCCAGTTCGAGCCCCGGCTCTTTGTGGTCGGGCTGCCAGTCAGTACCGACGGAACGACTCATCGGTTGGCAGGACCCGTGCACCGTTTCCGCGATCAGCTGCGGCAGCGGTACAGTTTACCGGTACATCTGATCGATGAACGGTTGTCCTCGCATGAGGCTGGCGCTAGGCTGCGCAGGGGGCGCGACGACCTGGATGCCGTCGCGGCGCAAGTCATCCTGGAGACCTGGCTGAATGAAAACCGCACGTAATGATGGCACCGATATCCCTGCCGTGCTCGATACCATGGCTGAGCAGCTCATCGAGCGCCTCGCCGCCTCGGAGCGCCAATCGGTCGCCCTGATAGGGATCCGCACCGGCGGGGTATGGGTGGCGGAGGCGCTGCGCCAGCATTTGAATCTGAGCGATCCCGTCGGCTCTCTCAACATTGCGTATCATCGCGATGACTTTGCGCGTAAGGGCCTGCACCCGACGGTTGAACCGTCGGACCTGCCCTTCGATGTGGAAGACCGCCACGTCGTGCTGGTCGATGACATCCTCTACACGGGACGCACTGTGCGCGCGGCGCTGAACGAGATCTTCGACTACGGCAGACCGGCAAGCGTGACGCTAGTGGTGCTGGTGGACCGCGGTGGTCGCGAGCTGCCCATCGAAGCGAACGTTGTCGGCGTGCACATGTCACTGGGGCCGGGTGAACATGTTAAACTTCTAGGAGCAGAGCCACTGGCGCTGACCTTCCAGACGACGGCATGACGGCGCGTGACATTCAAATCAACGAACATGGCCGTCTGCAGCATTTTCTAACCGTCGAAGGTCTCCCCCGCGAGTTGCTGGTCGAGATCCTCGATCGCGCGGAGGGCTTCGCCGGCGTGACGGGGCGGGCGGTCAAGAAGGTTCCGCTGTTGCGCGGCAAAACGGTCGTCAACCTCTTTTTCGAGCCCAGCACGCGCACGCGCATGACCTTCGAACTGGCGGCCAACCGGCTGTCGGCGGATATCCTCAATCTCAACATTGAGAGTTCCTCGGCGAAGAAGGGCGAGTCCCTGCTCGATACCTTGCACACGCTGGAGGCTATGCACTGCGACATGTTCGTGGTGCGCCACTCCTTAAGCGGCGCCGCCCACTTTATTGCGACCCACGTGGCGCCGCGCATCAGCGTGCTCAATGCCGGCGACGGGCGCCACGCCCACCCGACGCAAGCGATGCTCGATGTCTTCACCATACGCCGTTACAAGCGCGGCTTCAGTAACATTGCGGTGGCTATCGTTGGCGATATCCTGCATTCACGGGTCGCGCGATCAGAGATCCACGCGCTGCGCATCCTGGGGGTGCCTGACATACGTGTTGTCGGTCCGCGCACGCTTATGCCCGCGGGCGTGGAAATGATGGGGGTGCGTGTCTTTCATGATTTGGATGCAGGCCTGCGTGACGTCGACGTCGTGGTGATGCTCCGTCTGCAACAGGAACGCATGCGCAGTGCGTTACTGCCGAGTTCCGCCGAGTTCTTCCGTCTTTACGGCCTCACCGAGGAACGGCTGCGGCACGCCGGGCCCGAAGTGATGGTGATGCATCCAGGGCCGATCAACCGTGGCGTTGAGATCGATTCGACAGTGGCCGACGGCAGCCGCTCCGTCATCCTCCAGCAAGTCAGTCACGGGATCGCGGTGCGCATGGCGATCATGGCGATGATTGCAGGCAGCAAGGCGGGATGAGGGTGGCGCCATGCGCTTGGTGATACAGGGCGGGCATGTCATCGATCCGGCGAATCACATCGATGCCGTGACCGATGTGTTCGTGGAGGGCGATCGCATAGGCGGCGTAGGCCGCGCCCCAAGGAGCTTCAAGGCCGACAGGACGCTGGCGGCGAGGGGCCTCATCGTCTGCCCCGGTCTCGTTGAGCTGAGCGCAAGGCTGGGGGAACCAGGCTACACACAAAAGGGGACCATCGCGAGCGAAACGCGTGCCGCCGCGGCGGGTGGCGTCACCACATTGTGCGTGCCGCCCGACACGTTGCCGGTCATCGACACGCCCGCAGTGGTCGAACTGATTCACCAGCGCGCCACGGCGAGCGGCCACGCGCGCGTCCTGTGTCTCGGTGCCTTGACCCGGGAGCTGAAGAGCGAGCAGCTCGCGGGCATGAGCGGGCTTAAGCAGGTGGGTTGCGTCGGGGTAAGCAACGCCCGCGTGCCGGTGCCGAGCACAGAGGTAATGCGTCGGGCGATGGAATACGCAGCCACCGTGGGGGTGACGGTGTTCCTGCACGCCGAGGATCCCTGGCTGGCGGGGCAGGGCCACGTGCATGAAGGACCATTCAGTACGCGGCTGGGTCTGCCGGGTATCCCGGAGACTGCGGAGACTGTGGCGGTCGCCCGCGAGCTGCTTCTCATCGAGCAGACCGGCGCGAGGGCCCACTTTTGTCGGCTGTCCGCGGCGAGGTCAGTTGCTATGATTGGCGAAGCGCGCCGTCGCGGACTTCCGGTCACGGCGGACGTAAGCATCCAGCACCTGCATCTGATCGACGAGGATGTTGATGCCTTCAACAGTTTTTGCCATGTCCGCCCGCCACTGCGAAGCCGCCGCGACCGGGAGGGTTTGCGCAAGGGTCTCAAAAGGGGCGTGATCACCGCGATCTGTTCGGATCACCAGCCGCATGACCAGGACGCCAAGCGTCTGCCATTCGACGCCACCGACCCCGGCATCTCCGCTCTCGAGACTTGGTTGCCTCTGACGCTGCGCTTGGTGGAGGAGGGTGTGGTCGATCTTCCTGCAGCCATCGCGGCCATGACTTGCGGACCGGCGGACATTCTCGGCATCGAAGCGGGAACTCTGACCGAGGGGGCGCAGGCTGACGTTTGCGTCTTCGATGCGGAGGAACACTGGCAACTTACCGAGCAGGTCATGCTCAGCCAAGGTCGGAATACGCCCTTCCTGGGCGCGACCTTCAAGGGTCGCGTCTGCTATACCGTGTATGAGGGCAACATCGTGCACGATCGCGCCTCGCGCCTGCCGCAGCCGCCCCGCACAGCGCGGCGGCGATCAAACCAGTAAGTGAGCAGCCCCTGGTAGTCCGAAGCCCTTGGCCCAGCCGGTGACGCGGACCCCACGTCCTGCGGTCGCCTTTGATGCCGACCGACGCCAGTTACCGTGTATTTCCGGATCCCTTCCGCCGCCGAAGGCTTGCGAAGATCAAGGTCAGCAGGCCGAGCAGGATCTCGTCCGCAAACGGTATGACATCGGGCACGAGCACATCGATCACAAACAGGGCCAGTGCGAGCAGAAAGAGCTGCGGGAAACGCAACTGCGCGGCAAAGCGCAAGATGGTCTGCGGAAGGGATGCGGTCATGGCGGATTAGAAGAGGTAGACCAGGCTGGCACACAGCAGCAGGCCGTGTAGCATTGTCATTGCCCGTAGCAAGCAAGTCTAGCATGGAGAGATCTACGGCGACTCCCGGTGACAGTGTGAGGTTCAAGCCGATCCCGCCGGTCAGCGTATCGGCATCGAGGCGGTAAACGATGCGCTCGCACCTGCAGTAATCACCGACCCGGACTGCGCCGGGAGGCCTTTCGCTGAGCGCGTCGTCAACTTCCCTCGCCTCGGCGACGTTGAGAATCGCCGGGGAGGGCGCAGCGCGCCGCCCGTTCCAGCGGCCATTCCCTACCCGCGTCCAGTTAGCACAGGCCGACAACGAGACGATGTGATCCTGGAGAGTGTCCGTGTCATTCTCGGCCAGACCAATACTGTTATCGAGGAATGAGTCGACATGGTAAAACACCGCTCTAACCACGTGCGTCCAAAGCGGCACACCGGCCGATAAGAGCGCAGGAGACAGCACAAGCGTGCCCGGAGCCTGACGGGCGTGGCGTGACAGTAGTCGCGCATATGGCGGCGGCGATTTTCGAGCGCACCGGTCTGCGCCAGCGCGCAGCGGGTGCAGAATGGGGCTCTGGCCGCCGCTCCCGCACTGGCGGCTGCGTCTGGGCCACCGGATCGCCACCGTACCGTCCGGTCAGCGGTGCGTTGCGCGAGCGTTCATGAAATAAACCTCGTCCGCAATTCAGTGTAAGTTCAGGTGACCAACGCTAGAGTGCATGTGCCCCATCAGGGCATCTTTACCGTGCAAACGTATCAGCAGGGAGAATGGTCATGATGGCTCGAAACTTTGTGGCGAGACTGGGCGTGGCGGTGATCCTGGCAGCGGGTCTGGTCATGCCTAACGCGGCGCTCGCGGACCACGATAGTACGCCCGCGTACTTCAGCTACGGCTACCCCGCCTATCCGGTCGTCCAGCACTACTACGTGCCCGCCTATTCGGCGTATTACTGCCCTCCGCCAGTGGTGTATTACAGCCCCAGGCCACATTGGGGCGGCCACGGGCGTTTCTACGGGCATAGGAAATTTCATAGTCGTCATCACCACCACTATGACCGCCCGTCGTACTCGTACTACGCGCCACGACCACGGAGCCATGTGCGATTTGGCTTCGATTACTTCGACTGACGGACGAGGCCAATCGCTGCCGCGCCGGGGACATCGGCGCGGCAGGCGGGTTGTCGAGGTGGCGTTGCGAGGTGTATTGTCTTTGCCCCGATTGCGAGGGGCGAAGGCCAGGATGTCTCCGACTCGACTGCATCTGCTGCAAGGGATGCCCATCTTTGGCGGCATCAACAAGGAGGTTCTGAGTTACCTCCTCAGTTTCACTCCCATCGTCAGCCGCGCTGCGGGTACCTATTACTTCCGCGAAACGGACCCCGGCGACTCGATGTTCGTGCTTGAGAGCGGCGAGGTGGACATCGTCAAGCGCTGGAAGAATCAGACCTTCTTTCTTCGCAAACTCGGCGTTGGCGACTGCTTCGGCATACTCACGTTACTCGACCTGGGGCCGCGCAGCGGGTCCGCCATCGCGCGCAAGGACAGCACCGCAATCGAGATCTCCACGACTAACATGTACGAGATTTTCAAGAAAGACCGCGAGCAATACATGCTCCTGCAGATGAATCTGGGCAGGGAGGTGAGCCGCCGGCTGCGGGACGCCGACACGCAGTTGTTCAAGACGCTGGTGGAACCGGAGAGTGCAAGCCGTGACTGGATCGTCGCTGACAAGTACGACGGTGAAGCCCCGATAGAAACCCCCAGCTAGCCCGCGGCACGTGCTCGCACGCCGTGGTCTGCCGTTTACACGGGTTCTGTACCATTCGGCCCGAGCACGTCGAGATCCCCGATCGTCCCACCGTGCGAAGTGCTGAGGCTTGCCCCCAGATTTCCCGCGCTGAAATAGGGCATGCTCTGGAGCGTTATTTCCATGAGCGGCTCTGATGGCGTTGGCGCCTGGCAGCGGCGGGCGAGGGAGACCGATTGCCGGCCGCTGTGCTATGGCAGCCGAGCGTGTCCAAGACGCTCGCTGACCGCACAGTGTGGAGGGGAAGAACGTTCCCGCTCTTGACCCGTACCCGGCTTAGAAACAGGCGATTCCCTCTAGCGCCTCTCGATCGAGATCTTAAGGAAGCTCTGAATAAGCCCATCCTGGACTTCTCAGAGCACGCAAAGCAAAAAGCGTGGTTTTTGCTTTGCTTCATCTTCAACGGCTTGCCGCCGTCGAAGATGGCGGCACATCCCTGTGCCGCAGGAACCTCTGACTTAATCAGAGGTT
>JBQTIC010000002.1:0-15063 GCA_052388435.1 Chromatiales bacterium | reverse complement strand
GCACACCGCGAAGACGCGGGTTACACGCTGCTCGACTGGGCGGCCGGCAGTGTGGAGGCACGGCTGAACCCGGTCTACACGCCAGGCACGCGCGTGTGTTGGGCGATACCCCCGGAGAACGTCATACTCCATCGCCGTGACCGTCCTTCACGCGGCGAGCGCGAAAACCCGCTGGCGGGCAGGGTGACGGAGTTCATCGCCCTGGGCGAGAACGCCATGGTCGTAATGCAGGTGGAAGCGGAAGCCGACCTGCGCTTGCACCTTACGGTGCCGACACACGTCGCGCGGCGCAATTCCGTCGATGTCGGCGAGCCAATCAAAGTGTCGCTGCTGGCCGAAGGCATACACCTGATGCCTTGGGAGGCACTGTCGCCCGGGCCGGCTGGCGATACCTGACAGGCTCGGGTGAGGACCCCGAGGCAGTTTTAGCGGGAGGGGTCCCGCATCGTGAGGAATTCTTCGGCGGCGGTTGGATGAATGCCAATCGCGGCATCGAACAGCGCCTTGGTGGCGCCGGCCTTCATGGCTACCCCGAGTCCCTGAATGATCTCGGCTGCATCATCACCGACCACATGCGCGCCGAGTACACGGTCCGATGTGCGGTCGACGATGAGCTTCATGAAGGTGCGCTCGCGGTGCGTGGTGAGCAGCCGCCGCGTGGGAAGGAAGCGGGTGGTGTGGATGTCGACCTCACCATAACGCTCGCGCGCCGCCTTTTCGGTGAGGCCGACGGCTGCCAGCTCGGGCGTGGCGAAGACGGCGGTGGGTATGAGTTCGTAGTTCACGCGCAGTGACCTTGGCCCGAAGAGAGTCTGCGCCACCGCACTGCCTTCCGCGACAGCCACCGGCGTCAGGCGTACGCGATCGATGACATCGCCGACGGCGAAAATGGAACTGACCGAGGAGCGATAGTCGGCGTCGACCCGCACCGCGCCGCGCTCGCTAAGGGTGACACCCGTCTGCGCAAGACCGAGATTGGCCGTGTTAGGCAAACGCCCGGTTGCGCTCAGCACCAGATCGGTCTCCAAGGTTTCGCCGGTAGTCAGCATGACGTTCAGCGTGGAAGCGTCTCGGGCGACGGATGCGACCTGCGCGCCGAAGCACAGACGCACACCGCGCTCGCGCATCGCATCCGTGAGTACCGCGACGGTCTCTCTGTCGAAGCCGCGCAGGCACGTCGACCCGCGATGCACCAGGGTCGTGTCAACGCCGAGCCCGTTGAAGATGCAGGCGAACTCGACGGCGATGTAGCCGCCACCCAGGATCAGCGCGCGACGCGGCAGACGCTCGAGAAAGAATGTCTCGTCGGACGTGACCACATGCTCCCGTCCCGGGAAGTCGGGGACGTGCGGTCTGCCGCCGGTTGCGACGAGGATGTATTCTGCGGTCAGTTGCCTGTCGCGGACCTGCACGCAATCGGTCCCGGTGAAGCGAGCATATCCCTCCACGATGGCTACACCGGCCTCGGAGAGGAGCCGGTCGTACACGGCGTGAAGACGCTGGATGGCCTGGTTCTTGTTGGCGATGAGAGTGGACCAGTCGAACTTGTGATCACCCTGCCAGCCGTAGCCGGTCGCGTCGTTGAACTCCTGGTGGAAACGCGACGCGTAGACCAGCAGCTTCTTCGGGATGCAGCCGACGTTGACGCAGGTGCCGCCCAGGTATTTCTCCTCGATGATTGCCACGCGCGCGCCGAAACCTGCAGCGACGCGTGCGGCGCGGATGCCGCCGGAGCCGGCGCCGATAACCAGCAGGTCGTAGTCAGTCACCGCTATCCGCCCCGCGAGATTTCATCGCCTGGTCCTGCGACGTCCGTATTCTTGCGTACAGCAGTTGATCGCGCAGGTTGGCCCAGATCCGGCGATTGTTGGCGTGGCGTGTGAGCGAGGGGATGTCCTCCTCGTGCCAGCGCCGAAGGATGCAGGGGCCACAGTGGCGTTGCACCGCATTTTCTAACCGACGTGTGCACCGCCGACGCGGGCGCCCTGCGCTCAGCCGTTCAGGCGGGCGATGATCGCGCAGGCGAGCTCCATGGTCGTGGCTTTGCCGCCCAGGTCGCGCGTCCAGACCTTGTCCTCGCCAAGGACTGTGTCGACGGCTGCGCGGATGCGGCGCGCTGTGCCGTGTTGATCGATATGGTCAAGCATCATGCAGGCGGCGAGCAGCAGGGCGACGGGATTGGCGACGCCCTTGCCGGCGATGTCTGGGGCCGAGCCGTGCACGGCCTCGAAGATGGCGATGTCCCTGCCGATGTTTGCGCCGGGGGCCATGCCCAGCCCGCCCACCAGTCCTGCAATCTCGTCAGAAAGGATGTCGCCGAACATATTCGTTGTGAGGATCAGATCGAACTGGCTGGGGTTGAGCACCAGCTGCATGGCACAGGCATCGACGATACGATCTTCGATCTCGATCTTGCCTTCATAGGCTTTGCCCACTTCGCGCACGGTCTCCAGGAACACGCCTGTCAGCGCCTTGAGGATGTTAGCCTTGTGCACGATGGTGACCTTGTGGCGACCATTGCGCAGGGCATAGTTGAAGGCGAACTCGGCGATGCGCCGGCAGCCTGCTCTCGTGTTGACGCCGGCGCCGATCGCGACCGCGTGCGGATCACCGCCGATCGGAAAGAAGTGCTCGAAGCCGACATAGAAGCCTTCCGTGTTCTCACGTACCAGCACCAGGTCGATGCCTTCGTAGCGCCCTCCCGGCAGCAGCGTGCGCGAAGGGCGCACGTTCGCATACAGATCAAAGGTCTGCCGCAGGGCTACGTTCGCGGAACTATAACCGCCGCCGACCGGCGTGGTCAGCGGGCCCTTCAGGGCGAGCTTCGTATGCCGGATGCTGTCCAGGGTTGCCTGCGGGAGGGGGTCGTGGTGCTTTTCCATCGCCGCCATACCGGCAAGCTGCTGGTCCCAAGCGAATGGCGCGCTCGCCGCGTCGAGCACCTCGAGCACGGCATCGACGATCTCGGGACCGATACCGTCGCCGCGGATGAGAGTGGCGGGATAGCGAGATTGCGACTTGAGGGCCGCCATGCGTACTCCTTCTGGTTGGTTTATCCGATCGTGCGTGAGGGATTTTTCGGCCATTTTACATGATGCTGCGCCGTCTCAGGGCGAAGAGGCGCTCGTGGTTGGGCGTCCGCCGATGGTGCATACGGGGTTTCTGTTAAGGTATTGGTGAGGTTCCAAACAACAAGCAACAGACCAGGGGCTACAAGGGAGGCTACATGACGATGACCGGGAAAGCGGCCCGGCAGCTCCGCGAATTGATGCAGAAGCCGGGTGTCGTTCGCTCACTCGGCGCGCACGATGTGTTGACGGCAGTGTTGATTGAGCAGGCCGGCTTTGAGACTGTTTTCATCGGCGGTTTCGGCACCAGCGCAAGTCTCTACGGCCTGCCGGATCTCAATTTTCTCGGCATGACCGAGATGGCCGATGCGGTGCGGCGCATGGCGCACCGTGTTGCGATCCCGGTGATCGCCGACGGCGACACCGGCCACGGTGATCTGCACAACGTCATGCGCTGCGTGCGCGAATTCGAAGCGGCGGGCGCGGCGGGCATCATCCTCGAGGATCAGGTCTTCCCCAAGCGCTGCGGCCATTTCGAGGGCAAGCACGTCATCCCGACGGAGGACATGGTGCAGAAGTGGAAGGCGGCGGTGCGGGCGCGCCGGGACGATGACTTCCTGTTCATCGCGCGTACGGACGCGCGTGAGCCGAACGGATTGGCCGATGCGATAGAGAGAGTCAACGCTTACTGTGCCGCGGGAGCCGACGTGGCGTTCATCGAGGCGCCGCTCGGGATCGAGGAGCTGGAACTCATCTGCCGGAAAGTGCCATATCCGAAGTTCGTCAACATGCTGGCCTTCGGCAAGACGCCCATCCTGAGTAACGAGGAGCTGGAGCAGATGGGCTTCAAGATGGTGGTGGCGCCTATTGACTCCGTGCTCATCACTGCGAGGGCGATGCGCGAGATGGCGCAGGTCTTCGCGCGCGACGGTCACACCAAGGCGCTCGCCGACAGGATGGTCCGCTTCGATGAGTTTAAAGAGATCCTCGGCGTCAAGGAATTTCTCTCCCTGCGCGATAACCCGAACTGAGAGCTTGGCCGGCTGGCGTTAAAGTGGAATGCGTGGCGATACCGGGAACAGCAGCGCATGGCTGTCCTGACCAGGGCCCCTTCGTAAGAGAAAAGGCGCTCCGGCGCATCTGCAAGGGCCTGTCTTGCGTAGTGTGAAACATAGGGCGAAGGAAACAGGCGGGCCGTGCGGTGTCACCGGGGTTGGTCGCGTGCGCCAGCGTTGCTGGCAGGGCAGGATTGCGCTCTATCGCAAGCTGGACGGTTTGCCTACAATCTGCCAGATGACCAAGCAGAGGCGTAGGGCCCCTTCTGCGGAAGGCGGCCTCAACGTGGACATGCAGGAGCTGGCGCTGCGTGCGCTGGTATCAGGCATGGCGGGACGCGACGAGGCGGATCTCGCCGCACTGTACGATGCCACGGTGGCGAAGGTGTTCTCGCTGGCGCTGCGCATCGTGGGTGAGCGCGCCGGTGCGGAGGAGGTGGTCGCCGATGTCTACCTGCAGGCCTGGGAACAGTCGGGACGTTACGACGCGGCGCGAGGCAAGGTTATGCATTGGCTGTACATGATGGGCCGCACCCGCGCGCTCGATCATTTGCGCCGGCGAGATAGCCGTGCGGAAACGACGCTGGAAACTGGCGCCATCCAGCCTGAGCAGAGCAGGGAGTTGAGCGACCCCGTGGACATACTTATGGGCATACAGAGTACCAGTGTTCTCTATGCGGCTCTAAAGACATTGGAGCCCGCCCACCGGCAGCTCATCGCGCTGGCGTTCTTTCGAGACATGAGTCACCAGGAGATCGCGGAGCGCACCGGCATACCCCTCGGCACCGTGAAGAGCGTGTTGAGGCGTTCGCTCTTCCGCTTGCGGGAGATCCTGGAGCGGCCGGGTGCCATGGAGGCGTCCTATGGGTAAGCGCGGACAGCAACCGGACATCGAGGCATTCGACAACGTGGTGTTTACCGCGTGGGCGGAGGCACTGAGCCCGCTGCAGCCGCATCCCTCGCTGCGGCAGCGGGTCCTGGCGCGCGCGCGCGCAGACTCGCTGGTGCGCACCGTGCGGGCCGAGGACGGATGGGTGGAGCTGCTGCCGGGCGTCCAGATCAAGATGCTTTATCGCGATACCGCTGGCGGCACAAAGTCGTTCCTGGCTCGCCTGCAACCAGGGACGATGCTGCCAGCGCACGAGCATGGTCTCGTCGAGGAGTGTTACGTAATCGAAGGCGAAATCATAATGGGGGACATCGTCATCCGCGCCGGCGACTATCATCTGGCCATGAAGGGTGCGCGTCACGAAGCCACGACGACCAGCAAGGGAGCGGTTCTCTATATGCGCGCCGCCCTGACACAGCACATCCCCGAGGCGGCCTCCAGCTGACAATCCCGGCTGCATCCGGGCCGGAATTACGCGATCGTTTTTCCCCGAGCCGTACGCAGTGTGGTAGTGTGCTCGCCGCTTGGGTTACTCGCTAACCTTTCCAGAATGATTCCATGACGGGGGGCGCATGACGCGGATCGCGGTCAGCGGAGCGGCGGGCCGGATGGGCCGCGCCGTCGTCGAGCTCGTCACGCAGACCGACGGACTGACGCTGGCTGGGGCACTGGAGCGCGAGGGGCTGTCGGTAATCGGGACTGATGCGGGGGAACTGGCCGGTATCGGCAGGATCGGGGTTGTCATCAGTGATTCGATCGAGAAGGTTCTTGCTGTCTGCGACGTCCTCATCGACTTCAGCCATCCGCAGGCAACGCTGACGCATGTCGAAGCGTGCCGCCGCGCCGGCAAGCGCATGGTGATCGGCACCACCGGCATTGACACTGAGGGCCGCAAGCGCATCGAAGGCGCAGCGCAGGGCGTCGCCATAGTGGTTTCGCCCAACATGAGCGTCGGCGTGAACCTCTGTTTCAGGCTCCTCGACCTCGCGGCGCGGGTGCTGGGCGATTCGGTCGACGTCGAAATCATCGAGGCGCACCATCGCCACAAGATCGACGCGCCGTCGGGCACCGCGAAGCGCATGGGCGAAGTGGTGGCCGCGGCGCTGGGCCGCGATCTGACCGAGTGCGCGGTGTACGGGCGGGAGGGAAACACGGGCGCACGCAACCCCAAGACGATAGGGTTTGAGACCATCCGCGCCGGTGACATCGTTGGCGAGCACACGGTGATGTTTGCGGGCATCGGTGAACGGGTAGAGATCACCCACAAGGCCACCAGCCGCTCGACCTTTGCCGGGGGCGCCATCCGAGCCGCGCAATGGGTGATGCAGAAGTCCTCCGGCCTCTACGACATGCAGGACGTCCTTGGCCTGCGCTAACCGGCACTGCAGCCAGGTCGGTAACGGTGAATGGCTCCGCGCGAGGCGAGATCTGGTGCGCGGGGCTGCCGGCGCTGGTCTGGGGCTTTGCCGAAGCCACATTCGTTTTCATCGTCCCCGATGTATGGTTGACGTGGCTTGCGCTTGCGAGGCCGCGGCGCGCGTACCGTGCCTGTCTCTGGGCAACAGCGGGTGCACTGGCAGGCGGGACCGTAATGTACTTCTGGGCGGCGCGCGATGCGGACATGGCGCGGGCAGCGCTCGCTCAGATCCCGCGATCAGTGATGCGCTCTGCGCCGAGGTGGAGGCGCAAATCCGCGCGCATGGCATCGCCGCGCTGGTGCTGGGCCCGCTGAGCGGCACGCCGTACAAGATCTACGCGGTGCAGGCCGATGCACTCGGGGTGAACATCTGGCAGTTCCTGGCGGTCAGCCTCCCCGCGCGTCCTTGCTGACGGCGCTCGTCGCCTGGTTCGCTCACTTGACGCCGCCGCGGCTGGCCGATCTGCTGCGCCGGGGGCACCTCGTCATGTGGACGCCGTTTTATAGTGCATATTTCTGGCTCTTTCGCGATCTCACCGTGTGAAGGCGTCGGACGATCCCGCTTCGACCGCGGCGGAACTTGTCCAGCGTGTAGCCCTCGTCGCGGAGATAGCCGGGGATTACTATTCACGTGAGGAGCCTCGCATCTGCCATGAGCACTGTCGCCATCTCCCGTTACGATCTCACCACCTGGAGCCTGTTTGCAGGCGCACTTCTGCTGCTGCTGTATCTGAAGCTGCTGCCGGCCTTGCTCGCCGGGCTGCTGGTATATGCCCTGGTAAACGTGCTGGTGCCGACGCTGCGCGTGCCAGCCCTGGGGCGTGAAGGCCCGCGCCTGCTGGCCGTCACGCTTATCGCCGGCGTTGTAATCGCGCTGATGACGCTGGCCGGAATGAGCTTGGCCTCGTTTCTGCGCGAGAGTGGGGAAAGCATCCCGGCGCTGATCCAGCGTATGGCGGAGATCATCGAAAGCTCGCGCGATCGCCTGCCGCCCTGGCTGCTGGACTACGTGCCCGAGGACACGGAGGAATTGCGCAAGGCGCTGGTGGCGTGGCTGCGCAGCAACGCTGACGCGTTTCAGGTGGCAGGCACAGGCTTGGGAAGGGCGCTGGCGCATATCCTGATCGGTATGGTGATCGGCGCCCTGCTCTCGCTAGAAAGCGCCGCGTCTACGCGTGGACGCGGACCGCTGGCGGCGGCGGTTGCGGAACGCGCGCTGCGCTTGAGCACCGCCTTCCGCCGCGTGGTCTTCGCGCAGGTGTGGATCTCGGCCATCAACACCACGTTCACCGCCCTCTACCTGGCGGTGGCGTTGCCCCAGTTCGGCATCGAGTTGCCGTTCACCAAGACACTGATCCTGATCACCTTCGTGGCTGGACTCTTGCCCATCCTCGGTAATCTCATCTCCAATACCGCGATATTCATCGTCAGCCTGAGCCAGTCGTTGATCGTGGCGCTGGCGTCACTCGCCTACCTGATCACGATACATAAACTCGAGTATTTCCTCAACGCGCGCATCATAGGCGCCCACATCCGCGCCAGGGCCTGGGAGATGCTGCTGGCCATGCTGGTGATGGAGGCCGCCTTCGGTATCGCCGGGCTGATCGCGGCACCCATTTACTACGCCTATATGAAGGACGAACTGCGCAAGAAGGGACTGCTGTAACAGACTGCCGGTTGGCTACAGCGGCGTATGGTTTGCGGCCGTCGGCTGCAACTTTCCGCCGCCAAAGTCTGCTTACGTTGTGATCCCGGGTCGCCAGGCGACGAGGATCCTGCTTTTCCGTCGTGCTGCTTCGAGGTGACGGTTATTCCTTGTAACCGCCGGCCGCCTTGACCATGTAGTCCACCGCCGCCTTGACCTGCTCATCGGTCAGGCCGGGATTGCCGCCCTTCGGGGGCATGCCCCGGAAGCCCTTGATCGAGTTCTCGTAGAGCTTCTCTGGCCCTTGGGCGATCCGTGACGCCCAAGCTACCTTGTTGGCGAACTTAGGTGCTCCGTTGATGCCGGCCTGGTGGCAGGGGATACACGCGGCCTGGGCGACCTGTGCGCCATCGACTTTTGCGGTCGTGGCCGCGGCGCCGGACTCGGCGGAGGGTGGCGGCGCCGCAGCTTCTGGCCCTTTAGCATTCGCGGCCAGCGTTGTTTCCTCCGGCTGCGCTTCCGGAGTGGGGGCGGCAGGCGTCGGAGAGGATTCGGACCCGGTATCGGACATTTCGGCATCGTCCGGGATCGACGCGGCGGAGACGGCGGGCGGTGCAGTGACTGGCGTGGCGCTTTCGTCCCCGGACACGCCGCTCGCATTGTCCGTCGCGCTATGGATCTGAACCTCGTTCTCGAGCGAGCGCCACGGTTCGGGCGTGAACTCTCCGGGCGTCGTTGCGGATGCGGCAGGCCGGGTCTCGGCCGGCATCTCCTCTGATGTCTCTGTGGCGGGCGCACCGGCGGCGGGCTCTGGCAGCGTCGGCGCGGGAGCAGCCGCGGCCTGCGCGGAGGGCTCGTCTGCAGGCGCCGCTTCCGTGGCAGCGGCAGGTTCCTCGGCGGGCGGCGCCGGCGGTTCCTTCTTCGAGCAGCCGCCGGTCAGCAAAGACGCAATCACGAACATGGCAAGTGAGTACCGTCGCGTTGGGGTCATGATGAGATCCTCCTGAACAGAGTTGATTTTATCATTGAAAAAAAAGAATGGCCTCTCAGGCGCACATCACATCTGTACGGCGCCTGCCATCGTTCTTTCACCACAGACCCTGCTCAAGTACAATTCGCACGGTTCGCGGGAGCTGGAGCCTCTGGAGCCAGCTCCCCTTTTCATATCTACCTCTTGTCGTTCCTGCGGAGACGATGATGCTCGCACCGGCCCTGCTCGCGCTGGAAGACGGCAGCCTGTTTCGCGGCCGCGCCATCGGCGCCGCGGGTCAGACCGTGGGCGAGGTCGTGTTCAACACCGCGATCACTGGCTACCAGGAGATCCTCACCGATCCCTCCTACTATCAGCAGATTGTCACCCTGACCTATCCGCACATCGGCAATGTGGGGACGAATGCGGAGGATCAGGAATCGGCGAGGGTCTACGCGGCGGGCCTGGTCATCCGCGACCTGCCGTTGCGGAGCAGCAGCTGGCGCTCTCAGTGGTCACTCCCGGAGTACCTGAAAAAGCATAACATCGTCGCCATCGCTGACATTGACACGCGGCGGTTGACGCGGATCCTGCGCGAGCAGGGCGCACAGCGAGGCTGCATCATGGCGGGCGAAGGCATCGACGAGCAGGCCGCCATCGGCGCCGCCAACGCCTTTCCCGGGCTGAAGGGTGCCGATCTCGCTAAGCAGGTAACGACGCCCAACCCCTATCCTTGGTGCGAGGGCAGCTGGTCGCTGGATGCGCCGCACGGCCAGACGCCCGGCGACAGGCCGTATAAGGTCTACGCCTACGATTACGGCGTGAAGCAGAACATCCTGCGACTGCTCACCGATCGCGGTTGCGAGATCACCGTGATCCCTGCGACGACTCCGGCGGCAGAAGTACTGGCGCAGAACCCGGATGGAGTGTTCCTCTCTAATGGTCCCGGCGACCCGGAGCCGTGTGATTACGCGATAAGCGCCATCCGCGACTTTGTCGCTGCCGGCATCCCCACTTTCGGTATCTGTCTCGGCCATCAGTTGCTGGGGCTGGCCTGCGGCGGTCGGACCGTGAAGATGAAGACCGGCCACCACGGCGCCAACCATCCTGTGCTTGATATTGAGACAGGGCAGGTGATGATCACCAGTCAGAATCACGGCTTCGCGGTCGACGAAGCGAGTCTACCTGCAGCGGTGAAGGCCACACACCGCTCACTGTTCGATGGCACGCTTCAAGGGATACATCACCGCGAAAAACCGGCCTTCAGCTTTCAGGGCCATCCCGAAGCGAGCCCGGGACCACACGACGTGCGCAGGCTTTTCGATCATTTCATTGACCTGATGCGCGAACACAAGAACAAACAGAGCGCTCGCTCTCCCATCAAGCCCGCCGTGAGCGCGGCCCCAGAAGGGGGTATCGAGTGACAACGCTGTCTGTCGGCACAGACCATGCCTAGGCGCACGGACATCCAGAGCATACTCATCATCGGCGCCGGCCCGATCATCATCGGCCAGGCCTGTGAGTTCGACTACTCCGGGGCGCAGGCATGCAAGGCGCTTAAAGGAGAGGGTTACCGCGTGGTCCTGGTGAACTCCAACCCTGCGACCATCATGACCGATCCGGAGATGGCCGATGCCACCTATATCGAGCCGATACGCTGGGATGTGGTGGCCCAGATCATCGCCAGGGAGCGCCCCGATGCGATTCTGCCCACCATGGGCGGACAAACCGCGCTGAACTGCGCGCTGGACCTTGCCCGTGAGGGCGTGCTGGAGCAACACGGTGTCGCGCTCATCGGTGCTTCGCGCGAGGCCATCGACAAGGCCGAGGACCGCGAGAAGTTCAAGCAGGCGATGCAGCGCATCGGGCTGGAGACAGCCAGGTCCCGAATCGCCCACAGCATGGAGGAAGCCCACCAGGTCCAGGCGCAGATAGGCTTCCCCATCATCATCCGGCCCTCCTTTACGCTCGGCGGCACCGGCGGCGGCATCGCCTACAACCGTGAAGAATTCGCCGAGATCGTGCACCGCGGCCTGGATGCCTCGCCGACCCACGAGGTGCTGCTGGAGCAGTCTGTGCTCGGCTGGAAGGAATTCGAGATGGAGGTTGTGCGCGATCGCGCCGATAACTGCATCATCGTCTGCTCGATCGAGAATCTGGATCCCATGGGTGTGCACACCGGCGATTCCATCACCGTAGCACCGGCACAGACCCTCACCGACAAGGAATACCAGATAATGCGCAACGCTTCGAACGCCGTGCTGCGCGAGATCGGGGTCGACACCGGCGGTTCCAACGTCCAGTTTGCCATCAACCCGGCGGACGGGCGCATGGTGGTGATCGAGATGAACCCGCGCGTATCGCGTTCCTCGGCCCTGGCCTCAAAGGCGACGGGTTTTCCGATCGCCAAGGTGGCGGCGAAGCTGGCGGTGGGCTACACGCTCGATGAGCTGGCCAACGAGATCACGGGCGGCGCAACGCCGGCCTCCTTCGAGCCGACGATCGACTACGTCGTGACCAAGGTGCCGCGTTTTACCTTTGAGAAATTCCCGCAGGCCGACGACCGGCTAACCACGCAGATGAAATCCGTCGGTGAGGTCATGGCGATCGGCCGCACCTTCCAGGAGTCACTGCAGAAGGCGTTGCGCGGCCTCGAGACCGGGATGGACGGATTGAACGAGATCAGCGAGCGCGCCGGCGCGGACGCGCTGACGGAACTGAAGCGGGAGATGTGCACCCCCGGCTCACGCCGGCTCTGGTATGTTGCTGACGCGTTCCGAAATGGACTTGCCCTCAAAGAGGTGCACGAACTCAGCCTGATCGACCCTTGGTTCCTGGCGCAGATCGAGGATCTCGTCGGCGAGGAGACGAAGACAGAAGCGCAAGGGCTTGCAGCCCTCGACGCCGCGCGCCTGCGGCAGCTCAAGCGCAAGGGTTTCTCCGACCAGCGTCTTGCAGGACTGACCGGAACGACGGAGCAATCAATACGCGGCCTGCGCAAGGAGTTCCGCATCCATCCTGTCTACAAGCGCGTCGACTCCTGCGCCGCGGAGTTCCGCGCCACCTCTGCCTACATGTACTCGACCTACGAGGAGGAATGCGAGTCGAGTCCGACTGACCGCGAGAAGATCATGGTGCTGGGCGGCGGCCCCAATCGCATCGGCCAGGGCATCGAGTTTGACTACTGCTGCGTGCAGGCGGCCTTCGCCCTGCGCGCGGCCGGCTACGAGGTCATCATGGTCAACTGCAACCCGGAGACCGTGTCGACAGACTATGACACCTCGGATCGCCTGTACTTCGAGCCGTTGACGCTGGAGGATGTGCTCGAGATCATCCGCGTCGAGGAGCCGAAAGGCGTCATTGTGCAGTACGGTGGACAGACGCCACTCAAGCTGGCGCGACCGCTCCTGGAGGCCGGCGCACCGATTATCGGCACGACGCCGGATTCCATCGACATCGCAGAAGACCGCGAGCGATTCCAGCAGTTGCTGCACCGGCTGAACCTGAAGCAGCCTCCGAACCGTACGGTGCGGCGCGCGGAGGAGGCGCCGGTCGCGGCCCGCGAGCTCGGCTATCCGCTGGTGGTGCGGCCCTCCTACGTCCTGGGTGGACGCGCGATGGAGATCGTCTACGCCGAGCAGGATCTGAACCGCTACATGAACGAAGCGGTGGCGGTGTCCAACGAGTCGCCAGTGCTGCTCGACCGTTTTCTGGACCAGGCGATCGAGGTCGATGTGGATGCCATCGCGGATGGCCATGACGTGCTGATCGGCGGCATCATGGAACACATCGAGCAGGCGGGTGTGCACTCCGGCGACTCGGCGTGCTCGCTGCCGCCGCACAGCCTGTCGCCGGCGATGCAGAATGAGTTGCGCCGCCAGATGGTGCTGATGGCGAAGGCGCTGAATGTCGTCGGGTTGATCAACGCGCAGTTTGCGATTCAGGGCAACGACATCTACGTGCTGGAGGTGAACCCGCGCGCATCGCGTACCGTGCCGTTTGTTTCCAAGGCAATTGGCGTACCTCTGGCCCGGATCGCGGCGTTGTGCATGGTAGGTCGCAGTTTGAAGGAGCAGGGAGTCACCAAAGAGCGTGTACCCGACTATTTCTCCGTCAAGGAAGCCGTCTTCCCGTTCGTGAAGTTCCCAGGCGTGGATCCGCTGCTGGGTCCGGAAATGAAGTCGACGGGCGAGGTCATGGGGCTCGGCCGCAGTTTCGGCGAGGCCTTCTTCAAGGCGCAGCTGGCTGCCAGCGTCGACCTGCCGCGCAACGGCCGCGCCTTCATCAGCGTCCGCGATCCCGACAAGGCCCAGGCGATAGAAGTGTCGCGCCGCCTGCGCGCGCTCGGCTTTGAGCTGGTGGCCACGCGGGGGACGGCCAAGGCATTGAACGCGGCCGGCGTTCCGTGCCGCCCGGTCAACAAGGTACAGGAGGGGCAGCCGCACATCGTCGACATGATCAAAAACGATGAGATCAGCCTGATTGTCAACACAACCGAGGGCAAGCAGGCCATCGCGGATTCTTTTACCATTCGCCGTACCGCGCTCCAGAGAAAGGTGGCCTACACTACGACGATGGCCGGCGCCTTCGCGACAGTCATGGCACTGGAGCATCAGGCGAGCAGTCAGGTCAATCGTCTGCAGGACCTGCATAAGGAGGTAAGCGGGGCATGAAGAAGGCACCGATGACAACCGCGGGCGCACAGAAGCTGCGCGAGGAGCTGAGGCGCCTGAAGACCGAGGTGCGTCCCCGCATCATTCAGGCAATTGCAGAGGCGCGGGCGCACGGCGATTTAAGCGAGAACGCCGAGTATCACGCCGCGCGCGAGCAGCAGGGTTTCATTGAGGGCCGTATCGCGGAGCTTGAAGGCAAACTGGCCATCGCCGAGATCATCGATGTTCGCGTTTTGGAGGCGAACGGCAAGGTCGTCTTCGGTGCTACTGTGGAGATCGCCAATGTCGGGACCGGCGAGGAACTGATGTATCAGATCGTCGGCGAGGACGAGGCGGATATTCAGGCGGGGTTGATCTCGATCCGTTCACCGATTGCCCGTGCTCTCATCAGTAAGACGAAAGGCGACACGGTGGCGGTGGAGGCGCCAGGGGGGCGGATGGAGTACGAGATCCTCGCCGTCCGCTACGAGTGACGGTGTTGCGTTGGGCGGGCTGGCGGGGCGGCCGCGTAACCCACCGTAACTTAAAGGTCACGGGATGACGGATTACGCAGGCGCCAATCCGCCCTACACTCCTTCCGATGAGCAGAAGTTCGAGCAGCGAACGCTGGCTGCGGGAACACGGGCGAGACCTTTACGTCCAAAAGGCTAAAAGGGCCGGCTACCGCTCCCGAGCCGCGTACAAGCTTGCGGAGATCGACCGGCGCGACCGGCTGTTGCGACCGGGCCTGGTGGTGGTTGACCTTGGCGCCGCGCCGGGCGGCTGGAGCCAGGTAGCATGCGAGCGGATCGGCAGTCGCGGCGTGGTAGTGGCCGTCGATGTGCTCGAGATGGCCTCGCTCGCCGGCGTTACCTTCATTCGCGGAGACTTCACCGAACCTTCTGTATTACAGGAGGTGCTGGCGACGGTGGGCGATGGCGTAGACCTTGTTTTGTCGGACATGGCCCCCAATATGAGTGGTATGAAGGCTCTCGACCAAGCGCGGATCATGCGTCTGGCCGAATCTGCGCTCGCATTTGCCGAACAGGCCCTGCGGCCCGGCGGCGACCTGTTGGTGAAGGCGTTTTATGGCGAGGGGTTGGACGAGTTTCTGCGCGCGCTTCGCGGCAGATTCGCAAAGGTGGCCACGCGCAAACCGCAGGCGTCGCGGGGCCGCTCCAGTGAGACGTATCTGCTTGCAAGGGGCTACGGGCAATAGGCCGGATGCTCTGCCACGCATTAGGGAAGCTCTGAATAAGCCCATCCTGGACTTCTCAGAGCACGCAAAGCAAAAAGCGTGGTTTTTGCTTTGCTTCATCTTCAACGGCTTGCCGCCTTCGAAGATGGCGGCACATCCCTGTGCCGCA
>JBQTIC010000001.1:0-56202 GCA_052388435.1 Chromatiales bacterium | reverse complement strand
GACTTCTCAGAGCACGCAAAGCAAAAAGCGTGGTTTTTGCTTTGCTTCATCTTCAACGGCTTGCCGCCTTCGAAGATGGCGGCACATCCCTGTGCCGCAGGAACCTCTGACTTAATCAGAGGTTCCTTAAGTCAAGGGCCTAACTGTTACGACGTACCTCTAGTCTTTCACTCTGGTGTCTGCCATCTCCAGACTCCAGGTATCCATGGGCACGAAGTCAACGCGGTCGCTGACCGCGTAGAGCTTGTAAGGCGCGTACAGGAACAGCGCCACGTACTCCTCATGGATGCGCTTCTCCATCTGCTGCACCAGATCAAACTGCGCCGAGCGATCGGCGGTGGTGTTGCTCTTGGCCAGCAGTTCCTTCAGCACCGGATCGGTGTCCATCTTGCGGAAACCGCCGTCGTCACCGAAGTACTCACGGATCACCACGCCCTGCGGATACTGGGGCGACCAGTCGAAGTGCTCGACCAGCCAGATATCCCAGTCGCCCTCCGGGCCGCCTTCCCTGACCGTGGCAGTCACGCCCTCATCTTTCAGGTCTTCGGCCAGGGCGTTGGCAACCGCCATGTGGCCGGCACCCGCAACGATGGTGACCTTGTCGACACCCGCGGACTTGAACGCGGCCGACGCCGCGGCGTTGTCTTCCGCGATGGGATCAATGGTCGCGTTATACCCGTACTCGCCCTCCTTGATTATGGAGGACAGTGGCAACCCGTAACCACGCGCCGCCGTGTCGATGATGCCCTGGCGGTTGACCGCGAGGTTCATCGCCCTGCGCAGCTCGAGGTTGTTCCACCTGGAATCGGGCGTGGTGCGGTTAAACACGCCCACCAGCATGGTGCGGCTGTCATTGGCCACCACTCTTGCATGCTTGCTCGCTTCCACCGCCTTGGCCTCCTCAGGCGTCAGCTCGGTGACGATATCCACCTTGCCGGTGCCGTCGACGACCTCCTTGATGGCCTGCGCCTTCGGGATGATGTTATCGAACGTGAAACGTACTTTCGGGCGACGCGCCGGATTCCAGTAATTCGGATTGGGCTCCAGAGTCACCTTCGGAGCGCGCTTGTCCAGCGTCGATACGCCGTCTTTCAGACTGAACGGGCCGGTCCCCCACGGACCGACTGCGCCGATTACTCACCAATGGCCTTCGGCTTTACCCGTCTTCGGATCGATGAAACCCAGCTCGTCCCAGAACCGCGTGCTGGCGATGTGCATGCCGCGGAACTTCATGATCGCCGCGCCGTCGGTCTGCGGGAATACAAAGCGGACGGTGTAGTCGTCGACGATCTCGAGCTTGGTAGCCTTGTCGAAGTTCAGGAAGGCGCCCGGCGGATGCGGGTTCTCCCAGCGCTGCACTTCATCGAAGCTGCGGCGGAAGGACTTGGCGTTGAACGGCTCGCCGTCGTGGAAGGTGACGCCCTGGCGGAGCTTGAACTCCAGGGTCTTGTCGTCGACCCACTGCCAGCTGGTCGCCAGTCCCGGCATGGTGCGGCCTTCGTCATCGACGCGCACCAGCTCCTCCATGGTGTTCCAGGTGACGGACAGCCAGTTGATCGGTGACGGGTCCACCACGATTACTGTCGGATAGTCGGCGGCGTAGGCAGGCATGGTACCTGCCAACCCCAACGCTATCCCCGCCACCAGACCACGCAAGCGTCCGGGTGACACCCGGCCTCTTACATGATGGTGTTTCATGGATTGTTTCCTCTACGTTGTTGTGATGATGGAACTACGCACTCGGAGACCGCTCAAGCAGCGACTGCAGCAGCCCGCGCAGGGTCCCCTCCTTTGTCTCGCCCAGCAGCGTCTGAACTACCCGGCCCTGCGGGTCGATGACAACCGTGAAGGGCAAGCCACCAATGTGATTGCCCAGTTGTTTGGATACCGCCATGGCATCATCGCCCCCCACCAACAGCGGATAGGTGATTCCGTATTCCTTGGCGAAGGCGGCGACGCTGTCGGCGTTGTCGATGGCGATGCCGACGATCTCGGCACCGCTCTCGTGGAAATTCTCGTCCTTGTAGAGCGCAATGAGTTCGGGCACCTCGTGGCGGCAGGGCTTGCACCAGGTAGCCCAGAAGTACACGACGAGGTAGCGGCCCTCCCACTGCTTCATGGCTTGCGGCTGCCACTGCAGGTCGCGAAAGGTCGCTGCAAACAGAGACGCCGTGGTGTCCACCGGAGCGGTCGGGCCGGACGAAGGGTCGGTGTCATTCCCTAGACCGCCGACGAGCCTGACGACGCCCAGCAGCGCCATCAGGATAACCCCGATGCCAAGGGTTTTCTTGAGCATGTCTTTTCCTCGGTCCCCTTGCGGATCGGCGACTTGTTCAAATAAATAAGGATACTCCGTCTGATGCCTTTTGGATGTACTCCTCTGTGGCTGGCAAATCCAATGGTCGATCGCGCGAGTATTTAATCCTTAAGGCTGGTCAGGATCCCCCTTAGCATGCATGACGGTCATCGGCGACGTTATACTGGCCCGCATGTGCGCGAATCCAGTGAGCACGGGGAACAGGCACCTGCCGGGGCTGGAAACCGGTCTCGACGATGCCGGAGAGGTTCTCGCCCGTTGGCTGCTGGCAGGCAGGCAGGGCGACCAACAGGCGTTCCGATTGTTTTACGAGGCGACGGTCAGGAAAGTGTACGGCCTTGCCCTGAGCGTCGTCCGCTCTCCGCAGGCGGCAGAAGACGTGGTCATTGATGTCTATTTGCGGGTATGGCGCAGCGCGCAGACCTACGATGCACAGCGGGGCGCGCCACTGGCGTGGCTGCTCACCATCTGCCGGAATTGCGCCCTTACCGCGATGCGGGCCACCGACCTAACGCCGGCATCGGACAGTTACAGACTGCCGGAGGAGCGTGGCGGTGACGCCAGCGAAGCACTGGCGGCATTCGAGGAGAGCAGCATAGTGCGGGCGGCATTGGCCGACTTGCCCGGGGTGGAGCGGCAGGTGCTGAGCCTGGCGTTTTTCCGCGGCCTGTCACACGGAGAAATCGCGAATATTGTCCGCCTGCCGCTGGGAACCGTGAAGACCCACATCCGCAGGGCGCTCGCAAGGCTGAGGGGCAGACTGTCAAAATGAAATCACACCCCCCTGACCACGCGGAGAACGATGTGCTGCCGGACGACATAATTTATGCGCTATCAGCGGCGGTCGCGGCCGTCGAGCCCAACCCCGGGCAGGCGCGTGCGCTGCGCGCACGGCTCGAAGAAGGCATGGAAAACTCCGGCAAGGATGAGCAATCCAGTTACTTCACACTCGCCGCGGGCGCCGGAGAGTGGGTCAATCTGACGCCTCTGGTCAGCATGAAGATCTTGCATCGGGACGCTCAGGGCGTATCGTTTTTTCTGCGCCTGCAACCCGGCGCCGAACTGCCGCCGCACATTCACTTCGCCGACGAGGAGTGTCTGGTCCTCGAGGGGGAACTGCGCCTCGGCGAAGGCGTCCTGCTGCGCGCGGGGGATTATCACTTCGCGCCCAAGGGCCTGCCTCATGCCACCGCGCGCAGCGCCCGCGGCGCCACTTTATTCCTGCGCAGCGCCAAACCGGCTTACCAGCTCTAAACGGTTGCTGAAACAGCACCCTCTCGTAATCGCAAAGAGCGCCTTCTGCGACCAAGCAGCGTGCAAGTCTCTTTGGTTTCGCAAAAAACGAGACTGGTTCCCCTTCGCCGCGCTCCGGGCTTTGGCTTGCCCGCTCGCAACGGCTGCCATAGACGCTTTTCAGCAACCTGCTAAACCCTCTCCAATCCAGCAATTTGCACGCGCGAGTTGCGCCCGATGAGCTCGCCGGTTCCGCCAGGCGCGAAGGAATTGGTGCTACTGGGCGGCGGGCACAGTCATCTCGAGGTACTAAGACGTTTCGCAATGCGGCCTGTGCCGGGGCTGCGCATCACTGTTGTCAGCCGCGACGTGCATACTGCCTACTCCGGAATGCTGCCGGGCCACCTGGCGGGACATTACTCCTACGATGAAAGTCATATCGACCTGTGGCGGCTGGCCCGCGCCGCTGATGTCGCACTCGTGCATGCCCCGGCCGACGGTCTCGACCTCGCCAACAACCGCGTGCTCTGCCGCGCTCGTCCGCCCATCGACTTCGACATCCTGTCCATAAACATCGGCTCGCGGCCGCATACTGCGAGCATCCAGGGGGCGGCCGAGAACGCCATAGCAGTTAAACCCGTCGACGGCCTGCTCAGCCGCTGGGATGAAATCGTATCCAAGGTAGACGCCTTCCGGGATCGCCTCCGCATTGCCGTGGTGGGCGGCGGGGCGGGCGGGGTCGAACTCGCCTTGAGTGTCCAGCACCGCGTGCAACAGCAGCTCCTACGCAATGGCCGCGCACGCGACGGGGCTGAGATACACCTCGTCACCGATACCGCGCAGATATTACCCAGTCACAACCCACGCGTGAGACGAAAGCTCGCGCGCATACTGCGAGAACGGTCGATCAAAGTCTACCTTAACTGCAAAGTCCGCGAAGTGCGGCCGGGCCTGCTTGCCGCCGAGGACGGTTTTACCTTGAGCGCTGACGTCATCTTCTGGGCGACGAGTGCGGCCGCGCATCCCTGGTTGCGCGAGTCAGGGCTCGCTACCGACGCGGATGGCTTCGTGCTCGTTAACGATTACCTCCAGTCGATCTCACACCCGCAGGTGTTCGCCGCCGGCGATGTCGCGGGCTCGCCGACCCATCCACGTCCCAAATCGGGTGTGTTCGCGGTGCGGCAGGGCCCTCCGCTCGCCGAGAACTTGAGGCGTGCGGCGCTGGGTAAGCCGTTCATCGAGTTCAAGCCGCAGCGGCAATTCTTAAGTCTCATCAGTACCGGCGACAAGTACGCCGTCGCCTCACGCAGCTTCTGGTCGCTCGAAGGCCGCTGGGTGTGGCGCTGGAAGGACTGGATCGACCGGCGCTTCATGGCGATGTACAACGACATGCCCGCAGCCATGCCGCGCGTGCAGGCCGGCATGCTGGCGGTTGATATGCATGGCAACACACGCGCGGGCGCGGCAATGCGCTGCGCCGGCTGCGGCGCCAAGGTCGCGAGCAGCGTGCTCTCGCAAGCTCTTGCTCAACTGAAACCCATTGCACGCGAGGACGTCGAGCTGGGCTTGCAGGCGATGGAAGACGCCGCCGTCGTCAAGGCGCCCGCGGACCAGCGGCTGGTCTGGTCCGTGGACTACTTCCGCACCCTGCTCAGCGATGAGTTCCTGTTCGGAAAGATCGTGGCGAACCACTGTCTGGGTGATCTCTACGCGATGGGCGCGGATCCGCTGGCGGCTCTCGCGGTGGCCACAGTCCCGTATGCCCATCCGCGGCGCGTGCAACTACAACTGGAGCAACTACTGGCCGGGGCGGTTGAAGTGCTGAACACCGCCAACGCAAGTCTTGCCGGTGGCCACACCAGCGAGGGCTCCGAACTGGCGTTTGGGTTGACCGTCCTCGGTCTGGCGGATCCGCAGCAACTCTTGCGCAAAGCAATTGTGCATCCCGATGCCGCTCTCATCCTGACCAAGCCCATCGGCACCGGCACACTGTTCGCCGCCGATATGCACGGCAAGGCCAAAGGCCGCTGGATCGCCGCAGCGGTGGAATCCATGCTGGTCTCCAACCTGGCTGCCGCGAAATGTCTGCGCGCACACGGCGCTACCGCCTGCACGGATGTCACCGGCTTCGGGTTGCTCGGTCACCTGGCAGAGATGCTGCGCACGGGGCAGGTGCGCGTAACTCTAGATCTCGACGCCATCCCCGTCCTCGCGGGAGCGCAGTCGACGATAAACGATGGCATCGAGAGTTCACTGCAGCCGGAGAATCTGCGCGCCCGGCGTTTCATCGACAACGCCGAGGCGGCGAGCGCCCATCCAACGTTTTCGCTGCTGTTTGATCCGCAGACCGCCGGCGGGCTGCTCGCCTGCGTGCCGGCGGCGAAGGCCGATGCCTGCGCCCACGCCATGCGCAAACTCGGTTACCCGCAGGCGAGCATCATCGGGCATACCTTGCCCGCGATGGAGGGGTGCAGACCGGTGCGGCTCAACCTCGCCGCAACTCGGTAATCCGCGCCTGGCGCAAATCCAAATGGCCTACTGAGAGGTAGTTTTAGGTGTAGGAGGCCAGCGGCGGCTGGCTGTCTCGCGCTGCCGGCGTCGGGCTCCTGCTGAAAAGAGAATGATAGCTCTGCCGCACAGGTTCGGCAGGGCACCGAGGGGGGATCCGAGATGACCAGCGACGAATCGCGGCTGGATTACAGGCAGGCACTGCGCCGTGTTATCACCGAGGTGGTGGAGCCTGCGGCCGGTCAGATCGACGCCGAGGCCTGCTTCCCGCGCGCCGCCATCACCGCGCTAGGGCGAGCCGGACTGCTGGGTCTGATCAGTTCCGCAGAGGTCGGCGGGCTCGGTGGAGGTCATCGCGCCGCCACGCGCACAGTCGAGGCGCTGGCGCAAGCCTGCGCCTCGACCGCGATGGTGACCTGCATGCATTACGCGGCGGCTGCGGTTATCGAGGCGCACGGTCCGCGGACGGTGCGCGAGGCCATCGCCCGCGGCGACCATCTGACCACGCTCGCCTTTTCCGAGGCCGGCTCGCGCAGCCAGTTCTGGGCGCCGATGGGCACCGCCAGCTCGCTCAATGGACATATCGTGCTCAGCGCCTCGAAGAGTTGGGTCACCTCCGCGGGCGAGGCCGATTCCTACGTATGGTCGAGCCGGCCACTGGCGACCGACAGCGCCAGTACGCTATGGCTGGTGCAATCCACAACCAAGGGATTGAGCATCCCCTCCCGTTTCAACGGGCTGGGATTGCGCGGCAACGCATCTTCGCCGGTCATTGGCGAGGCGGTGCAAGTGGCGCCAGAGGATAGGCTGGGGCCCGACGGCGGCGGCTTCGATCTCATGATCGGCGTCGTGCTTCCCTATTTTCAGGTCATGAGCGCCGGCATGGCGCTCGGCACGATGGAGGCCGCCCTGGCAGGGACGGTGGAGCATCTGCGGCGCACATCCTTCGATCACCTCAACCAGACGCTCGCTGATCTCCCCACCGTGCGTGCCTATGTCGCCCGCATGCGCACCCGCATCGACATGGTCCGCGGTCTTGCCGAGGACACCCTCACTGCGATTGAGCAGCAGCGCCAGGACAGCATGCTGCGCGTGCTGGAGGTAAAGGCGGCCGCGGCGGAGGCCGCCACCGAGGTCACTGATCTGGCCATGCGCGTCTGCGGCGGCGCCGCCTACCGCAAGGAATTCGGGGTAGAGCGGCACTTCCGCGATGCACGGGCCGCCACGGTGATGGCGCCGACCACCGACATGCTCTACGAGTTCATCGGCAAGGCGGTGTGCGGACTGCCGGTGTTCGGCTAATCTGCAGAAGGCGTGGAACGTATGAACCGTGACCGACTGCTGCTGGGTGCGGTCGCCTACGACCCGAAGGTCGTCACCATCTGGGAGGGCTTCAAGGCTTGGTTCGAGCGCCACGAGCTGCCGTTTGATTATGTCCTCTACTCGAACTACGAGCACATGGTGGAAGCCCTGTTCGAGGGTGAATGCGATATCGCCTGGAACTCGCCCCTGGCGTGGCTGCGGTCGCTGCGGCTGGCCGCGGCGCGCGGCCTGTCGGTCCGCGCGCTCGCCATGCGCGACTCCGACCAGGACCTGATGTCGCTCATCGTCGTGCGTACCGACGCAGCCATCGCGAGCATGGCCGAGCTGCGCGGTAAGACGATCGCGGTAGGTGCCCCCGACTCCCCGCAGGCGACGCTGATCCCCTTGCTCTACCTCCAACGCTCTGGGCTGTATCCGCACGTGGATTTCACTGTTCAGGGCCACGACGTGCTCGGCGGCAAGCATGGCGATCACATCGGCGGCGAGCGTGAAGCCGCGCGCGCGCTGATGGCGCGCAGGGCCGACGCGGCCTGCATGATCGACAGCAACCACCTGCTGTTCATCCGCGAGGGCACGCTGCCCGCGGGGGCAACGCGAGTGCTCGCGCAGACCGGGCCTTACGACCACTGCAACTTCACCGTGGGACCGGCAGCGCCGGGGCAGGCCGTCGAGCGCTTCAGGGACCTTCTACTGGCGATGTCTTACGTGGACCCGGAACTGCGCCCCTTGCTCGAACTGGAGGGAGTCAAAGCCTGGAGGGATGGACGGACCAGCGGCTACGGGCAGCTTGACGCCGCGGTTGAGGAGTTTGCTTTCTATGATCGTGCCGGCAACATCACCTGCCCCGATTATCGATATTGAAGATGTCGGCCTGGATCGGGGCGCGCGCCTGCTCATCAAGCGGGGGCTGCGCGCAGTGGCACCCAATGGCAGACTGGGTGTGCTCGGCTGGAGCCCCGATCTGGCGTTGCATCTCACTACCTGGTGCCGAAGTCAAGGCCATACACTGGAGTTCACCAACTGGGGAGCGGACGCGCGGCCCGGCGCGCATTCACCGCTCGTAGCATGGATCACGCCCGGCGTTGCGATGCAGCGCTGGAGTCATGCGGAGGCGGCCGGCAAGCCTAATCAAAATGAAGCGGGCGCAGTCGTCGAACACCCGAAGGCGTGCTGGGGGCTGGCCGCGCGCGGCGCTACTGTAGAAGCGGGCACGCCGGAGTTCAGTTTCAGCCTGAACAGCAAGACAGCCGTATGGACCGACGAGGCCGCCCGCCTGTATGAGCAGGCCACGGCATCGCAATGGGACCCGAAGACCGCCATCGACTGGCAGGCGCCGCGTAACGCCCCTGCGGAGATTGAAGAGGCGGTAGTCCAAATCATGACCTACCTCATCGAGAACGAGCAGGCGGCGCTACTCGTCCCCGCGCGTTTCCTGGCGCAGATCCATCCCCACTTCCGCGAAGTGACACAAGTGCTGGCCATGCAGGTGGCCGAGGAGGCGCGTCACGTCGAGGTGTTCACGCGCCGCGCGCTGCTGTCGGGCGGCCCGCTGGGAGTATCCGCCGCCAGCAGCCAGTTGTCGCTGAAGACCCTCGTCGAGGAGCCTGACTTCGCCGTGGCCTCGTTTCTGCTCTCCGTGCTCGGCGAGGGGACCTTCCTAAATCTGCTGCAGTTCCTCTTTCGGCACGCCCCCGACCCGGTCACCGCGGAGGTCATGCGCCTCGCCCTCCGCGACGAAGCCCGGCATGTCGCCTTCGGTGTGGCGCATCTGCAATTTCAAGTTCGTCAGCAGCCCGAACTGCGGGGCCGGCTGGCGCGAGCGGTCGAGCGGCGCCACAGCCTGATAGCCGATGCCAATGACCTGAACGAGGAGGTGTACGACAGTCTGGTGCTGCTCGCCGCCGGCGAATGGCAGCCGCAAGCCATCGCGCGCGGCTACGCCGCCGTGCAGGCGCTGGAGGCAGAAATGGCCTCTGGCAGGCAGCGCCGCATGGAATTGCTCGGCTTCAGTCCCGGCGAGGCGGAGACCCTGTCCGCCCTGCACACCCGCAACTTCATGTAACCAGTATCCGGCAGGGGCAGCTTTATTGCTCCTGCGAGTCGACCACCAGTTAGAATTCCACAAGTTCTGTCATCGGGTCCGTCGCATGAAAACCAAAGCAGTCATCTATCACAACCCACGCTGCACGAAGTCGCGGGCAACGCTGGAGCTGCTGCGCTCCAAGGGCATCGAGCCGCAAATCATCGAGTACCTCAGGACGCCGCCAGGCAAGGCAACGCTCAACACGCTGCTCAAGCAGCTCGGGCTTAAGCCGCGCGAGCTGCTGCGCACCAAGGAAGAAGCGTACAAGAAAGCGGGGTTGGATAAGCCCGGCGTGACCGATGAGCGGATCATTGCGGCAATGGAAAGACATCCCATCCTCATCGAGCGCCCCATCGTTGTCGCCCACGGCAAGGCGGTGCTCGGCCGCCCGCCCGAAAACGTGTTGAAGATCCTTTGATGGAGATCCTCGTCCTCTACTACAGCCGCTTCGGCAACGTCGCGCAGATGGCGCAGTACGTCGCCCGCGGCATCGAGCAGCTGCCGCGGTGCACGGCGCGCATCCGCACCGTACCGGCGGTGTCCGCTGTCAGCGAAGCGGTGGCGAAGGCGGTGCCCGATAGCGGCCCGCCTTATGTGACCTACGAGGACTTGAAAGAATGCGGGGGCCTTGCGCTAGGTTCACCGACGCGCTTCGGTAACATGGCGGCGCCGCTCAAGTATTTCCTGGACGGTACCGGTGATCTGTGGATCTCCGCCGCGCTCGCCGGCAAACCTGCCGCAGTATTTACCTCGACGGCGAGTATTCACGGCGGTCAGGAAACGACGCTGCTGTCGATGATGTTGCCGCTGCTCCATCACGGCATGTTGCTGGTCGGGATCCCTTACTCGGAAGCCGACCTCATGGCCACCCAATCGGGTGGAACGCCCTACGGCGCGTCACACCTTGCGGGTGCGGACAACCGCAAGCCCGTCAGCGAGGAGGAGAAGAGGCTGTGCGTCGCGCTGGGACGGCGCCTGGCCACAGTTGCCAGTTCGCTCTCCGCCGGTCGTAACCAAGCCGCCGCCCAGCAACAACAGTAAGGGTGCGCCCTGCACAATGAATCACGAGGGGCGCGATGACCCGCTGACCTTACTCCAATATGGCCTTATAGCTCGCGTAGATCGCGCCGGTGGCAACCGGGCCGAGCACCAGCCACCCCAACAGTAATGGCAGCGACGCAATTACCGCCAGCACCGCGAGGATGACGCCGAAGACGATGAAAGCCACGATGTTCTGCGCGCAGGCGTTGAAACTTGCCTTGATTGAATCGACCGGCGCCACCCCTTGAAACATGACCAGGGGGCCCGCGTAGACGAAGGCCATCGCGATCATGATGCCGATCAGTATCGCGATGATGGCGATCAGTCCCGCCCCGCCTGCCGCGGCGGCCGCCCCGGCTGCCGGCTCAGCGCCTCCCATCATCATTCCTCCCATCATCGCTCCTCCGCCCAGGAGGAAGATGATCAGGACCATCACGATCGCTACTCCGATGTAGATGGCGCCCAGCGTCAGCAGCGGTACCCGCTTCTGTGCATCTGTTAGCCCCGCGAACAGCTGCTCGATGGCCAGGTCGCGACCCTGGTCGAGCTCTCTGGCGGCGTGGACCAGCCCGGTTGCCAGCGCCGGTGTAATCAGCGCCAGTATCAGCGCCCCGATGAAGGGAATGAAGCTCAACACCACGATGACGACGAAATAAATCAGGATCAACGCTATCCACATGCCCGGGTTGAGCTTGAACAGACGCCAACCCTCCCCCAGCCAGCTTAAGCCCGCATCCGCTTCCACTTTCTTGATGTTCATATCCCCTCCTCGATGGTGATCCCCAGTCAACCGGCGGCCGCCTCAGAACCGGCATCTCCCGTCTCGGACTCGATGAGCGCCTTGACGAAGGGAATTGTAACGCGCCGCCGCGCGGAAAGTGAGGAGGCGTCCAGCCGCTCGAGGAGCGCGCACAGACTGCCCGGATCGCGCGGATAGTGATTGAGTAGAAACTCGACGACCTCACCGGACAGTTCGAGGCCACGCTGACTGGCGCGGCGGGCCAGCAGTGATCGCTTGTCCTCGTCGGCGAGCGGTTTGATCTGGTACACCAGCCCCCAGGACAGGCGCGAGCGGAAATCGGCGAGCTGAACGCCACTGCCGCCCGGCGCCACCCGGCTGCTCACCAGCCACAGGCCATTGCGATCGCGCAGGGCGTTGTACAAGACCAACAGGGCCTGCTCCCACGCCTCCCTGCCGGCGATGCAATCGAGGTCATCCACGCAGACGATGTCGAGCGTCTCCAGGCCCTCGCACAACGCCGGGCCGAGATGCGCCGCGTCCTTAAGTGGCAGGAATCCCAGCCTGTATCCCCCAGCGGCCGCCTCCGCGCACAGCGCCTCGAGCAGATGCGTCTTGCCGGCCCCGGGTCCGCCCCACAGATAGACGCTCTGCCCCTCCCCGGTCACCGCCAGCGACCTAAGCATGTCCACGGCCTCGGCGTTGGAACCCGGGAAATATGTGTCAAACGTAGCGGCGCGATAACGATGGAAGTCGAATGTAAGCTGCCGCCCCCGCGTCGGGCTTTCCGTCATGGCGTGTAGAAGGCGCTTTGCATGTATAGCTCGTGGGAATGCCGCAGGAGCACGAGCACGACCGCTGCCACCGGCAGTGCCAGCAGGATGCCGAAGAACCCGAACAACTGTCCACCCGCCATGACCGCGAAGATGACCGCAACCGGGTGCAGACCGATCCGATCGCCGACGAGCAGCGGCGACAGCACCATGCCCTCGATGATCTGCCCAACGCCGAAAACGGCTACCACCCACAGCAGCGGCACGAAGTCGCCGAACTCTATCAGTGCCGCAAACCCCGCCAGGACGATGCCAACAATAAAGCCGAGATACGGCACGAAGCTCACCAGCCCCGCGACCATGCCAATCAGGAAGGCGGAATCCAGCCCTACGACCCAGAGGCCGAGCGTGTAGATGATAGCGAGCGATACCATGACCATGAGCTGGCCGCGCAGAAACTGCGCAAGCACCTGATCGCATTCTCGCGCGAGCGCCACCGCCTTAGGCTCGACGCGGCGCGGGATGAGCGCGCGCACCTTGGCCACCAGGACGTCCCAGTCGCGCAGGAGGTAGAAGGTTACTACGGGAATGAGCAGCAGATAGGCGAGCCAGGTGAGCAGTGCCTGCCCGGACGCGGTCACTTTCGCCAGTACCCCGGTCAGCGCTTTGCCCAACTGCTGCCAGTGTTCCACTATCGCCTGCTGTACGCTTTCCAGATTCAGCGCCGAGACATCCACCCCGGGCACGCTGGCGAGCGCCGGCAGCGCCGATGTTTGCAGCCACTCGAGCCCTTTGGGGATCATCGCAATCAGGACCCCCGCCTGTCGCTGCAGCACCGGGATGAGGATGATAACGAAGGCGACGCCGAGCACGCTCAGCAGGGCGAAGACGACAATAACCGCCAGCGTGCGCGGCAGCCGTCGCGCCTGCAATCGGTCCACCAGGGGATCGGCAAGATAGGCCAGGACCGCTGCTACCATGAAGGGCGTCAGGACCGGCGCCAGCAGATAGAGCAGCCAGCCGAGCAGCAGCAGGCCCGCCAGAAAGGCCCATTTCCGTGAATCCGTCATCGTCAAGGTCTCCGTCCCGCGGCGCTGTCCCGCCGCAGGTTTGAAGTGCGTGGGGAGGGCGTACGCGCAACCGTTCCGCCAGTTCCCTCCACTGGGCAGGGGGAGGGTGAGAGTGGGGGTTGAAGCAGCACTCAATTTCTCGCCCCTGTTCCCACCTTCGCCCTTGAAGGGGAAGCAACAAGGGCAAGTACGGAGAACCGGCTTCGCGGTTCCGCCTCACCCGTCAACTCAGTGCAGCAGGCGGAAACGCGCCTCGGCCCCGTCCCCTACAGCCTGTAACACCCCACCCCTCGCGACAGTGTCGCGTAAGGTCGGCAGGCCACCGCGGCTGACCACGCCGAACGTTACGCGTCCCCGCTCCAGCCGCTGTACGGCGACGCTCTCCACGGGGCTCAGAGTCCGCAGATACTCCTCAACCTGCGCAAACTGCTGCGCGGTTTCGATGCCCTCGACCTGCAGCTTCACGGATTCGCGTGAGCCCGCCGGCCTGGCTGTGACAGCTCCGGCAGCCAGGGCGTCGGCAAACTGATCCATCCCCTGCCCCAGCGCGGCATCGGGTGTCTCGCCCTGTGCCAGCCAGGTGGAGCTGCGCTCACCAAATTGCAGGGTGAATCGGCCGCGCCAACCGCCCTCTGGGGCATCCGTGAGCACCGCTGTCGCGGTGGCCCGCGTCGCGTAGCGCGCGGAGGCATCCCTGATCCGTTCGACATTATCCCGCTTCACGTCGCTTGGGGCGATGCGCGCCGTATCATCGAGATCGAGCAGCGGCAGCACCAGCGGAATACCGCGACGCGACGCGTGGAATCGCGCCGACTCGCCCAGGGCGCTCTGCTCCTCGCTGCCCGTGAGCGAGCCCGAGTCGCCCTGCTCGGACAGCAACCAGAGCAGCAAACTCGGACGGTCACTGCCCCATGGCGCGACACCGGTGGCAGCCAGGGCGTTGGTCAGCGCCGCCTCATCGAACTGCACCCACAGCGCGGTGCGGGGTCTACCACCGTCCTCCTGGGCCGGAAGGTCGCGGTACTGGTACTGGAGAACATAGTTGCCGGCATCTCTGATCAACGCTTCGGTCTCGCCGCGAATAGCGTTGCGGTCGCCCGTCAGCTTGATCAGCACCTCGCGCAGGGCTTCCTTCGTTGCCTCGGCGCGCGCCTTGTCTGTTCGATCCGCGACCGGGACCAGCGCCTCGTTCAAGCCCGTCACCGTGGCGGCACCCGCAACACCCGCGGTGAACGCGAGCAGGGCCAGCACTACGCGCCAGCGCAGTCCGGCGGCGCACTCGAAAGCCGTATTCGGACTCTTTGCAGACATTGATAGGACAAGGCTCTGAATGAGTGGAGCGGCCAACTTTGTTGTCATTCCGACGAAAGTCGGAATCCAGTGGGAATAATTTTGTACCGGATGCCAGCTTTTGCTGGTACGACAGAGTCAGTCGAAGCCTCCATAATCACGCCGCACGCTATGCGAACGGCTCAAGCGAAGTCAAGTTTGCCGCCGGATCCGGCGGTCGCTACCATAACGTCGTGGCTCCTCGGGAGAAGCGCCCCCTGACTTACAAAGATGCCGGCGTTGACATCGACGCGGGCGACGCGCTCGTCGAGAACATCAAGCGGCTGGCGCGCACGACACTGCGCCCGGAGGTGCTGGGCGGCATCGGCGGCTTCGGCGCGCTGGTCGAGGTATCGAAGAAATACACCTCGCCGGTAATGGTGGCGGGCACCGACGGAGTGGGCACCAAACTCAAGCTCGCCTTCCGTCTACAAAAGCACGACACCATCGGCATCGATCTGGTGGCGATGAGCGTCAACGACGTGCTGGTCACGGGGGCCGAGCCGGTCTTCTTCCTCGACTACTTCGTCTGCGAGCGGCTCGATGTCCGTGTGGCCACCGAGGTGATCCGCGGCATCGCGAAGGGCTGCAAGATCGCGGGCTGCGCCCTCATCGGCGGGGAAACCGCCGAACATCCGGACGCTTTCCCCAGGGACGAGTATGACCTCGCGGGCTTCGCCGTCGGCCTGGTGGAGAAGGACGCCATCATAGACGGCTCCGGCATCGCGCCCGGAGATGTGATCCTCGGGCTGGCCTCGAGCGGCCCGCATTCCAACGGCTACTCGCTCATCCGCAAGATCATCGACGTCAGCGGGGCCGATCTGGCCGCAACGTTTGCCGATGGCAGGACGCGCGGCGAGGTGCTGCTCGAGCCTACCCGCATCTATGTAAAGCCCGTGCTGGAACTTACCCGCACCCTGCCGGTGAAAGGCATCGCCCACATCACCGGCGGCGGCATCGTCGAGAACGTCCCGCGGGTTCTGCCGGACAACTGCCGCGCCGCTATCTCCGTCAGCGCCTGGCCGTTACCGCGTGTGTTCCACTGGTTGCGGGAGGCGGGCGGCATCGAGCAGAAGGAGATGTACCGGACATTCAACTGCGGGGTCGGGATGGTTTTAATCGTGACCCGCGAGCATGCCGATCAGGCTACGCAAGTCCTTCGCGAGGCCGGCGAGACCGTCTGGCGCATCGGCAAGGTGGAACCAGCGAGCGGCGAGCCTCACGTCACGCTCGTCGACTAATGCGCCTTGCACGAATATTTGACAAATAGTCTGTCATTCCGGGCAGGGCCGCCAAGCGGCCGCGACCCGGAATCCACTGCGTTTATGATCTGGATTGCTGCTTTCGCAGGAATGAAGACATGGTACTCAACCGATCACGCAAGCCTTCTCAATAATCTGGCCCGTGTCGTTCAGCTTGGCCGCGTCTTGTCCTGCACCGCGGTCAGGAACCCCCGCAGGATATTCACCTCGTTCTGATCCAGGCCGGCACGGTTGAACAGGCGCCTCAGCCTGCGCATCAGCCGTCTCGGCTTTTCGGGATCGAGAAAACCGACCTGTACCAGTGTCGCCTCAAAATGCGCGTACAACCTCGCCAGCTCGTCGCTGGTCGCAGGCAGGGAGTCTCGTGACGACTCGTCGCCTACCGCGTGCGCACTGTCAAGGCTGGTCATGCGCAGCTCGTAGGCCATAACCTGGACCGCCGCGGCAAGGTTCAACGAGCTGAAATCCGGATCGCTCGGGATCTGCACCACCGCCTGACAAAGCTCCACCTCCTCATTGCTTAAGCCCGCGTGCTCCCGCCCGAACACGATCGCCACCTCGCCCGCCGCAGCGGCCTGCACGACCTGTCGCGCGGCCGCGCGCGGGTCGAGAACCGGCCAGGGGATGCGCCGCGCCCGCGCGCTGGTGCCCACCACCAGGCTGCAACCTGCAAGTGCCTCTCCCAGCGTCTCGCACACACGGGCGCGTACCAGCAGGTCATCGGCACCCGCCGCCATCGCGGTAGCCTGTGCACACGGAAACTGGCTCGGCCGCACCAGCGCCAGGCGCGCGAGTCCCATTGTCCTCATGGCGCGCGCCGCCGCGCCGATGTTGCCGGGATGTGTCGGTTCCACCAGCACGATGCGCACTTTGTCACGCAGTCCCACCACGACTGCATTGTCGCAGATCTGCCGCGCGACGCGGCATCGCAGGTGTCGGTTACAATGCCGGCACTCCACAGGCGAAAAGACTTCCTCGTGCACCCAATGGTCAACATTGCCGTGCGTGCCGCGCGGCGCGCCGGCGATATCATGCTGCGTTATGTGGATCGCGCACCGCGCCTGGACGTGGACAGCAAGGGATTGAACGATTTCGTCACCGAAGTTGATCACAAGTGCGAGGCGGCGATCATCGAGACGCTACACAAAGCCTATCCCGCGCACAGCATTCTCGCCGAGGAGTCTGGTCTCCACGGCCAGGGGGATTACCAGTGGGTGATCGATCCGCTTGATGGCACGACCAACTTCCTGCACGGCTTCCCGCAGTTCGCGGTCTCGATCGCGCTGAAGCATAAGGGGCAGATCGAACACGGTGTCGTCTACGACCCGCTGCGCCAGGAACTGTTCACGGCGACGCGCGGCCAGGGGGCGCTGCTCAATGAACGGCGCATGCGCGTCAGTAAACAGCGCGGGCTGCAGGGCGCCCTGCTTGGCACCGGTTTTCCATTTCGGGAGAACGCCAACATCGACACCTACCTCGCCACGCTCAAGGCGTTGATGCAGGACACTGCCGGAATCAGGCGCGCCGGCGCCGCAAGCCTCGATCTGGCCTACGTGGCCTGTGGACGTCTGGACGGCTTCTGGGAGTTCGGGCTGAAAGAATGGGACATGGCGGCAGGCGCCGTGCTCATCCTAGAAGCGGGCGGCATGGTCGGCGACCTTACGGGCGGCAGCTCGCACCTCGAGAGTGGCAACATTCTTGCTGCTAACCCAAGGGTGTTCGAGGATATTACCAAGGTCCTGGCCGGCATCGAGATGCGACGAACCGCCCAACCGCAAACTTGAACGAGCGATCAAGCACGCTGACCCGGCGGCGAACAGCATGAGACACAGACTACTGGAGATACTGCGCTGTCCCAGTTGCGATGGCGCTTTCAAGCTCGAGGCGTTTCAGTCGGAGAACGGATCGGGCCTGCAAGCGGATGGCAATGCCGTGGTGTGCCGCAGCCATTGCGGCCTCCTTGATCGCCCCGTGCGCGATGTGAACCCGGCACAGTGCGTTACATGCTTCGCAACAGAGATAGTTGAGGGCAGATTGCTGTGCTCCTGCGGCAAGACTTACCCTATCGTCGGCGGCATTCCGCGCCTGCTACCCGATCCTCTGCTCGCCGAGTGTGTGCATCGCTACCATCGTGAGTTCCTGCTGCGGCACGCGGACAAGTTTTCGTCGCTGCCCTCGCGATCACGCGCCAGCGATCGCAAGTCTGCGACGATGCACGCTTTCGGATATCAGTGGACCACGTTTGTCGAAAATTTCGATTACTTCCGCGGGATTTTCCTGAGCTTCGTGCAGCCCTTTCTCTGCCCGGAGGATTTCAAGGACAAGCTGGTTCTCGAAGTCGGCTGCGGGTCCGGCCGGCCTGCGAGCATCGCGAGCAGCTTTGGCGCAGAGGTGGTTGCCTTCGACTTGAGCGAAGCAGTGCAAACGGCTCATGCCCAGTCTCGGCACTATCGTCGGCTTCACGTCGTTCAGGGAGATGCCTATGCTTTGCCGTTTCGAGCCTGCTTCGATTTTGTCTACTCGGTGGGTGTGATCCAGCATCTTCCGGATCCATCTCAGGCGCTAAAGAGCATCGCGCGCATTTTGCCGGCCGGGCACAAACTGGTGATCTGGGTCTATGGCAAGCGCGAGCCGTGGTACCAACCGATCGAATGGCTGCGCAAGCTGACGACCAGGATGCCTTATGCTCTGCTGCACGGATTGTCGACTGTGCTGGCAGCGTTCTCCGAAATGTTCCTTCTCATCCCGTACAGGGTTCTCGCCAGCTTCCCGCCAACGCGCCCGCTGGCGGAGAAGATCCCAGGCCGCGTCTACGCGGGCTTTCCATTCAAGGAGAACGTCCTGGGCTGGTTTGACAGGCTCGGAGCGCCCGTCACGCACTACTTCAGTCGAGAAGACGTTGAGCAAATGATGCTGGATGCGGGATTTACCAATATCGAAGTGATAGCGCGCCCAGGCGCCAGCGCCAGCTGGATTGCCGAAGCCACCCGCTGCGACACACCGTCAGACTAATGGACCAGCCCGGAAGACACTACAACCTTGGAGAGATATACCGACACGAGGCACCGTTGGAGCGCTACGTTCGCCTCACTGTTGGTGAAGGTGCAGGTCTCTGGGCGTTGTTCTGGCACGAACTACTGCTGTGTGGCTGCGGCTGGATACCCGGCCTCCCTGGCATAGGGATACGGCATCTGCTTTACCCGCTGGCGTTCCGCGCGTTCCATCGGAACGCGTTCATCGGGCACCACGTCACGCTGCGCTGCCCGCGCCAGATTAGCCTCGCTCCAAACGTTGTAATCGATGACTTTGTGCAGCTTGTGGCAACAACCCGGCAGTCAGCCGGGATCAGCATCGGTGAGGGAAGCTTTGTTCGCAGCTACGCGATGATCAATGCCGGACCGCCAGAGGGTTTTGTCCACATCGGCCGCAACAGCGGTGTCGGCCAGGGGACCATCCTGTACGGTAACGGCGGACTGACCATAGGCGACAACGTCATGATTGCGGGCCAGTGCTTCGTTGTCGCTTCCAGCCACAACTTCAGCGATCTCGCGCAACCGATTTCGGAGCAGGGATTCTACGCCCGTGGAATTACGATCGAGGACAATGTGTGGATAGGGGCGGGCGCAAAGATCCTCGACGGAGTGAGGATCGGGAAAGGCGCCGTCGTTGGCGCGAATGCCGTAGTGAACCGTCCAGTGCCCGAGGGAGCACGCGTCGGCGGCGTACCCGCCAAACCTCTTCCATTCCGGAACCCTGCGCCGTGAAGCGATGGCGCTGGAAGACCGGCGTTATCGTGCTGTCGCTGGCTTTCATGCTTTGGTTGCTCGTCGACCAATGGTCGAAGATCCGCAACCTAAACCTGGAAGTACGGCCAGCAATGATGGCGGCAGCTCTAATCGCCTTGGTCGTGCTTTTCTTTCTCGACGCTTATGGCTGGCATCTGATACTGCGGTCGCTCGGGCCGCGGCCTGAAGCGCCATCGAGCATACGGATTTGGATGGTTTCAGCGCTGACACGCTACCTTCCGGGTGGTGTATGGGGCTACCTCAGCCGGGCAGCCATGTGCACGGAGCGTGGGATCCCGCTCGTTACGAGTAGCCTCAGTCTTTACCTCGAGACGCTGCTCCTCACCGCTTCCTCTCTGGCAGTCGGGTTTCCGGCACTGCTCTCTGCAACAGGATTCCCGATCGACCCAACCACGGCCGGGTTGCTATGGCTGGTCCTTGGCCTCCTGCTGCATCCCAAAGCCATCGCCCTTACGCGCCACCTGCCCGGAAGGCCCGGACGCGTTCTCGCGGCTACCTCTTTGCCCAGTCAGCTTCAGACACTTTCGCTTTACTTGTATTACCTGGCGTTCTGGACGGCCTTCGGCGCGGTGTTCGTCTGCTTTGTGTTGTCGCTGTACCCACTGTCACCCAGCTCGTGGGTGCCGGTCGGCGCCAGCATCAGCATGAGCTTTCTCGTCGGGTTCATCACCGTCTTTGTCCCGGGTGGCATCGGTGTCAGAGAATCCGTTCTATATCTCCTCCTGCTGCCGTTCATGCCGCCCGCCGCTTGCCTGCTCATCTCGATTGGCAGCCGGCTCTGGATTATGGCGGGCGAAGCGATCTCAGTGGGTATCGCGGTCGCAGTGATCCCCGCGGCACAAAACAGGGATAGGAAACGCCGCTAAACCGCCTTGACGGAAGTCAGCGGCACTCCCTGCCGCTCGCTCGTGCCGTGCGCGGCGCTCAGCGTGCTCTGCTTCGTCTGCGTGTCGGTGGGAGTCTCGATGAAACTTGGCCGCACCCCTGTTTTCAGGCAATCACGGCAGAGCAGAGTCGACGGTTCCATCTCCTCGCCCCGCTTGAATTGCGTAATCAGTCGGCGAGACTGCTGGAACTTGGCATTGTTCCAGATCTCGGCAAATCTATCCTTGGTCAGATCACCCAAATCATCCTTCTTGAAGAAGGAGTAGCAACACGAGGCTACCCCGCCATCGGCGCGAACGTTCAGGTGTGACCAGGGGCGATCGCAGTCCTTCAGCCGTTCCGGGTTGGTGAACTGGGTGCGGTACTCGGGATCTGTAGCTGCCCACTCGGGGTCCTCCACGTATGCAGGCAAGGGAGTGAATTTGTTAATCCCAATCCGGTAGGCCATTTCCTCTGTTGTCTTCGCCTCGTGCTCATTGTGGCGAAAGACGATGAACTGCCACTCCACAAAGGGATGCTCAAGGTTTCGAACCCGCTTCTGTTCCAAGAGGTTCCTAACGTTCTCCAGCACTCTGGTAAAGTTGCCACCCACGCGGTACTTCTTGTAGGTATCGTCACTGCCACCGTCGATTGCGACCATCACGTAATCGATGCCTGAGTCAATGAGGCGCTGGTTGTATGCAGGCGTCATCGCCGTGGCGTTCGTCGACAACATGACGTAGATGTTCTTCTGCTTCGCGTACTCAACAATCCGCACCAAGTCCTTATTGAGCAGCGGCTCGCCCCAAGTATAGACCTGCAGGAAGTATGTGTAGTCGGCCACCGCGTCGATAATGTTCCTGGCTTCTTCGAAGGTCATATGGCGCACGTCGCGCCCCCCTGAGATCCCCTTCCCAGTAAGGCAGAACGGGCACTTCAGGTTGCAAACGTTGGTTATCTCGAAAACGAAGATGTACGGACGGCTGTTCGTAAATGGCTTCCCGCGCCACATGTCCCAGTGCACGTGGATCAGATTGAGAAACTTCTTCCTCGAATTGTTGTAGAGGAAGGCCTGGATGTGGGCGTAATTCAGGCGGCTCGCAAAGAAGTGGCGCGAGATCCAATTTACCCAGCGGAACAGATATTTGCGCAGATGCGGTCGCTGCATTCAGAGAACCCTTCTGAGAATAAGGATATAGGTGGGAAGGAGCCAGTAAAGGGCCTTCCACACCGCTGGCGGCACTTTTGCCAGTAAGCCCCCTTTGGGAAGCAAATCTCTTGCCTGAAACCGGTCCGGGTCGGAAAGAATCTTTAAAGTGTAGTCGGTTACCTGAAAATGGCCTATCAGGCGGCGGATGCCCCAGTAGGTGCGAAGATTCTCATAGTAGCGGTCCCCCCTGCCTGTCAGCCGCATGTAGAGGTGCGCAAGCGGTTTCGGGAGCCATGAAAGAAACGGCAGGTGATAGTGGGGTTCAATCGGGATTAGCCGGGATGCAGCGCTGAAGTAGCACACTCCGCTATCCTTCAGCACACGGTGTATTTCACCGAACAGCCGCTGCGGGTCAGGCACGTGCTCGTAGACGTGATTGCAGATTATGAGATCAGCGCAGCCATCGCGCAGCGGGAGCCGGAGCGAATCGCCAACCAGATACGTCACATGGCCGAAGGGATTCTCAGCAACGGCCAGCCGCAGGGCGTGCGTGTCGATATCTACGCCGACCACATGCCGGAAATGAGGGGCAAGTCCGCTGGCGAAGAATCCTCGCGAACAACCGATGTCCACAGCGAGTGTGCGAGGCTGCTCTGAGACGGCACCAACGTCGCGCAGGACTGCCAGCATCTTGTCAACCTTGCTCTTCTTATAGACGCCATCGAGCAGAATCGGCGACTGCAGCGAGAGATCTCTCTGGTAATGGAGGTCCGCCATGAGATTAGCCTCAGTGAGCGTAGCCACGGAACCAGCGGCAGAAGGCCAGCAGGGTCCAGAGCTTGAAGCCGTGATCTGCCCGCCCCGCCTGGTGCTCGGCCCAGAGGCGTTTGACCTCGCCCAGATTGAGAAACTCGGGGAAAGGCTCCAATCCGACCACGTCCGTCTCGAACATCAATCGCAATGGCCCTCGAAACCAGCCGGCGAGCGGGACCGCAAAGCCATGCTTGCCGCGGGTTAGCACCTCCGGTGGCAGCAGCGATCGGAAGCACTCCCGAACGAGATACTTCTGCACCGACCCGTTGATCTTGTACTCGACTGGCAGCCGGCAGGCAAACTCGACGATGCGGTAGTCGAGAAACGGTGAACGCACCTCAAGGGAGTAGCGCATGCTCATGCGATCGACTTTCACCAAGATGTCATCAACAAGATAGGTGCTCAGGTCAGCGAGCATCATCTGTGCCACTGGATCGGATACCGGAAGCTGCAGCTGCCCGACATAGTCAAACGGGCTGGTTTCAATCGGGCCGCCTGCAAACAGCGCCGCCCGCTCGCTCAGCGTAAACACCTGTGGAAGCGGATCAGCGGGAGACTCCCGCTGGGCCTTGAGCATGTGAGCGAGCAGCCGCAGTTGTTTGGATCGGCTCCTGCCGTAGTAGCGCTCGCTGTCAGGCAGTCTTGAGAGCACGATATCGGTAGCCAGTTTTTGCAACCAGCGGGGGACATGGCGCGCCTGTCCCATGCGGCGTCTGGCGTAATAACGTCGATATCCGCCGAACAGCTCGTCCACTCCGTCACCGGACAGGGCCACCGTGACGCGCTCACGTGCGTGCTGGCACAGATAACCGGTCGGGATCGCAGACGGATCAGCAAACGGTTCGCCAAAGTATTGCAGACAGTTTTCTATCGCCCGCGGAATTTCGACGGGTAGAGTTCGGTCGTGGTGCTGTGTGTCAAAAAACCCGGCCGCCGAACGCGCTTCGGCAGTTTCATCATAGCTTCCCTCCGTGAAGCCCACGGTAAAGGATTCGACATCGGCTCCTGCACGCTTCATCGCCGCCACCACAACGGACGAGTCGAGGCCTCCGCTGAGAAACGCGCCCAAGGGCACGTCACTGCGAAGGCGCAGCTTTACGGCATCCTCAACGAGCGAACGCAATTCCTCGCAGAGTACAGGAACCGACCGTGCGCCCGCCTCTGCGACCGGCGGCCTCCAGTACCCCTGCACATGCAGTTCGCCTTCACGGTAATTCAGCCAGTGTCCCGCCCGAAGCTTGCGGATCCCACGCAGTATGGTGCGCTCACCGCCGATGTGCTGGTGGGCGAAGAAATCCTGCACTGCCAATAGATCGATGGCGTTGTCGATCCCGGCGAAGGCGTGTAGAGCCTGGAACTCCGACGCGAAAATAATCCCCTCTGCTGCGAGGGAGTAGTAGAGCGGCTTCTTGCCGACACGGTCGCGGGCAAGGAAAAGCACGCGTTCCTGCTCGTCCCAGATCGCAAACGAGAACATGCCGTTCAGCTTTGACAGACATGCCGCACCCTCGCGCACGTAGGCGGCGAGAAGAACCTCGGTATCACCCTGCGAGCGGAACCGAAAGCCGTCCTTTTGCAGCTCTGCGCGCAGTTCAACATAGTTGTAGATCTCGCCGTTGAAGACGATCGTGTAACGGCCATCCTCTGAACTCCACGGCTGCGGACTGCCCTCGACATCGATAATGCTGAGGCGCCTGTGGCCCAGGCACGCATTCGGTAGCGTCACCATGCCCTCGCCATCGGGGCCGCGGTGATGCATGACCGTCATGGCGGCGGCGACAGCGTGTTTGTCAGGTTGACAACCGGTGCGCACTACATGTCCGACTATGCCGCACATAGTGCACTCACTCTGCAAGAACGGTCTGGTATAGCGCCAGGTGCCTGGCGGCGCAGTTTGTCCATGTGAGCCCACGTTCCAGTATCAACTGCCGACCTCTCATTCCGATTCGGCGCCGGAGATCAGCGTCGCGACCGAGGTCCATGATGCACCTCGCCAGACCGGCGATGTCGCCGTCCCGGAATAACAACCCTGTCTGCCCGTGCTCTACCAGCTCCGTAACCCCGGGAATGTTGCTCGCAATCACGGGAAGACCGGTGGCCATAGCCTCGACAGCCACATTGGGTCGCCCTTCGCTGTGACTTGCCAGCACAAAGATATCCGAATCAGCGAGCCAGCCGGGAATATCACTGGCCGCCACCCGACCGATAAACCGCACTCTGTCGCCGAGGTTCTTCTCTGCAACGAGCCCCTGCAATGCGACTTGCTCGGGACCGCTACCGACGATGGTCAGGGTCGCATCGGAAACCTTGCCCGCCTGGATCAACGCACGGATGATCTGGTCCACGCCCTTGCGCGGGATGAGGCTTCCGACCGTGATCAGCCGCAGCGGAGACGTCGCGTGACGGAAGACACGCCGTTCACCGACTGCCAGGAAATCTCCGTCGACACCGTTTTCAACAAGTTCCGTCTTCCTGGCAATGCCCGGGAACCGCGCCCTTAACCACTCCCGCATATCGGTGCTCACACAGATGACGCGGGCGCTCAGGGCCCCGCACATACGCAGCAGCAGGCGGTCAGTAAACGATTGGGCCGCGCGCGTCACGTCCTCGCCCCTCAGTGTCGTAACCACCGGGCGGCGACGGATGAAGCCTGCCAGACCGGCAATGCAGCCGCAGACCGCCCAGTTAGCATGGATGACGTTGCTCCTGCCCGCTTCGCGCAGACTTCGGATGAGCAGCGACAACAGCATAGCCGGTAGCAGCAGTTTCAGTGCCGGCTTATCCGTCAAAGCGACAGGAATGCCACCCGGCGCGTGCGCGAGCACCTGCCATCGTCGTGGTGCGTAACGACACGGGATGACTGCTATCGCACCCTGCTTCGCGGTAGCGCGCGAGGTCCTGTCGGCGGGCGTTACCACCGACACTTCGACTGATCTCGACAGCGCATGGACGAGCCGGCTCACGAAGATGCCGCTGATCGATCCGGGCGATATCGGATAGGACGTGGTAACAACTGTCACGCGCGTGAGCGTCACGCGGCTTATCCCTTGACCGCGACAACAAAGGAACCGAACGAAGATGCCTGGCCAAGACGCAGGCGAGTGAGCGGCCAGGCGACAACGTTGACGAGCAGACAAAAAGGATACACCAGCGCACCTACAACCAAACCCAGCATGGGCTTGCGCGTATAGACGTCGCGCGCGATCTCAAGAAGTGAGAGATTTATGAGTTGCAAGGCAACAACGAACGAATTGCCATGCCGCCGTTCACTGACGATTTGAAGCCCGTGCTCGGAGAGTAGTCTTCTCAGCCCGTACGCCGTGTACCGCCTGAAGTCGTTTGGGACGTCGTGCTCTGGATACAGAAACGGGGCCGAGCAGTACAGCTGGCCAGCGGGCCTCAGTACTCGGCGGATTTCCGCGAGCGCTTTGCGGTCGTCCGCGATGTGCTCGATAACCTCTAGCAGCAGGATCGCGTCGATACTCTCGCTGGCTATCGGCAGACTGCAGGCGTCGGCATAGACGTCCGGGTGATGACGGTAGCGAACGTTGGTGGCCGGGTAGTCGAGCCTGAAGACTGTGCACCCGGCTCCCAGCAGCCTGCCGTGATCGCTGTCGCCGCTCCCGATATCGAGCACCACGCAGGCCTTAAGCTCTTTGAGAGCGACACGATGCGCCGTGTGATAGCGCAGACTCAGCCACTGCGGGTGGAGTATGGTGTTCTTAAATGGCTCCAGAAGGTGTCTCATCCGGTGGCAGACTCCGACCACATCCCCTTACCGGTAGCCTGCCCCCAACAAGGATCCGCGGCTGACTGTATATGGACAGAAGCGCGCCTCTAGCTGCGGCCCGCTTTCTGAAACAGCAGCATGGTGATCTGTTCCGACACCAGCCCGATCAGAAAGATAAGCAGTGCGGCGATGAACAGCAGCGCGCTCATGTTGGTGAACCGCCCGAACGTGAAATAGGTAAACAGATAGTAGCCGAGACCCATTGTGAAGACGGTTGCGCTGATAGGCAGAAAGAGCTTGAGCGGCGCATATAGCGTGCAGATGCGGAACATGATGAGCAGGAAGCGCAGTCCGTCACGCATCGGACGTATGTGGCTCGTGCCGATGCGTTTTTGCGCCCTGATAGGTGCATAACCGACCGCATAGCCGGACCGGAAAAATGCCATGGTGCAGGTTGTGGGATACGAGAAACCGTTGGGAAGCAGGTGCAAGAACTCCTTGAACTGCTCGGTTCGGGCAACTCGGAAGCCGGAGGTGAGATCGTCGACTCGCTGGCCCACCATCCAGCTCGCAAAGCGGCTGTAGAACCGGTTGGCAAGCGAGCGGCCGATGTTCGCCTGCGATTCGGCGTCGCGCGCCCCCACGACCATGTCGTAGCCCTCGTCGAGTTTGGCGAGCAACGTCCCAATGTCTTCCACGTCGTGCTGGCCGTCGGCGTCCATTAAGAGGATCGTCTGGCCCGTGGCTGCGCGGACGCCGGTCTTAACGGCCGCGCCGTTGCCCATGCGGTAGCGGTGAGAGATACACCGAACGCCGGTTTGCCGGCAGACCTGCGCCGTTTCGTCGGTGGAGCCGTCATCGACGACGATGATTTCCGCTTCACCGAATTGGCGTTTAAGTTCTGGCAGCAGCATCACCAGCGAAAGGGCCTCGTTGCGCGCCGGCAGGATGACACTAAGGTGCTGCCTAGCAATGCCAGGATGTCGCTCTGACGCCCCGGTGCCCTGGGGTACGTGAACAAATGTCGCCATGCCGCCCCCTTCTGTCCTGTTCTTGACGTAACAAAGTGGCCTTGGCCTCTCGCCTCACCGAGATGCCCTCCTCTCCTGCATCCCGCGCATGTTGCCCCAAGCAAGCCTACAAGAAAATCCCGCGGTCAGACTGCGATGTGGCCTCCCGCTCCGAACTCAGTTTGAGTTTCCCTGTGGAACACTCTCAAGGGTACGCTCAATGTCCTCACGCCATGGAGTGATATACGCTCTGTACCTTCCCAGTTTGTCCTCGCGTTCAAGGACAGCGAGTTCCTCAAGCGCCGTGGCCAGGTAGCCCGCTCTGATCAGGTCCTGGATGACTTCCAACCTGATGCCAATCTGCCGTGGGTTAAGCTCCATGGCGCGCTTCGTAAGCATGATCGCCGCATCATGGTCCCCTCGCCCTTCCGAGTAGAATTTAGCCATGCAACGCACTAAGTTGCTAGCATACATGTCGAGAACATCCGGATTTTGGAAAGCCGAATCCATCACTGCAAGATAGTATTCATCGCTGAAGGTGCAGTCGCCCTTGATCTTGCAGTCCGTCATGGCTTGTAAACCATTTACCGTCGCCGCGTCGATCCGGCCGGTGGAGAGCAGCCGCTTCACCTCCGATGGAACATCCGCAGGCGGGGCAAGTCCCTGCTCGTAATACATCAGCATGACGGCAATCAGTGCGTTGGCACTGTCCGGCACAAGCTCAGCCGCCTTCCTGAAATGCCTTTCAGCCAGGCGCATGAACGCGTCTCTGTCGTTCCTGTCCGTCGCCCCCTTCGCATAGCCCGCATACCTGGTACCGGCCGCCATGTTTGCGCGTGGCGAGTCCGGATGGTGCTCGGCATCCAGCAGCGCCGCACTCGGTGCATCGGACCAGACATACGCTCTCGTATGTGTGGCCCAGGCAAGCGTCGCTACCCCAAGAAAGAATACCACCGTCATCACATGTTGCTTCGGCCGTGACATGACCGCTGCGGCTCGCGCCAGACCGTAGATGACCGTGAAGATGATCCCGAAGGCGGGCAGGTAGTTACGATGCTCGTAGACCAGCTCCAGGGGCAGAATGGTGGATTCGAGCAGGTGTCCGCCAAGGAACCAGAACACACCGAATCCAAACCAGGGCGCCTTCACTCTGGACCACCAGCCGAGCAACGCCAGCCCGAGCAGCGTGAGGATGGATGGCAGAGTGGTGGGCGGAGACAGAAGCGACCTCGAGATCGCAAAGTTGTCGTGATAGAGCGTCATCTGCGAGATGTCGGGCACCAGGATCATGCCCAGGTACCATACGAGCACCCTCGACTCGGTCAGCAGCCTTTCCACCATGGTGAATGGCCTGCCCGGGTATCCGGCGAGCGCCACGTCAGGATGGCGCACCAGAACATAGGTTCCAACGATCAGAGCCCCCAATGCGAAGATCCCGTGCAGCACCCCGATCGCCAGACGATCGACACGTCGCTGCGCCTGAAACCGGAACAGAAATACCTCAACCACAAGCAGATACACCGGAAGGAGCAGTCCCGTTTCCTTGGCCAGGACAGCAAACAGGCCGAGCAATCCCACAAGAGGACCCATAACGTACCAGCGCTCAGCGCCCTGTTGCTGGTGGTTACGCTCCACTACATAGACCCACATAGCCAACGCGGTGAACAGTGCCGACAGCCCGGTCATGCGCTGAACAATGTAGGAAACGGCGGTTACATGGAGGGGGTGCAGCAGCCAGATCGCGGTGACGATCAAGGCGACCACATCCGGCGACAGGGGGATTGGCCGCAATGCCTGCAATCGCCTCAGCAGGGCCAAAGCCAGCGGATACAGAGCGATCCCGGTCATGCCATGGATGACCAGGTTCACGACTTTCATGGGGAAAGGGTCGAGCCCGGTGCAAGCAGCTTGCAGACCGAAGGTAAACATGGAAACCGGGCGGCCGAGCGCGCCGCTGAACCCGCTGAGGGTGGCACGCCACAGCTCATCGACGCTTAGCGTAGTGGAGACAAGCTCAAGATTCCTGACGATGTTGGCATCGTCATCGAATTCGAAGCCGCCTGACAGGCCCGGGTAATATGCCCACGCCACAAGCCCGATCAGGGCAGCCCATGACCACGGTATGAATCGCATTGGAGCTGGCAGTGTTCCACGCGAAAAAACGAAGGCCCTTCCGAAGAAGGGCCTTCCCCAATCAAACGACTACGCTGTGCTCAATTGGGAGGAGGATTGACGACGCGACAGTCAGCCGGAGTGAACTTCGTCGCCAGACTTCCGGGCTGGCAGTCCCAGTGCACGCGGGTCTGGCTGCCCGAAGCCCGCAGGAGAACGGTTGAAGCCGCAGGAACGTTGGTGCTGATGGTTCCCGAAACGGCCGCTGTTATCGTGGCGGCAGTGGCGCCCACTCTGGCATAGGTGAGAGTCCGCAGATACTGCGAAAAGATTGAGCCGCTAAAGCCTGCCGCTGTGATATTTGCCGGCATTGAGCCCTGCGAGACGAAGAACTCGCTCACCGCCGTCTTGGCCGCAGACATACCGGTAACAGCTTCTGTAACCTTCGCGCGGATGGTGTAGTCGTTGTACGCAGGAATGGCGATGGCCGCCAGGATGCCGATGATCGCGACTACGATCATCAGTTCGATCAGGGTGAAACCCTGTTGAAGCTTTCGCATGGAGATCTCCTAAGCTTTAAAGTTAACTTGTACTCGTCTACCCGGCACCGTTATCGGCAGGCATCCCTGATGGCTTTAGGCGCCTCGTGCACCACGCCACCCCGCTCCCGAGACGAGCGCCGGCTTGCGGGAGATTATTAGCAGCTAACGTGCCACCGCGCAACGCGTAAGAAACCGACGCAGCCGATCAGAAACTTATGTCTCTGGCTGCTCTTGGCACACCCTTCGGCAGTGCACGCAAGCTACGTAACACTGACAGCTTTTGTCATGTGTGACAACAATTGTCAGTTCGTGGGTTGCTTCAGCCCAAACTTCCGCAGCCGGTAGCGGAGCGAGCGGAAGCTGATTCCCAGCAGCCGAGCCGCGGCCGTCTTGTTGCCGCCGGCCTGCTCCAGCGCAGTGAGGATCTTCTCCCTTTCAATATTGTCGAGGAGGGACGCCAACGGTGACGTCTCCGCGTCCTTTAGCTGGAGATCCTCCGCCCGGATGGCGCCACCCTCGCAGAGCGCCAGAGCGCGTTCCAGTATGTTTTCGAGTTCCCGCACGTTGCCAGGAAATCGGCACCCGCGCAGGCGTAGCATCGCGTCCTCGGCGAGGGCTGGCGCGGCGACTCCAGTACTCTGCGCCAGTCGCGACAGGATATGCTGCACCAGTAATGCAATGTCTTCCGGACGCTCGCGCAGTGGTGCGACGCGCACCTCGATGACGTTGATGCGGTAGTAGAGGTCCTGGCGAAACTCGCCGTTCTTGACCATCGCCTCCAGGTCCTTGTGGGTGGCACTCAACACGCGCACATCTACCTTGACCTCGGATTGCGCACCGACCGGGCGCACGGCGCGTTCCTGGACGGCACGCAGGAGCTTGACCTGCATGACGAGCGGCAGGTCCGCCACCTCGTCCAGGAACAGCGTGCCGCCGTGGGCGGCCTGGAACAGGCCCGGCTTGTCGCTCAACGCGCCGGTGAAGCTTCCCTTCTTGTGCCCGAACAGTTCGCTTTCGATCAGGTCGTGGGGAATGGCGCCGCAATTGACGGGGACGAAGGCCTGCCCCGCGCGTGGGCCCTGCTCATGGATCATGCGCGCCACCAGGTCCTTGCCGGTTCCGGATTCCCCGCTGATATGGATCGGCGCCTGGCTGCGGGCCAGCTTGGCGATCTTGGCGCGCAACTCGTGTACGACTGCCGATTCACCGATGAGCGTCGACCTGGTCTCCTGACGCTGCTCGTTGAGCTTGAGCGCGGTTTCGACCAGGCGGCGCAGGACGGCGAGGTCGACAGGCTTGGTGACGAAGTCGAAGGCGCCGTTCTTGAGCGCCTGGATAGCCGACTCCATGTTGCCATGGGCGGTGATGACTGCCACTGGAATGTTCGGGTGGCTGCTCTGGATATGCGCCACCAGGTCGAGACCGCTGCCGTCGGGCAGCCGCATGTCGGTAAGGCAGAGATCGAACCGCATGCGCTTGAGTTTCTGGCGCGCCTCGGCGGTCGTCGCCGCCGCCTCGCTGTCGATGTCCATCCGCTTCAGCGTGATCGCGAGCAGCTCGCGAATATCGGGCTCGTCATCCACTATCAACGCAGCGGGCTGTCGGCTCATTCCTGCCACTTGCCCGCCGCTGCTCTGAAAGCGATCGCACCGATGGCCGCGGTCGAGGAATCCCCCCGCCCCCCCTTTGTCAAAGGGGCGCAAAGGGGGATTGCTGAACCGGATAGAGGACTGAACGAGTTACCCATTCACGCAATACTCAACAATTCGAGCTCAGCTACAGGTCGGTGAGTTGCTGGCGGGCCGGATGGGCAAAGTCTATCCGGAAACGGCACCCGCGTGGCGTATTGGACTCCAGACGCAGCACGGCCTGATTGGCCTCGCACAGCTCCGAGGCGATGTACAGACCAAGTCCGGTACCGCCCGTCTCGGTGGTGAAGAAGGGCTCGAAGATGTGCTCCTCGACCTCCGCGGACATGCCCGCCCCCTGGTCGACGACATCCAGATACGGACGACCGAACTCGGGATGCACGCCTGCACGCAGTTCCAGCAATGGATTGTCGCGACTGTACCTCAGGGCGTTTTCGCACAGGTTCCACAGCACCTGTTGCAGTTGGCTGCGGTCCATGCGCACGGTGAGGTCTTCAGGCACGACCGCGCAGACCGTTTCGCTGTCCTTCACGTCGAAACGCGCCTGCACTTCGCGCACGAACTCTTCCAGCCATGGCCGCAACTCGAAGGACTCCGGCACCGCGACGTCGCGGCGGGCAAGCTGCATCACATTCTCGACAATGGTGTTCACGCGTCTGGAGTGATCACGGATGATCTCCGTGAATCGCCGTTCGTCAGCATCTCCCCTGTGCGATTCTTCCAGCAATTGCGCCGCATGGCTGATTGCCCCCAGGGGGTTGCGGATCTCGTGCGCAATGCTCCCTGCGAGCCGGCCCAGCGAGGCGAGCTTCATCTGCTGCGCCCGCTGCCTGAGCATGGCGTCGTCCTCCAGAAACACCAGCGTGCCGTCGCGCGCGTCTTCGCCGAGGCGGCTGAAGGCAACAGTCACCTCCACACCCTGGCCGCGCACCGTCCGTGCGGAGTTCCTGCCGCTGGCGCGCCAGCTTTGGTAGCGCTCACTCAGGGCTGGGGCGATCTCGGCAAGCAGACGACCCTCGCCGCGGCTGTTCGTCCCCATGAGCCGCGCGGCCGAGGCGTTCATGAGCCGCACCTGACCGCCGTCATCGAGCGCAATGATCCCCGAGCGCATGCGCTGGACGATGTGCTCGTTGAGCCGTTCCAGGCCCGCGATGGCCACCGCGCGCTGCCGCGCCAGCGCCTCGCTCTCGCGCAGTCGGCGCGCGAAGATGTAGGCGAGCAGCGCGGAGGCAAAGAACGTGAGCCCAAGCAGACCGGCCTGCGTGTAGTTAATCGCCGGCAGCGGCGCCGTGAGCACTGAGTAGAACTGCTCGCCGAGCACGGCGATGGAGGCGATCGCCGCGAACGTCAGGGCGTGACGCCCCGGCGCGAGTATGCTGCCCCCGGCGATGGTTACGACCAGGAGCATGCCGAGACCGCTGGTCACCCCGCCGCTCGCGTGCATGAGGACGGAGATGACGGCCACATCGAGCAGCACCTGCGCGTAGGTCTGCGCCAGATGTCCGCCGAGACGCCTCTCCGCGGCTACCTGCGCCGCCAGTGTGCACATGAGATAGAAAAATACGGTAATGGCGAAGACGTCCCGGTCGTGCGAGGCGAGCGGCGGTGGCAGATTGCCTGCGATCACCAGCACCGCAAACAGGCCCGCCAGAACGGTGCGATATAGATTGAAGTAGCGCAGGGCGCGCCATGAAGTGTCGTCGGCGAGCTCGCCGCCATGGCCAGCGCGTCTCACGCGGCGTCACCTTTTACCGCGGCCTTGCGGTGGGCGGCAGAGCAGTAGGTCTCCTGGCCCAAGAGGCAGGCCTCGCTGCGCGGCACGTAGGTGCCGCAATGGGCGCAGCGCACCAGCATATCTACCCTGCCGTCCGGCTGTTTGCGTTGCGATCGTTGGCGCAACGCGCGCCACAGTCGGAAGCACAGCCATAGGACAGCTAAAACCAGGATCAGCCTGATGAGGAATGTGAGCATTTCGCGGCGTGGCGGATTATCGCCTATGCTATTGAAACTTGCGTCAACGGCGTACCCATCGGGCAAGGCCGTGTTAGCGGCAACGACCCGGTATCCAGTGGTTTATCGACTGGATTCCGGCTTCCGCGGAATGACGAATCGATGGCCCGCGTGACCTTACGCAACGCCATGTTGTAGGGACGCTGGCGCGGGATCGATGCGCGCCGGCCAACCCGCGACCTGAAGAAGAACGAACGGGGCCCTGCCCATGCATCTGCACGAATACCAGGCGAAACAACTGTTCGCAGAGTACGGGATCCCCGTGCCCGCGGGCAAACCGGCGCACTCGATCCAGGAGGCGCTGGCCAATGCCTCCGCGGTAAAGGGTCACGGCTGGATCGTCAAGGCGCAGGTCCATGCCGGCGGTCGTGGCAAGGCGGGCGGCATTCGCATCGCGAGCAGCCGCGAGCAGCTCGAGCACATCGTCATGACCACGCTCGGCAAGCGGCTCATTACCAAACAGTCCGGCCCGCAAGGCCAGCCGGTCAACTGCGTTCTGGTCGAGGCCACCACCGACATCGCGGCCGAGATCTACCTCGCCATGCTCGTCGACCGATCCGCGAAGCGGGTGGCGATCATGGCCTCGCCAGCGGGCGGTCTGGACATCGAGGAGGTCGCCGCTCAGGAGCCGCACAAGATCTTTTCCGTTACCATCGACCCGGTGCTGGGACTCCTCGGCTACCAGTGCCGCCGCATCGGCTTGTTCCTCGGCCTCGACGACGGTCAACGCAAGCAGTTGACCGCCATCCTTAACGCCATGTACCGCCTGTTTTTAGACAAGGATTTGAGCCTGGTGGAGATCAATCCGCTGGTCGTCACCAGGCAGGGGGACCTGCAGGCCCTTGATGCCAAGATCAACATCGATGACAACGCGCTCTACCGCCAGCCGGTGCTGGAAGAGTGGCGGGACGCCTCGCAGGAGGACCCGAGGGAGAGCCACGCCAAGCGCTTCGATCTCAACTACGTCACCATGAGCGGCAACATCGCCTGCATGGTCAACGGCGCAGGGCTGGCGATGGCTACCATGGATATCGTCAAGCTGCACGGCGGCGAGCCGGCGAACTTTCTCGATGTGGGCGGCGGCACCAACGCGGAGAAGGTCGCGGAGGCCTTCCGTATCATCTGCTCCGACGACAAAGTGAAAGCCATCCTTGTCAACATCTTCGGCGGCATCGTGCGCTGCGATCTGGTCGCCGAAGGCATCATCAAGGCGGCGCGGGACGTGGGAGTAAGGGTGCCGGTGGTGGTGAGGCTGGAGGGCACCAACGTCGATGAGGGCTACGCGCTGCTGGCGCAAAGTGGGCTGGCAATGATCACTGCCCAGGATCTCAACGACGCCGCCAGGAAGGCCGTCGCCGCCGCACAAGGAAATTAACCAAATGAACTCGTATAACCCATCCGCTTTCACGAAGCTCGTAGTACGCCATCGCTTGTCCATCCCTGGCTCTGGATGCCGACCAATCGGTGGCGGAAATGACGGAGCTCGTCGTCCCGGCCAGGGAACGGCCGGGACCCAGTCACACGGATGTGAGTTCCGTTCGACTTGCTAGCTAGTCCCACGACCCGTTGCATGCCAATCCTCGTCGACACGGAAACGCGGGTCATCTGCCAGGGATTCACCGGTCACCAGGGAACGTTTCACTCCCGGCAGGCCCTTGAGTACGGAACCAACCTGGTCGGCGGGGTGACGCCCGGGCGCGGCGGCAGCATTCATCTGGGACGCCCCGTGTTCAATAGTGTGCATGAGGCAGTGGCGCAGACCGGCGCGACCGCCAGCATGATCTTCGTGCCGCCGCCGTTCGCCGCCGAGGCCATCATCGAGGCCGCCGACGCGGGCATCCGCGTCATTGTCTGCATCACCGAGGGGATCCCGGTGCTCGACATGGTGAAGGTCAAGGCCGCCCTTGCCCGTTGCCCGCAAAGTTGTCTCGTCGGTCCGAATTGCCCTGGAGTCATCACGCCGGGTGAATGCAAGATTGGCATCATGCCCGGAAGGATCCACGTGCCGGGACGTGTCGGCATCGTCTCGCGCTCCGGCACCCTGACCTACGAGGCAGTGTCGCAGACCACACGCGCCGGTCTGGGCCAGAGCACGTGCGTCGGCATCGGCGGAGACCCCATCCACGGCATGAATTTCATCGATTGCCTGCGGCTGTTCCAGGACGACGCGCAGACCGAAGGGATCATCATGGTCGGCGAGATCGGCGGCAGCGCCGAGGAAGAGGCGGCTGCCTTTATCGCCAGGAACGTAACCAAGCCGGTCGTCGCCTATATCGCCGGCGTGACTGCGCCGCCCGGTAAGCGCATGGGCCACGCGGGGGCGATCATCTCCGGCGGCAAGGGAACGGCCACGGGCAAGTTCGCTGCGCTCGAGGCCGCCGGCGTCACGACAGTGCGCTCGCCCGCCGAGCTGGGCGCCGCCATCGCCAAGCGCCTGCAGCGCTGAATAACGTGGACCGTCGTGCGACAGCTCACGCTCATCCTGTACACTGGCAAGTCATAACGCAGTGAACCGTGGTTTCGTCACTCCGACGTAAGTCGGAGTCCAGTGGAAATGTCTTCTGTGTCACTTGACTGGATACCGGCTTCAGCCGGTATGACGGGACGGAACAAAGCTGCCTTTCCTTTCACTCCTGCGCTCGCTGGTCGACAATGGCACCCAGGACAGCCCGCATCGCGCTCGCGCAACTTAACCTGATCGTCGGCGACGTGCGCGGCAACACCGCGCGCGCCGTCGAGGTCGCGCGCAAGGCCCGCAGCCAGGGCGCACACATTGCCATCTTCCCGGAACTGACCCTGACCGGCTATCCGCCCGAGGACTTGCTGCTGCGCAAGGGCCTCTACACGCAGCTCGACGATGCACTGGAACGGCTCATCCGCGAGGTGCGCGATATCGATGTGCTCGTCGGCTACCCGCGCCGCACTGCCGGCGGTCTGTATAACGCCTGCTCAGTCATCCGCCACGGCCGCCTCATCGCCACCTATCACAAGCAGCACCTGCCGAACTACAGCGTCTTCGACGAGAAGCGCTACTTCGTGTCCGGCGACAAGGCGTGCGTATTCGACCTGCAAGGCATCCCTTGCTGCCTGAGCATCTGCGAGGACATCTGGGTCCACGGCACCGCCTTCCAGGCCAAGGCGGCCGGCGCGCGCCTGATGCTCAATATCAACGCCTCGCCCTATCACCTTGGCAAGACACACACGCGCGAGGAGATCCTGCGCGCGGCGGTCCGCGAGGGCGGCATGCCGGTGGTTTATCTCAATCTGGTTGGCGGCCAGGACGAACTTGTCTTCGATGGTGCCTCCATGGCCATGAACAGCGGCGGCGAGGTCGTCGTCCGCGCCCCCGAGTTTCAGGAGGCTCTGCAGCTCATCGAGGTCTCCGACGACGGTTCGCAGCTCGCCCTGGGCGGTGAACTGAGCGAGGTTCCGACCGCCGAGCAAAGCGCCTACGCGGCGCTGGTCACCGGCGTGCGCGACTACGTGCGCAAGAACGGCTTCACGGGCGCGGTGGTCGGCCTTTCGGGCGGCATCGATTCGGCGCTGACTCTTGCGATCGCCGTCGATGCGCTCGGCCATGACGAGGTGATGGCGGTGCTGATGCCGTCGCGCTACACCGCCTCGATGAGCATCGAGGACGCCCGCGCCGAGGCCGAGGCGCTGGGCGTTGCCCACCACACCTTTTCCATCGAGCGACCGTTTGCCGCCTTCACCGACATCCTTGCGCCGGTGTTTTCTGGCCTGCCCGCCGACACAACGGAAGAAAATATCCAGGCACGCTGTCGCGGCGTCATCCTGATGGCGATGTCCAACAAGACCGGCCGGATCGTACTGACGACCGGCAACAAGAGCGAGATGGCGTGCGGCTACGCCACACTGTACGGGGACATGGCCGGGGGCTTCGCGCCGCTCAAGGACGTGCCGAAGATGCTCGTCTATCGCCTCGCGGCGTACCGCAATGCGCTTGGCGCGGTAATCCCGCAACGGGTGTTCGATCGGCCGCCCTCCGCGGAACTGCGACCGGACCAGAAGGACGCGGACAGCCTGCCGCCCTACCCCGTGCTTGATCAGATACTGGAGCGCTACATCGAGCACGACCAGACACCGGAGGAGATCATCGCCGCCGGCTTTGATGCGGGGACGGTGCGCCGCGTGGCGCGCATGGTGGACAGGAACGAATACAAGCGCCGTCAGGCGGCACCGGGCGTGCGCATTTCGCCGCGCGCGTTCGGCCGCGACCGCCGCTATCCCATCACCTCAGGGTACACCGAAATTCGCGATTCGTGACTGGTGATCCGTGACTCGCCGTTCCTGGCTGGCTACCGCCTGATGAATGACGAATGACCAGTCGCAGGCTACGAGTTATCAGTCACCGCACTGCGGTATCGCGCACTTCCTGAATGCCGGGGTGATTGGGAAAGTTGTACTCGAGCACGCGCAGCGCATCCTGCGACAGGTCATCCATACCCAGCACCCTGTAGGCCTTGGCCATCACCGTGAGTGCCTCCGGTATCGCCGGCGCCCGCTGGTAGTTCTCGACCACGTAGCGGGCACGGTTGGCGGCCGCGACGTACGCCTCGCGGCGCATGTAGAACTTAGCGACATTGACCTCGTGCTGGGCGAGGATGTTGCGCAGGTATACCATGCGCAGCCGCGCGTCCTCGGTATACTTGCTGCCCGGGAAGCGCTTGACCAGGTCGGTGAAGTCGTTGAACGACTGCGCTGCGGCGCCCGGGTCGCGCTGAGAGGGATCAGTAGGGAGGTAGCGCTCGGTGAACCCCTTGCCCTGGTTGAAATTCGCCAGCCCTTTCAGGTAGTACGCGTAATCGATACCCACGCTGTTAGGGTAGAGCTTGATGTAGCGATCGCAGGCGGCAACGGCCGACGCCGACTCTTCCTGCTTGAAGTAGGCGTAGGCCAGGTCGAGTTGCGCCTGCTGTGAATACTGGCCGAAGGGATGGCGCGCCTGCAGTTTCTCGTAATGTTTCACGGCCTCACTGTATGATCCGGAATCGAGGTTGGCCTTCGCTTCGTTATAAAGCCTTTGCTCGGTCCACTTTGCCGTCTCGTCCTCCTGTTCCTTGAAGTACGAGCAGCCGCCGCCGGCGAGCAACGTAGCGGTGAGCAACCCCAACAACAGTCGATGCATCACGATCAGGCCCTCATTGACAGAGCGGCTGGAATTGTAGGGCGAGCATGACCACCGTCGCAACGAAACCCTCTGCCTCGCAGGCGCTGACCGCCGTCATCCCCGTGGAGCTGGCTGGCGAGCGATTGGACCGTGCGCTGGCGGGGCTGTTCCCGAATTATTCGCGGACCCGAATCAAGGGCTGGATCGAGACCGGCGCAGTCCTGGTTGACGGGCAGCCGGCGCGACCGCGTGATGCCGTGCGCGGTGGAGAGAAGATCTCTCTGCAAGTGTCCGCTGCGTCGGAGGCACGGTGGGAGGCGCAGCCGCTCGTATTGGACATCGTCCACCAGGATGAGGAGCTCATCGTCGTCAACAAACCTGCGGGCATCGTTGTACACCCGGGCGCCGGCAACCTCGATAGGACGCTCGCGAATGCCCTGCTGGCTTTTGACTCAGGCCTGGCCTCTCTGCCGCGTGCGGGCATCGTCCATCGCCTCGACAAAGATACCTCGGGCCTGCTCGTGGTCGCCCGCACGCCTCGTGCCCACGCCTCGCTCATCCGGCAGTTGCAGGCCCGCACTGTCAAACGCGAGTACGAGGCAGTCGTGCACGGGGTGCTGGTGGCGGGCAGCACGATTTGCGCGCCGATCGGCCGTCATCCGCGCGAGCGGACAAAGATGGCCGTCGTACATGCTGGCCGTCAGGCAGTGACGCATTATCGCGTTGTGAGTCGCTACCGGACGCACACTCACGTGCGCGTAAATCTGGAGACCGGCCGCACCCACCAGATCCGCGTTCACATGGCCCATATCGGTCACCCGCTACTGGGTGACCCCATCTACGGCGGGCGCCTGCGCATGCCTGGAGGCGCCGGCGAGTCTCTGCAAGCGACGCTGCGCGGGTTTCGCCGCCAGGCCCTGCATGCCTCTGGCCTCTCACTTATCCATCCCGCCAGCGGCGAAGAAATGGCCTGGCAGTCTGCGCTGCCCGCGGACATGCAACGTCTACTCGCCGCTCTCAAAACGGATCAACAAGTCGGGGACCATCACCGGTGAATCGCAGGCCGCCGCCGGCACCTCTCCCCTCTCCCCCTTTGCAAAAGCGGGGCGAACAGGGACTCTCAGTCACGCAAGGCGCGGTGGGATGGATCGCCGCGGACTGGCCCGCGCCCTCAAATGTTCACGCGCTGACGACGCTGCGCACCGGCGGGCGCAGCGCGCCGCCCTATGCCAGTCTCAACCTCGCCACTCATGGCGGCGATCGCAGTGAATGCGTCGCCGCCAACCGCCGGCGAGTCGCTGAGGCGGTGGGACTGCCTGCTGAACCGGTCTGGCTGGAACAGCATCACGGCACGCGCGTCGTCGACGCTGTAGAGGCGAATGCCGGCCGCCGCGCGGACGGCGCGTACACCGAACGCACAGGCCTCGTCTGCGCAGTTCTCACTGCCGACTGCCTGCCCATCCTGGTCTGCGACCGTGCCGGTACCGAGATCGCCGCGCTGCACGGCGGCTGGCGCGGGCTTGCGGGTGGCATCATCGAGAATGGGGTCATGCGAATGCGCGCGCCCCGTGCCGAACTGCTGGCATGGCTCGGTCCTGCAATCAGCGCGGCGCGCTACGAAGTTGACGAGCGGGTCCGCAACGCGTTCGCGGGTCAGTGCCCATCCATAGGCCCAGCGTTTACGCCAACAAGTCCCGGTCATTATCTCTGCGACCTCTACGCCATCGCCCGCACGCAGCTTGCTGCATGCGATATACACGACGTCTACGCTGGCAGTTACTGCACCCACTCGGATGCCGAACGCTTTTACTCCCACCGCCGCGATGGCGAGACTGGCCGCATGGCGAGCCTCATCTGGATGGAGCCGATCCCCTAGCACCCTGTCCTGCAATGAACCTTCATTATTTGCAGGCCGTCATGCCAGCGAAAGCTGGCATCCAGTTCTCTGATAAACCACGCGCTCGTTACGCGAGCTTGGCCGGAATGACGAATGAAACTTGCGGGACGGCGGGCTAGCAAAGTTATACTCCTGCACGGGCCGGCGCCATCGCGCGTTCAAGCCGCGCCATTCAGGCGGGACACTGCATAATGACCCTTCTCGCGTGGATCATCCTCTTCAGCCTGCTCGGTGGCGTCCTGAGCGTCGGCGCGGCGGCTGCGTTTCTGGTCATCCCTCAACATGTTCGCGATCGGCTGATGCCGCATCTCATCAGCTTCGCCACCGGCGCCCTGCTCGGCGCCGCGTTTCTCGCACTTCTGCCACACGCCCTTGAGAAGGTCGGCGGGGATCAGGTGCACCGCGTCACCGCCGCCGTGCTCGGCGGCCTGCTGCTCTTCTTTGCCCTGGAGAAGTTCGTCATCTGGCGCCACTGCCACAATCATCGCTGCGAGGGCCACAGCCCTGATGTATCGGAGGCTACCAGGCGCTCCCCGGGAACGCTCATTCTCATCGGCGACGGCTTGCATAATTTCGTCGACGGCATCCTTATCGGCGCGGCGTTCCTCACCGACATTCCGCTCGGGATAGTGATCAGCCTGGCAGTGGCGGCACACGAAATCCCCCAGGAACTCGGCGACTTCGTCATCCTGCTGGAGAGCGGCTACAACCGCATGCAGGCGCTGCTTCTGAACATCGCCTCCAGCCTCGCCACGGTGGCGGGTGCGCTGCTGGCGTGGTTCAGCCTCTCCGGCTCCAGCGTCGCCCTCCCCTATGTCGTCGCCGTCGCCGTCGCCGGATTTCTCTACATCGCGGTGGCCGATCTCATCCCGGGTCTGCACCGCCGCACCGATCTGCGCGACGGCGTCACGCAGATGCTGCTCATCGGGATCGGCATCGGCGTTATCGCTGCCACCGAAACGCTGCTGCACTGACCGGCCGCGGCTTGAATCCGGGCAATCGCACCCCAATTGTGGCGGAAGCAGGTTTCTATCCGGAGTGAGCGGCAATGCGTATCGATAAGATGACCACGAAGTTCCAGGCGGCGCTGGGCGACGCCCAGAGCCTGGCCGTGGGTCGCGACCACCAGTTCATGGAGCCCGTGCATCTGATGGCCGCGCTGCTCGACCAGGAGGGCGGCACCACCCGTTATCTCCTGCAGCAGGCCGGCGTCGATGTCAACGGGCTGCGCTCGGCCATGGGCCAGGCACTGGACCGGCTGCCGCGCGTGGAGGGCGCCAGTGGCGACGTGCATCCATCCAATGACCTCGTGCGTCTGCTCAACCTTTGCGATAAATACGCGCAGAAGCGCAAGGATCAGTACCTCTCCAGCGAGCTGTTCATCCTCGCCGCGCTCGAGGATCGCGGCCAGTTGGGCGACATGCTGCGCCGATTCGGCGCACGGCAGGAACGCCTCGAGCAGGCCATCGACACCCTCCGCGGCGGCGAGAAGGTCACCGATCCCAACGCCGAGGAGAGCCGCCAGGCGCTGGAGAAATACACCATCGACATAACCGAGCGCGCCGCGCAGGGCAAGCTCGACCCGGTGATCGGCCGCGATGACGAGATCCGGCGCACCATCCAGGTCCTGCAACGGCGCACGAAGAACAACCCCGTGCTCATCGGCGAGCCCGGCGTCGGCAAGACCGCCATCGTCGAGGGCCTCGCGCAGCGTATCGTCAATGGCGAGATCCCCGAGGGGCTGCGCGACCGGCGCGTGCTTGCACTTGACATGGGCGCGCTTATCGCGGGCGCGAAGTTCCGCGGCGAATTCGAGGAGCGCCTCAAAGCCGTACTCAAGGATCTTGCCAAACAGGAAGGACAGATCATCCTCTTCATCGACGAGCTGCACACCATGGTGGGCGCCGGCAAGGCGGAGGGCGCCATGGACGCCGGGAACATGCTCAAGCCGGCGCTGGCGCGCGGCGAGCTGCACTGCATCGGCGCGACCACACTCGACGAATACCGCAAGTACGTCGAGACGGACGCGGCGCTGGAGCGGCGCTTTCAGAAGGTATTGGTCAACGAGCCGACCGTGGAGGACACCATAGCCATCCTGCGGGGCTTGAAGGAGAAGTACGAAGTGCACCATGGTGTTGAGATCACCGACCCGGCCATCGTCGCCGCGGCAACGCTTTCGCACCGCTACATCACCGACCGCAATCTGCCCGACAAGGCCATCGATCTGGTCGATGAGGCGGGCTCGCGCATCCGCATGGAGATCGACTCCAAGCCCGAGGAGATGGACCGGCTCGACCGCCGTCTGGTGCAACTGAAGATCGAGCGCGAGGCGCTGCGCAAGGAATCCGATCCCGCTTCCAGGAAGCGGCTGGCGGCGTTGGAAGAGGAGATCGGCCGCGTGGAGCGGGATTTCTCGGATCTGGAGGAGATCTGGAAGTCAGAGAAGGCCGCGCTCGCCGGCACGCACCACGTCAAGGAGCAGCTCGAGCGCGCGCGGCTGGAGTTCGAGACCGCGCGCCGCGCCGGCGACCTGGCGCGCATGTCGGAGCTGCGCTACGGCGTCATCCCGGAGCTGGAAAAGCAGCTCGACATGGCCACGCAGGCCGAGATGCAGGACATGAAGCTCCTGCGCAACAAGGTCACCGAGGAGGAGATCGCCGAGGTCGTCTCGAAGTGGACCGGCATTCCTGTCTCCAAGATGCTGGAAGGGGAACGCGACAAACTGCTGCGCATGGAAGAGGCGCTCCACGCGCGCGTGGTCGGGCAGGACCAAGCTGTCACGTCAGTCGCCAACGCCATCCGCCGCGCACGCGCCGGCCTTTCAGACCCCGGCCGGCCCTATGGTTCCTTCCTGTTCCTCGGCCCCACCGGGGTCGGCAAGACGGAGCTGTGCAAGTCGCTCGCGGCGTTCCTGTTCGACAGCGAAGAGGCGATGGTGCGCATCGACATGTCCGAGTTCATGGAGAAACACTCCGTGGCGCGGCTCATCGGCGCGCCGCCGGGCTATGTCGGCTACGACGAAGGCGGCTATCTGACCGAGGCAGTGCGCCGCCGCCCCTATTCCGTCATCCTGTTCGATGAGGTCGAGAAGGCGCATCCGGACGTCTTCAACGTGCTGCTGCAGGTGCTGGATGACGGCCGCCTCACCGACGGCCAGGGCCGCACCGTCGACTTCCGCAACACCGTGGTCGTGATGACTTCCAATCTCGGCTCGCATCTCATCCAGGAAATGGCGGGCCGCGAGAGCTACGAGGAGATGAAGGACGCGGTGATGGAGATCGTCGGCAAGCACTTCCGCCCGGAGTTCATCAACCGCATCGACGAGGTGGTGGTGTTCCATGCGCTCGAGGCGGCGCAGATCCGCGCCATCGCCGGCCTGCAGATCGAGCGGCTGCGCCAGCGACTGCGGACGCAGAGCATCGAGCTCACGGTGAGCGAGACCGCGCTCGACAAGCTGGGGATGACGGGCTTCGACCCGGTGTATGGGGCGCGGCCGCTCAAGCGCGCCATCCAGACGCATCTTGAAACACAGCTCGCCAGCAAGCTGCTCGCCGGCGACTTCCACCCCGGCGATACGGTGAGTGTGGACGTGCAGAACGACGCGCTGGTCTTCACGAAGAGCGGCTCCACCCCGCAGCCTAGCCTGCGCGCGATTCCGCCCGCGCGCTAGCGCTGCGTTACCGGCGGTTGGCGGCTGGAAGCCGCTCCCACAGTTCGCGAGTCTGGCGGAGCGGGCGCTGTGTGGCAGCGGGCCTGAGGAATCCCCCCTTCCAGCAACAGATTGTTCTGTGAGCGCTTGCCGGAAATCCAACTACGTCATGCCAGCGAAGCCTGCCCCGGCAGCTAGTAAGCCGGGGGCTGGCATCCATACGCGATTCGACCCAAGGCGATGGCCTCACACGGTGGCAGCGGCGGAAAAGGATGCATGGATTCCAGCGTGCGCTGGAATGACAGATTTGTGGGGGTTCCTCAGGGAGCGGGCTCTGCCCGCGAACCGGCTTCAACTGATGCGCACTGTCGGTTACAGTGCAGCGGCACACGCAGGCGCTGCACGTGAACGACCTCTACAGATCGATAAGCCGGCATCCGCTGTTCAAGGAACTCGAAACGCGGCGCGGGCGCCTGAGCTGGGTGCTCACCTGCATCGTGCTGCTGGCCTACTTCGCATTCATCCTCACCGTCGCTTTTGCGCCGCATCTGCTCGCCTTGCCCGTCCGGGAGGGATCACCGATCACGTGGGGGATCCCGGCCGGCCTGCTGCTCATCGTCCTGAGCTTCGCGCTGACGGGCGTGTACGTGCATCGATCGAACAGCGAGTTCGATCCGCTGACCAATAGACTGCTCGCCACAGTGCTGGAACAGAAAGCCGATGGAAACGGCTGAGCGGTGCTCACGTCATCGTTCCGGCGCGCGCCGAAATCCGTTCCCATATTGCTCCGTTGCCCACGCGACGCGGGGGCTCGCGGTGCTTCTCGCGGCCACCATGCCGGCGCGCGCGGCCGCGGCGGCCGAAACGGTCAACCCCGCGCAACCGGCAACGACGACCGCGATCGCGATGTTTGCGCTGTTCGTCGCCGCCACGCTCGGCATCACATGGTGGGCGGCGCGACGCACGCGTACGACCAGGGATTTCTACGCCGCCGGCGGCCGTATCACGGGACTGCAGAACGGGCTTGCGATCGCTGGCGATTACATGTCCGCCGCCTCCTTTCTCGGCATTTCCGGCCTGGTCTTTGCCTCCGGTTTCGACGGGCTGCTTTACTCGATCGGCTTTCTGGTCGGCTGGCCGATCATTCTGTTCCTGCTCGCCGAGCGCCTGCGCAATCTCGGCAAGTACACGTTCGCCGACGCAGTGGCCTACCGCCTGCAGGCGTTGCCCATCCGCAGCATGGCCGCGAGCGGCACGCTCGCGGTGGTGCTGCTCTACCTGATCGCGCAGATGGTGGGCGCCGGGCAGCTCATCACGCTGCTCTTCGGCCTGCCCTACACCGTCGCGGTGTGCCTGGTCGGCGTGTTGATGATCCTCTACGTGGTTTTCGGCGGCATGCTCGCGACGACCTGGGTGCAGATCATCAAGGCCGTGCTGCTCCTCACCGGCGCGACCTTCATGGCGCTCGCGGTGCTGGCGAAGGCTGGCTTCTCGCTCAACGCACTGTTCTCGCAGGCGATCGCCGCGCATCCGAAGGGCGAAGCGATCATGGCGCCGGGCGGATTGGTCTCCGATCCGATCTCGGCGATCTCGCTCGGGCTCGCGCTGATGTTCGGCACTGCCGGGCTGCCGCACATCCTGATGCGCTTTTTCACCGTCGCCAACGCGCGCGAAGCGCGCCGCTCGGTGTTCTTCGCGACCGGTTTCATCGGCTACTTCTACATTCTCACCTTCGTCATCGGCTTCGGCGCCATCCTGCTAGTCGGCACCAATCCGGCGTACCTGGACGCCAACGGCGCGCTCATCGGCGGAAGCAACATGGCGGCGGTGCATCTCGCCGAGGCGGTGGGCGGCGATGTGTTTCTCGGCTTCATCTCCGCGGTCGCCTTCGCGACGATCCTCGCTGTGGTCTCCGGTCTGACGCTCGCCGGTGCCTCGGCGCTGTCGCACGATCTCTACGCGAGCGTCTTCCGGCACGGTCGCGCCGCCGACGTCGAGGAAATGCTCGTCTCGCGGACCGCCACCCTCGCGCTCGGCGTCCTCGCCATCGTGCTCGGCATCGTGTTCCAGAAGCAAAACGTCGCCTACATGGTGGGCCTCGCGTTCGCCATCGCCGCGAGCGTGAACTTCCCGGTGCTGCTGCTGGCGATGTACTGGCGGGGCCTCACGACGCGCGGCGCCACAGCGGGCGGCTTCGCGGGCCTCGCCACGGCCATCGCCTGCATGGTACTGGGACCGACGATCTGGGTCGAAGTACTCGGCAACGCCGAGCCGGTCTTCCCGTACAAGCACCCAGCCCTCTTCTCCATGCTGGTCGCCTTCACGGTGACGTGGGTCGTCTCGCTGCTCGATCGCAGCGCGCAGGCGACGGGTGAAGCGGATGGGTTCGAGCAGCAATACGTGCGCGCGCAGACCGGTCTCGGCGCCGAAGCAGCCAGCCATCATTGAATACTGGCAAGCTGGCGCAGGCGTTGGCGCACCTCGCTGACTAACCGGCGGCTCACGGCAAGCCGGTCCTCGATGCCATTTAGCGCCACCACCACATCGCCGTCGGGCGCCTTTTCCAGCGCCTGGATATAGGCGATCGCCACAAGCGCATTGCGGTGTATGCGCAGAAAGCGCGCCGCAAACTCGCCCTCCAGCGATTTGAGGGACTCTTCGATCAAGACGCGGCCGGCAGGCCACACCACCTCTACATACTTCTGGTCCGCCTGGAGGTAGCGGATCTGGTCCACCGGCACCAGTTGCAGCCTGCCCTTGACCAGCGCGCTCAGATGCGTGCGGCCGCCTGCCGGGGCAAGCGCGTTGAGGCGACCCTGATTCAGCATGCGCGCTCGTTCGAGCGCGGCGGCGAGCCGCTCGCGACGGATTGGCTTGAGCAGATAGTCGACCGCGTTGGCATCGAAGGCCGCCAGCGCGTGCTCACCGTACGCGGTCGCGAAGATGACCGCCGGCGGGCGCGGCAGAGCGGCAAGATGGCCGGCCACCTCCAGACCGTCCATCCCCGGCATGCGTATGTCGAGCAACACAAGATCGGGCTGCAATGTCTGCACCGCCTCGATGGCGCTCATGCCGTCGGGGGCTTCACCCACTACCTCGCCAGCCTGCAGCTCACCGATCAGGGTTTGCAGTCGCTCGCGCGCAGGCGGTTCGTCATCGACGATCAGTATCTTCATCATCCCAGGGCCGATGCGGTAACGAAACGGTCACACGGTAGTGGCCGGACTCCGTCGCTACCACGAGGCTGGCCGCGTTCGCGAAGCAGGCGGCGAGGCGCTCCCGCACGTTCTCCTGTGCCATGCGATTGCCCTCGTGCCGTGCCTCGCCGGCCACCACGGGCAGCGGGTTGGTGATCTCGATGCGCAGGCGGCCGCTGTCGCGCCACCCCTGCACGCGCACCACGCCGCCCTCGGCGCGCGGCTCGATGCCGTGATAGATGGCGTTTTCGATGAGGGGCTGTAGCGTGAGGGCTGGTACCAGGCTGTCCACCGGCAGCTCCTCCACGTCCCATTCCACGCGCAGGCGCTCGCCCAGGCGCAGGGACTCGATGTCGAGATACTGCCGGCAGAGATGCAGTTCCTCCCCCATGCGCAGATAGCCGCGCGCATCGGCCAGACTGGCGCGGAACAGGTCGGCGAGGTCCTCGACCGCCTTCTCCGCGGCCTCGGGGCGCGCGCGGACGAGACTGGCGATCGTGTTCATGCAGTTGAAGAGAAAGTGGGGGCGTATGCGTGCCTGCAAGGCTTCGATGCGCGCTCTGGATTCCGACTTGACCCGCCGCTGCCAGTGGTGCTGGACGTAAAGGTAGCGCAGCAAGAGGGCACTGATGATGGCGCTGATGGCGAGATTGCGCAGCACGAACTCGGCGTGCGAGGACGTGGCCAGCGCCAGCACACCGGACGTCCACTGTCCCAGCCACCAGGTTAACTCGCTGATGAACCAGGTCACGCCGACCATCAGCCCGTAAGCGATGGTCACCACCAGGGACTCGGGCCAGCGGCCAAGCCGCGCCCGCACCGTGCAGAGCACGGCCGCGCAGGTAAGCGCCACCCACTGAATGAACAGCGAAATCAGCGCGAGCTCGTCCAGCCGCTCGGCCGGCGTTCCGTGGCTGGCGAGCGCGATCACAATGGCGAGCAGCTCGGCGATGATGACCACCCGGAAGACGGTGCGAATAGCGCAGAAATCGGGCAGGAAGACATCCTGATTGGAAGGGCTCGTCGGCACGCGCGCTGTCTCGGAGGAATCTTTACCGGCTAGCCCGCGTATTGCCTCAGGAACCTCGGATTATGGCGTGCTTCTCGCCGCGAAACTCACGGCCGGCACACTGCGAGTTGAGCGAGAGGCAAGCGAGCGAGAACCCGCCAGGACCCCGTACAGGCCCACCAGACACAAAATGGAATCGAGCCATCGCCTCATGGCGCGCCAGGAACGCCCGACATGCGGGAGGCTTGACCGCATGGCTGGGCCGTCTTCGTGCAATGTGCGGGCTGGTACCCCTCAAGATATACTGTCGCCGTCCCGACCCGGCATTCATTAATCCTGTCATCCATAATGCATGCCAACTTTAAGATGCCAAATCTCCGCGACGACAAATCCGCCGACGACAAGCCCTGGCGCGCTCGCTTCGCCCAGCCGACCGATGCCTTCGTGGAGCAGTTCTCCGCCTCGGTGCAGTTCGACAAGCGCCTCTATGCCTGCGACATTCGCGGCTCCATCGCCCACGCGCGCATGCTCGCTCACGTTGGCGTGCTCACACAAGAGGAGGGCGAAAAAATCGTCAAGGGACTGGAGGACATTAAGCTCGACATCGAGCGCGGCGAGTTCGCCTGGTTGCGCGAGCTCGAGGACGTGCACATGAACATCGAGGCGCGGCTCACGGACCGCATCGGCGAGCTGGGCAAGAAACTCCACACCGGCCGCTCGCGCAACGACCAAGTCGCCACCGATCTGCGCCTGTACCTGCGCGCAGAGATCGACGCCTTGGTCGAGGCGGTCGAGCGGCTCATCGACACGCTCATGCGCATGGCCGAGCAGGAGGCCTCGACGATCATGCCCGGCTACACTCACATGCAGCCCGCGCAACCAGTCACCTTCGGGCACCACCTGCTGGCCTGGGTGGAGATGTTGTTGCGCGATCGCGACCGGCTGCTCGACTGTCGGCGGCGGGTCAACGTCATGCCGCTGGGAGCGGCGGCGCTGGCGGGCACCGGCTACCCCATCGATAGGCGCTACACCGCCCGGCTGCTGGAGTTCGACGCCGTGGCGGAGAACTCGCTGGACGCGGTGAGCGATCGGGATTTCGCCGTCGAGTTCGTCTCCTGCGCCGCGCTCATCATGATGCACCTGTCGCGCTTCTCGGAGGAGTTGATCCTGTGGTCCTCGGCGCAGTTCGGGTTCGTCGATATCGCCGACGCCTTCTGTACCGGCTCCTCCATCATGCCGCAGAAGAAGAACCCCGACGTGCCGGAGCTGGTGCGCGGCAAGTGCGGCCGAGTTTACGGCCACCTGACGGCGCTGCTTACGCTTATGAAGGGACAGCCGCTCGCCTACAACCGCGACAACCAGGAGGACAAGGAGCCGCTGTTCGACACCATCGACACGGTGCGCGACTGCCTGCGCGCCTATGCCGACATGATGCCGCACGTCAAGGTGCGCCGCGAGGCGATGCAGAGGGCCGCCGCTGCCGGTTACACCACCGCGACGGATCTGGCTGATTACCTTGTGCGCAGGGGCGTGCCGTTTCGCGACGCCCACGCGATCGTCGGCCAGGCGGTGCGCCACGCCATCGATGTTGGCCGCGACCTGAGTGAACTGCCGCTCACGGATTTGCAGCGGTTCAGCGCCCGAATCGGCGAGGATGTCTTCGCGGCGCTAAGCCTGGAGGGCTCCGTGGCGGCGCGCGATCACATTGGCGGCACCGCGCCAAACCAGGTGCGCGCCGCGCTGGCACGCGCCCGTGAGCGCCTCGCCAGGCGCTGACACCGCGATGCGCCGGAACAAAATCCCTGCCGGAGAGAACCAATATAATGACGGACAGCCTCGAGGACCTGCGCGAGCAACTGCGGCGTTTCGCGCAGGCGCGCGACTGGGAGCGGTTCCATACGCCCAAGAATCTGTCGATGGCCCTCATCGCCGAGGCGGCGGAACTGCTGGAGCACTTCCAGTGGCTCACCGACGAGCAGAGCCGCGACTTGTCCCCGGATAAACGGGAGGCCGTGAGTGAGGAGCTGGCGGATATTCTCATCTACCTCGTGCGGACCGCCGACCAGCTCGGTGTGGACCTTATCGCGGCCGCCACACGCAAGATCGCGCTTAACGAGGAGCGCTACCCCGAGGCGAAGGTGCGTGGCGATGCGCGCCGCGCCGCTGAATACAAGTAACTGACTCGCGAGCTTCTGAGCGGCCATGTCTCTAAGGTGTCGTTACTCCAGCGCCAGCCGGCGACCAGTGAGAACAGATGTGCGGCCGCGAGATTCCGGCTCGCGCCGGGATGACGCTATTGTGCCAGGCGCGCGTCTTGTTTCCGCTCAAGCAGGCGTGCCGGAACCAATGCTTCGAAGGGAAGAGCAACCATGAAGAAATTCCTCAAGATCCTCCTGAGTGTCTTGCTGGTCCTCGTGATTGCCGTCGGCGCCGCGGCCGTGATCCTGCCGCGCGTCATCGATCCTAACGATTACAAGGAACAGATCGCGGCGCAAGTGAAGAAGGCCACTGGGCGCGAGCTTACGTTGACAGGCGACCTCAAGCTGACGGTCTTCCCATGGCTGGGCGTGAATACCGGGGCGGTGGCGCTGGGCAATGCGCCGGGGTTCGGAGAAGAGCCGATGTTCAGCGCGGATCAGGTCGGCGTCCGCGTGAAGCTCCTGCCGTTGCTGCTGAACAATCTGCAGATCGAGCTCGATACCGTCATCACCGAAGGACTCACCGTAAACCTTGTCCGCGACAAGAGCGGCAAGACGAACTTCGATGACCTGAAGGGGAAACAGGCCGACTCCGATGAGCCGAAGGGCGCGCCGCTCGCGGCCGCGGTCCTGAACGGTCTCGACCTTCGCAATTCCGCCATCACCTGGGACGACCAGAGCAGAGGCGAGAAGTACTCCGTCACCAGTTTGAACCTGCAAACCGGTACGCTGGCCCTCGATGAATCGGTACCTCTATCTCTCTCCACAAATTTCGATGCCAGCCCCAAGGGCGTGGCGGGTAACGTGGACATGAAGGGCGAGATTGAAATTTCCCAGGACCTTAAGCACGTTCAGATCACACCCATCGATCTGACGGGCAAGCTCAATGGCAAGGCGATCCCCGGCGGGGCATCCGATGTCAAGCTCAAGGGCGCGCTGGATCTGGATCTCAACGCCGGGACGCTCAAGCTCGATGACCTGGACTTTGCCGGCTTCGGCACCGAGGCCAGGGGCAGCGTCGATGCCAGCGACTGGCAGGGCGACAAGCCAAAGGCAAGCGGCGCGATCGCGCTCAGCAGCGCCGACCTTCCGGCCCTCATCACGCTGGCCATGGATCTCCTGCCTGAGCAGACCGCCGCCCGGCTCGCGCCGCTCACCAAGCTGGGCGAGGACGCCAAGGCGTTCAAGCTGAGCAGCAGCTTTGACGTCGACATGACCGCGGGGCACGTCAAACTCGACGGCCTCGATTTCACCGGCCTGGGCGCGGAGGCCAGCGGTAACATCGATGCCAGCAACCTGCAAGACGGCAAGCCGAAGGCCACTGGCAAGATCGCGCTGCACACGGGCGACCTGCCGGCGCTCGCTGGCCTGCTGTCGAGCTGGATTCCGCCCGAACAGGCTGCCCTCATGCTGAAGCCCTACCAGAGCCAGCCCGGCCTGTCCCGCGATGTAAAGCTCGACGCCACCTTCGATGTCGACATGCAGAGCGGTCTGGCCAGGTTTTCAGGCCTGTCGCTCAACGCGTTAAGCACCGATGTAAAGGGGGACATCGACGCGTCCAACGTGCAGAGCGGGAAACCTGTTGCGGCCGGCAAGATCGATGTGGTCAGCGCCAACGGGCCCGCCGTCATCGCCGCGTTCACCGGCAAACAGTTACCAGCCACCGCCAAGGAGCTGAAGCTCAGCACCGCGTTCAACGTGGATCTCGGAGCCGGGACAGCCAAACTTGGCGATCTGGCCTTCACCGGGCTCGACTCCAACGTGAAGGGCAACATAGACGCGCGCAACCTCGCCGGCGGCAAGCCCGCGGCCAGCGGTACGATCGCGCTTCACAGCGCTAACGCGCCGGAACTCATCAAGGCGCTGACGGGCAAGGCGCTCCCCCCCGGCTCGGGCAAGGAACTGAAGGTCAACAGCACCTTTAGCATCGACCTCGCCGCCGGCAGCGCCAAGTTCGAGAACCTTGATGCCGTGGGACTGGGCTCGCAGCTGAGGGGCAACCTCGATGCCCGCGACATCCAGTCCAAGCAGCCTGCCGTGGCCGGCAACATCGCTCTGACCAGCAACAACGGACCGGCGCTGGTCAGCCTGGCGACCGGCAAGCCCGTACCGAATGCCGCCGGGGATCTGAAGCTCAACACCGCCATGAATGTCGACCTGAAGGCCGGCTACGCCCAGTTAAAGGGGCTGTCGCTCGAGACGCTCGGCACCAAAGTCAGCGGTGACGTGGATGCCAGGGGAATCAACGCCAAGGATTCCTCAGTGACCGGCAAGCTTAATGTCTCGAGCCCCGATGTCTCGGCGTTGCTCAAGGCCTACGGTCAGGCTGATTTGCCTGTGCAGGTCAGCAATCTGAATGCGGTGGCCAACATCAGCGGCTCGGCGCAGAAATTCCGGCTCGACCCGATCAATGCCTCGGCCACGGTGACCGGCGCCGCCCTGCCGGCGGGCGCGAACGACTTCAAGCTCAACACTAAGGCCGACGTCGACCTCGGCAAGGACACGCTCAGCATGTCCGACCTGAGCTTCGCCGCACTGGGACTGAACGCAACCGGCAGCGTCAATGCGATTGGCCTGCGCACGGATCCCAAACTGAGCGGCAAATTGAACGTCGGCCAATTCAATCTGCGTCAGTTACTCACCACCCTCGGCAAGGCCGACAAACTGCCGGTGATGGCCGATCCCGATGCGCTGAGCAAGGTTGCCATCACCAGCGCTTTCAACGGCTCCACGAAGGACATCGCGCTGAACGGCATGACCTTGCAGCTCGATGACAGCAAGGTCACGGGCGATCTCGCGGTCGCCAGCATTGCCAATCCTGCGATCACTTTCAACCTCGCCATCGACGCCATCAACGCGGATCGCTATCTGGCGCCGCGCGAGGAGGGCGAAGGTGAGGGTAAGGCCACGCCGACTGCCGATGCCAGCGCGGCGGTCACGCAGCCCGCCGCCAGCAAGCTGCCGCTCGATACGCTGCGCAAGCTGAAGGTAAAGGGCGACGCCAAGGTGGGCCGGCTCACCGTCCGCAACGCCAAGCTCGCCAATGTGCGCCTCGCCATCAACGCGCGCGACGGTGACGTGCAGCTCAATCCCATCGCCGCCAATCTCTACGAGGGCTCCTACAACGGGGCCATGGCCGTCAATGCGAAGGGCCAGAACGCCGTGCTCAACATGGATCACTCGCTCACGGGTGTGCAGGTGGAGCCCCTGCTCAAGGACATGAAGGGCAAGGCGCGGCTGCGCGGCAAGGGGGATTTCTCGCTGCACGCCAAGGGCAGCGGTACCGACAGCCTCGGCATCAAGCGCACGCTCAACGGCCAGGGCGCGTTCGCGTTTCGCAACGGCGCCATCAAGGGCTTCAACATCGGCAAGATCCTCCGCAGCGCCAAGGCTGGCTTCATCGGCCGGGTGGACCCGAACGAGGAGACCGACTTCACCGAGTTGACCGGTACCTACACCATTACCAACGGCGTCGTGAGCAACGAGGACCTTGCTGCCAAGTCGCCGCTGCTGCGAGTCGAAGGACAGGGTAAGGCGGATCTCGCCAGCGAAAAGATCGACTACGTCATCAATGCCACGCTGGTGGCCTCCGCCGAAGGCCAAGGCGGCAAGGAGTTGGTGGACCTCTCCGGCGTTGCTGTCCCGATCAAGGTGAGCGGCACCTTCGACGACCCGAGCTTCGCGCCCGACGTCGCCGGCATCGCCAAGGCGCGTGCCGAAAAGGAACTCCAGAGACAGCTCGAGAAGCAGGGCGACAAACTGCCCGACCCTGCCAAGCAGTTGCTCGAGGGCGTGCTCGGCGGCAAGAAGAAAGCGCCGGCTAGCGGTGGCGCGGATGCAGCAGCGCCTCCCCCGGGCGAGGCGACTGCGCCTGCGAAGGCGGCCCCGCCGCCCGAGGAGGTGCCGCCCCCGCCGCCCCCGAAACCGGAGGAACAGGTGGAGAAGGCGCTGAAAGACCTGCTCAACTTCTGACCGCGCGGCGCTTTCCCATGGGCGCGGGTGGCAGGCGCAAACTCCGCATTGACGCTGGATCCCGCACGCGACCCGTGGCGTCCAAACCGACACTCCGTCACCGCTTCGCGCAGCGGCTGCTCAAGTGGTACGACCGGCACGGTCGCAGAGATTTGCCGTGGCAGCGCCGCCGCAACGCCTATCGTGTCTGGCTCTCCGAGATCATGCTGCAACAGACCCAGGTGGCCACCGTCCTTCCCTATTACGAGCGCTTCATCACGCGCTTCCCGGATGTGCAGGCGCTTGCCGGGGCGCCACTCGACGAGGTGCTACGAGTGTGGGCGGGTTTGGGTTACTACGCACGCGCCCGCAACTTGCACTGCTGCGCGCAGCGGGTCGTAGCGGAGCATGGCGCGGAGTTCCCGCGCGATATCGATACGCTGCGAAGTTTGCCCGGTATAGGCCGATCGACCGCCGCCGCGATCCTTGCCTTCGCGCACCGCCAGTGCCAGCCGATCCTCGACGGCAACGTCAAGCGCGTGCTGGCGCGCTATCATGCCATAGGGGGATGGCCCGGCCGCCGTAAGGTCGAAAGCCGGCTTTGGGCGCTGGCCGAGCAGCACACGCCCCTGCGCCGCGCGGCTGCCTACACGCAGGCGATCATGGACCTCGGCGCTACCGTGTGCACGCGTGCCAGGCCGCAGTGCTCACGCTGCCCTTTGGCCACCCACTGCGAGGCGCATCGCCGCGGCAAGGAGACACGGTACCCTGGAAGGCGCGTGAGCAAGCCGTTGCCAGTGCGCAGCAGCCGTCACCTTATCATCTGCAACCCACGCGGCGAGGTGCTGCTGGAACGCAGACCACCAGCCGGAATCTGGGGCGGCCTCTGGAGTCTGCCGGAGCTTCAACCCGGAGAGGATCTGGAAGCGTGGAACCGTCAACGTGCCTTTGCGGTCGTGCGTAGCGAATCGTGGCCCGTCTTCCGGCATACCTTCTCGCACTTTCATCTCGACATCCATCCCGTGCGCCTCGACATCCGTCTGCGCTCGCGAGAGGTCATGGAAGGCGGCGAGTGGCTCTGGTATAAAAGCGGCGGCGCGCTGCCCGTCGGGGTTGCCACGCCGGTGCGCAACCTGTTGGCCAAGTTAGGAGCCTCCTGATGACGCGGATGGTGAAGTGTGTGAAGCTCGGCAAAAGTGCCGAAGGGTTGACGATGCCGCCCTACCCAGGCGAACTTGGCAAACGCATCTTCGAGAATGTCTCCGCCGAGGCGTGGAAGCTGTGGCTCGCACACCAGACCACGCTCATCAACGAGTACCGGCTGGCACCTTTTGAACCGAAGGCGCGCCAGTTTCTCCAGCAGGAGATGGAGAAGTTCTTCTTCGGCGGCGGCTCCAGCAAACCGGAGGGTTACGTGCCGCCCGAATAGCGGGCCGTTGGCTTGACTGTCCAGGTGTCACTCGCTTTAATTGCCGCGCCCCACTGGCCAGGTAGCTCAGGTGGTAGAGCAGCGGACTGAAAATCCGCGTGTCGGCGGTTCGATTCCGTCCCTGGCCACCAACTCTGCTCGCTCGAACGTCGATCGCCACGTATCAACATCGGACCGCAAGCGAGCGGACGGGATCTCACCGCCTTTGGGGTTATGAAGATCGCTCATGGCGTTGCATTTCAACGCACGCGAGATCTGTCGCACAGCATCACGCTTGCGGTGCGATCAGGAGGTTTTCTTGCATTCGGACTTGATCGAGGTCAGGGGCGGACTAGACTTAATATTGCGAGCCGCGCGGATCTGGGCGCAGCCGGTGA